>DAOTUE010000147.1:0-51323 GCA_034436975.1 Chloroflexaceae bacterium
CGTGTCAAAACACTGGTTGGCCAACGCCTCATCCGAGACTTCCCACAATCGCTCCGCTGGCTGTACTTCGGGAGCATAGGCGGGCTGAAACAGGATATGCATCCCTTCTGGGATCTCAACCTTCCCACTCGTATGCCACCCGGCTTGATCCAGCACCAGGATCAGGTGTTTTTCTGGTCCGACCACGAGAAACCGTGCCAATTCCGCCAGGGCCTGACTGAAGACCTCCACCGAGACGGTGGGCAAGATGAGCCAGAACGTTTCGCCACGCTCTGAGCACACGAACCCGTACAAATACTGCCACTGATAGCGGTGGTGGACGGTGACAATGGGGCGTTCCCTTTCCTTGCCCAGATGCGCCGCACAATGGGTTTCAAGCCAATGCGGTGTTCGTCCATCGTCCAGCGTTCCCATTGCCTCACGTCCGGATGGGCATCCCGAATTTGCTGGATCTGCTCAGGGAGTTTTTTTCCATTCCTCTTGTGCTTCCGGGTCAGCCTTGCGATGGCGAGGACGGGGAACATAGGAACGATAGCCGAGTTGCCGCAGCAGTTCCCACCCCCGACCTGGATGAATGTGCTCGACCGCCAGTTCTTTGGCCAACCAGGAAGCGACCTTTTTGCTGGTCCACAAGCCGCCGTCCGGTGCGGGACCGTCCAGGGCCGCAGCGAGTTTTTCGCGGACATCAGGCGGCACGAGGGGAGCCTGCCCCGGGTTCTGATGGCGACGGTCGCCGACCCCATCGGGCCCGTCTTTATCATAGCGATGGAGGATGGAATAAATCCAGTTGGAGCAATAGGGGGTCATCTGGGAAATGGTTTTGACCTGGTGTCCCTGGGCATGTAACCAGATAACGTGCCAGTGGGCCCGTTCGATGGGATCATCCGTCTGTCGCTGGCGTTGTTCCAGTTCCTCAACCGACAAATGTTGGGTTATGTGTAATTGTCTCATACTTCCATTATACACCCGGTTTTGGTATCAGGGGGGATAAATATAATCCTTCAGAACAAGGAGTATCGCTCCTGAGATCGTGGGCGAAGCTCTCCCCTCCCAATCCCTCCCCCCGCTGGGGGGAGGACGGGTGGGGGGCCTGAACGATTACATCTAAAAAGCCCGCCGGTTTCAAACCGACGGGCTTTTTCTGTCCAGGTTTTTTTCAGGAAGCGAAAAACGGGTTTGCCATATGGCAAACCCGTTTTGCTTCTCTGGTAAAAGCCGTATTATTCGGTGCTGAGACCGCTGTCAATTTCGCTAAATACTTCGCTTACTTTACCACCAAGCAGCGTCAGAATACCGATAACAACAATTGCGATAAGAACCAGAATGAGTGCATACTCCACGAGACCCTGGCCTTCTTCCTTTGCAAAGAAACTTCGCAGCATTACTTTCACCTCCTTAAAAATTTCGGATTTGCTTATTCAGCTATAACGTAGTATACACGAAGGGGAGCAATGTTGCAATAGGATCTTGGTACTGGTCAGTCATGGTACCTCTGTTTTTCTGTAAGCGTTCACGGTGTTTGGGCAATCCCTGATTCCTGGGAGCGCAAGCGTCTCGCTTGCTCCGATGCGGGTGTGTCTCCCTCCCAATCCCTCCCCCCGCTGGGGGGAGGGCAGGTGGGGGCCTGAACGATTACGTTTTTCTTGTCCCCATCGTGTTACCCCGGAGAAACACTGGCGATCAGTTCAGGCTCAGAGGAACATTTCCGGCAACCCGCGTGCCACGGCCAATGGCACTCTCAATGCCAAACTCACCGCGGAGCAACACTTCAATTTGCTGGCGCATGCCCGTAATGCCAAGATTACGTCGTCCGCTGTCGTCCGAGAGCACCTCATTGATATGGAACCCCTCGCCATCATCCTCCACGATAATCTGGAGAATGTCTTCCGACACATTGAGCAGCACCCGCACCTGGTGGGCCTGCGCGTGTTTGGCCACATTGTTCAGGGCTTCCTGGATAAAGCGGAAGAGCGTTACCTCGTAGTGAATGGGCATTCGGCTCTCCAGCCCATTGACCATGATATTGACCTCCAGATTGTTCTTCTCGCCAAACTCAGCGGCGAAACGGCGTATTGTCGGGACCAGCCCCAGATCCTCAAGTGTCATCGGGTGCAGGTCGAAGACGAACTTGCGGATGTCCTGGAGCATGGCGTTGATGGCTGTTTTGAGTCCAGCCAGTTCGGAGCGGGCCTGTTCGGCATCTTTTTCGAGCAACCGCTGGCAAATTTCGGCCCGAAGGACCAGGTTTGCCATAGACTGCGCCGGGCCATCGTGCATCTGCAACGAAATGCGGCGACGTTCTTCCTCCTGCGCCTGGATGATATTGACGATAACATCATTGTTATCGTCAATACCGCTTCGTTGTTCTTCTTCGTTGTTTCCGTTTGTGCGGGTGGGAGCAATTCCCTGCGCGGTTTCCAGGAGTTCCAGAAATTCCTCAATCAGTTCATATCGTTCCTGCATGGTTTTTTGTCGGTCTTTGAGCTGGTCAAGCTGGGCGCGCATCATATGCAAACGCATCTGGACCTCTTGCGCGGTTGTGTAGAAGTTTTTTATCTCGGCTTTGCTATATTTCTCAAGGTTTACTTCCAGGTCGCGGACGCGGTTGGCCACGGTAATCTCCCGCTGGGCCAGTTTGTCCACGTCAGTTGTATTTTGCCGAACCATCACATCTATTTCGCTCATTTCCCGCCGAAGCCGATCTACCTCTTGACGGTAGACTCCAAGAGCTTCTTCTATATTTTGCTCCAGTTCTTCCCCGGCCATAGTGTTCATTCCTCCTTGCCATTCACCATTCGCCATCGGTCATCTTGACTATCGCTATATCTCGCTATATCTCGCTATATCAACCCGAAACGAAGCCGCCAGACATTGATAAGAGCTTCAAAAACAATTCGCCGCGACATCTTGGATTTGCCAACGCGCCGGTCGGGAAAGATAATAGGCGTTTCGCCCACGCGAAAGCCGGCCCGCAGCGTTCGGTAGGCCATCTCTATTTGAAACGAGTAGCCATTTGAGCGGACTGCGTCGAGATCGAGGGTTTTGAGAACGTCGCGGCGGTAGCAGCGAAACCCTCCCGTGCTATCGGCAATGGGCAGGCCAAGAATCAATCCAGCGTAGAGATTGCCTCCCCGACTGATGAACCGACGTACCACGCCCCAGTCGGTGGTGCCGCCGCCGGGCACATAGCGCGAGCCAATAACCAGGTCGTAGCGTGTTTCGGCTGCTTCGAGCAACTGCGGGAGGTAGGCCGGGTCGTGCGAAAAATCAGCATCCATCTCGAAGATGAAGGCGGCTCCCTCGGAGAGGACGCGGCGAAACCCCGCAATGTAGGCAGAGCCAAGCCCCAGTTTGCCTGCACGGGAAAGTAGCCCGACACGCGGCTCGGTGCGAGACATCTCCCGCACGAGGTCGCCGGTTCCATCGGGCGAATTGTCATCTACAACGAGCACCCGAAACCGCGGATAGGCGAGAATGCAGGGAACAATTTCGCCAATGTTCTCCTGTTCGTTGTAGGTGGGGATAACGACAGTGCAATCGGTTGTATCACTAGTGTTTGGCGGGTCTGGCGGGTGTGCCGGGTTGTGTTCTTCGTTCATCATCACCTTGTTCAACTTTGTTTGATCTTTCTCCTGGTTTTCCTGGGCTTGCAGTTCGGGTACCATAGAATTCTTGTCTTGCATGGTATTATACACTATGGATGTATCGGGTTGCCGCAAAACAAAAAGTCGAGATGCGAGTGCTTATGACAAACACAGCAGAGAAGCGTCCCACACCGGCGCGGTTGCCAGTCATTCGGTTGGAGCATCTGTGGGTGGTGCTGGCCCTCAGTATCATTGGCGGGTTTATCGCTCTGGTGCCCACCGCGCCCAATGATTTCTGGTGGCATCTGAAAGCAGGCGAATTGATTGCCAGCGAGGGCATCCCCTCAACAAACCGCTTCGCATGGACGCTTCCCGCCGACACCCCTTTTGTCTACCAGAGCTGGCTTGGTGAATGGTTGTTCTTCGCGCTCTACCGTCTGGGGGGGCTACCACTCATTGTCTTTGCCCGCAATATGCTTGGATTGCTGGCGTTCGCGCTTGTCGCGCTGGAGGCAAAACGCCGGAGCGGGTCCTGGCGACTGGCCGCGGGGGTTGTATTGCTTGCCGCGGCAATGACTATCAACAATCTCACAACACGCACACAGATCTGGTCGTGGGTGCCCTTTGTACTGGTGATAACGTTGCTGAGTCGCTATGTTGATGGGAACCTCTCCCCCCGCTGGCTTGTTGCCCTTCCGCTGATGATGCTCCTCTGGGTCAACCTGCATGGAGCGTTTATGCTGGGGTTGCTGGTTGGGGGGGCGTTTGTTGTGGGCGAGATGGTGCGCTGCCTTTCGCACCGTCCCGACGCGCTTACCTGGAGCCGCCTGAAACTCCTCACGCTGGCTGTGGGCGCGATGTTTATTGCTGCGCTGGCCAATCCGCTTGGCATCGGGGTATTTCGCTATGTGCTCGATCTGCTGAGCGATGTCCCCAGTCAGAGCCTCATCAATGAGTGGCAGTCGCCCACAACCCGCACGCTAGCCGGTCTGTTCTTCCATCTGGGAATCCTGGCTCTGATAGCTGCTTTTGCCCTTGCCCGCTGCCGTCCGACAATAACCGATGTTCTGCTTGTCTGTGGGGTCGCATGGCAGGCGTTTGTGGGCATCCGCTACGTTATCTGGTTTGGAATGGCGGCTATGCCCATTGTGGCGCAATCGCTGGCCCCCGTACACCCGGTGCTCTCCACCCCGCCCGCTGGTGGACAACCCATTCTGCGGCGGGAGCAGGGATGGCGAATGGGGATCAATATGGCCATTTTCGGGAGTCTTGTCCTGCTGGTTGTGGTGGTCCAGCCCTGGTTCAAGCCGCTGCTGCCTTTTCCACAGCCCTACCGTGCCATCTTTGCCGATGTTCCTGGCGCGCCGATGCTCTTCAGTGCCGATACGCCCGTCCAGGCCACCAACCACCTGCTAGCGCAGCCCTGCGAGGGGCGGTTGTTCAACGAGATGGGCTATGGCTCCTATCTCGATTGGGCTTTCTACCCCGACGCGCAGGTATTTATTGACCCGCGGGTTGAACTCTACCCCATGTCGCTCTGGCAGGACTACGTAGACCTGACAAAGGGGCGGAGAGTTGAGCCGCTGCTCAACGATTATATGATTGCGTGTGTGCTGCTCGACAGGCAGCATCAACCACGCCTGGCCGAGGCGATGAGCGGATTGGGGGATGGCTGGCAACAGACATTTGCCAATGAACGGAGCGAGGTATGGCGACGCACCAGATAACCCCTTCACAACCTCGCCCCTTCCCCACCCTCGATCAGGTGTGGATGATTGCTGCCCTTGTGCTGGTTGCCCTACGCCCCCTGCTAACCCCTATCCCCCCGCATGATTTCTGGTGGCATATGGCGATGGGGCGCGAGATTGTCCAGAGCGGCACCATTCCGCGAGAGGACACATTTTCCTATACGCAGGCAGGTGAACCCTTCTACAACCAGGGATGGCTTGCGCAGGTGGCGATGTATGAGCTGCATAAACTGGGCGGAGTCCCGCTGTTGCTGGTGGTGCAGGCGGGCGTGGTTGCGCTGGCCTATGGGTTGCTGCTCTGGCTCTGCATCCGACGGACTGGGATGGTGCGGTTGAGTGTTGGGATATTGTTGCTGGCAATTATGCCTATCTCATTCGACAACTGGAATGTCCGCCCGCAAACCTATGCGTTTCCCTTGTTCGTGGCGTTTCTGCTGGTGCTGGATACGTGGCGCACCCCGCAACGGGAGCGGGGGGGGGCGCGACTCTGGCTCCTGCCGCTCCTGATGATCGGGTGGGTCAACCTGCATGGCTCGTTTGTGCTTGGGGGGGGGCTCATTGCGTTCACATTTATCGTTGAGGCGGTAAGACGACCCTTCCTGCTGGCTCGTCGCCGCCGTACCCCCGATAGCGCAACGGATCATCCCCTCCCCGACCTGCGGCAACTTTTCGTCTGGGGGGGCATAACGGCGGCAACGATGCTGCTCAATCCGCGGGGTATCGGCGTGCTTGGCTATGTGCGTGATCTGCTTAGCACATCGGCTGTCACCAACCTGGTGACAGAGTGGGCCCCGCCGACGATCCGCGACACAAGTGGGGCCCTCTTCTTTGCCTTTCTCATCGGTTGTGGGGTGGTGCTGGCCTATGCACGCCGCCCACCCGACCCGCTTGATATGCTGCTGGCAGTCGCGTTCTTGTGGCTGGCTCTGGGAGCTTCTCGAAACGTCGTATGGTTCGGGATGGTGGCTGCGCCGCTCCTGATAGGACAGATAGCCGGCATGATACGCCCCGAAAAAGAAGCCGATGTGGCCAGGGACCCGACGAAGGAAAAAAGAAGCGGCAACCGCCCCGGCTCGCAGGGGGTGCGGAGTATCAATGCTGGTTTCTTGGGAATACTGGCGGTGTTGCTGGTGCTCGGCCTGCCCTGGGTCAAGCCGCTTCTGGGGTTGCCGCCGGTTCTTGGTGCGCTTATTTCGCCCGATACGCCGGTTGAGGCTGTGGCGGCTCTGCGCGAGGACCCACGCCGCCCGGAGCGGCTTTTCCATGCTATGAGCTACGGAAGCTACCTGATATGGGCCGCGCCAGAGCAACCCGTATTTGCCGACCCGCGCATCGAACTCTACCCGAAGGAACAGTGGCTTGATTACATTGCGCTCAGCACGGGCCACAATGTGCCGCAGATACTCGAAAAATATCGTTTCGATGGCCTATTGCTTGACAACGAGGACCAGGCCGGGTTGCTCCGCCTGGTCTCGCAAGACCCTGCCTGGGCAATTCGCCATCAGGACGAAAAGACCACGTACCTTGTGCAGCGAGAGTAGCAGCATAGCAATGGGACAGTTCAGGTAGCCCTCCCGCCAGTCTCCGATGGCCCATGCTCGTTGTTCGTCTGCTGGTGCTGGTAGAGTATCCGCAAATCGTCGGGGGTGGCGGCGGTCTTGATGGCGCGGTGGATTGTGCGGAGAAGGTCCACATCCCTGATCTGGCGGATCTCTGCAAACAGGGGCGTGCCTGCTTCACCAAACTTAAGGTCCAGGGCCAGGGCGATCCCTTCCAGGATGCCCTCTTGCAACCCCTCTTGCAACCCCTGCTCCAGGCCTCGCTGCACCGCAAAACGCTCAAAACTGGTAATGTATGGCATTTGTTGTGCCTCCTCATACGCTTCAATTTCCTGGATAAACTGTTTTTCCAACTCCACTGGCAACCGCATCATCCAGTCTAGAAAATGCAGCAACTGCAAAACCTCCTCACGGGTGTAGGCCTGCTCGTAGAGCCGCCGGGCTATGGCAAACTTCCACTGCTTGCGTTCCGCTGTGTTGCGGCGGGTCTCCTGGGTTTTCAAGTGGGCCATCACCACTGTGGCGAAGGGGTTGCGGCTTGCCTCCAGCACAGCCCACTGCTGCCGATAGTCCAGCAACTTCGCCATCGGGAAGCAGAACCGCAGGGAGCACCCCCATCTCTCACGAGCATAGCAATCGGGCCGCCAGTTCTCCTGCTCATCGCCCAGAACAGCCAGGCTGACCACTTCGCGGTTGTAGCGGTCAAAGATGCGGTAGTGGTAGATGTACATACGTTGCTCAAACAGGATCTCCTGCTTCCCCTGAATCTCAATGTGAATGAGGAGCCAGGCCTCATTGCCATTGTGGACCGTCACTTTCACCAGCTTATCAGCCAGTCGCTTCCCCAGGTCGGCATCGCGGACAATCTGCTGGAGTTCGGTGTCGAGAAACTCGTAGCCCTGCTCCCAGTCAATCTCCGCGTGGGCCTGGGGAAAGAAGAAAGCCATAAATGGCTCAAACCAGTATTCCAGGGCTTCTTTCCAGGGACTGTCGTAGCTGTCGGGTTCGAGTTCGGTCATTGTCCTCATTCCTGTTTTGTTCAACTCAACCTGATCACCTTATTTCTTCGCAGAGCCTAACATTGAGATATGCATCTGGATTTCGGGTTGTTTCAAGGCTTCCTTGATGTGGGTATACGCATAGCTGCGAAACGCGGGAACAATGAAAATACTGCGAAGTTGCCGCCATTTGGTTTGATCCATGGCTTTCTGGAGTGCAGCAGCAGCCTTGAGCCATTGCGATGGGTGCAGCGACATCCAGGCAATGTGCGGAAGTTTGATATGCAAGCCACGTTCGCGCAAAAACAGCTTGAGCAAAAACGGCAGGTCCCGCCGCACATTCCGGAAGAGCATAGACCAGGCCCGCCGCGGCGAATAGAACCGTAGCATGGCCTGCAGGGCTTCCATCTGGAGATCGTAGGGAGACATCTGGGCTGGCTGAATAACGACGCTGTGCCCATCGTAGCGCGACCAGTCATCGGAGATAATACGGTTTCCGTCTTTCATCTGCTGATAGAACTCTGTGCCAGGAAATGGAGTAATCGTCAGGAATTGCACGGTATCAATGTCCTGTTCGATGGCAAAGTCAACGGTTGTACGAATGGTTTCGGGGGTGTCGGCATCGCAACCAAGCACGAACATCCCATGAATGGGAATGCGATAGGCGTGAAAGGCTTTGATACTCTCTGCAATCTGCTCAACCGTCTGACGCTTATTATACTCTTTCAAGGCTTCCGGGTTGACTGACTCGAAGCCGACGTAGACCCAGTTGCAGCCAGATTCTTGCATGAGTTCCAGGAGTTCGGTATCCCATTCGCCGGTGCGCTGGTTTTTGTAGATTGTCTCGGCCCGCATCTGGGCAGACCAGGCAACCTTCAGGTTGCGCTCGATCATCCCTCGGAGCAGGGCTTTGGTTCGTTTTTTGTTGACCACGAAGTTATCATCGTAAAAGAAAACCTCTCTTCTTTCTGGAGGTATGGCTTCTAGCTCATTGAGGACATCTTCAATGGGACGAGAACGAACCCTGCGCCCGAACATCTTGATTACGGAGCAGAAGTTGCAATCGAAGGGGCACCCCCACTGGGTCATCACAGGAATGGTTCCAATTTTCTCGTGTCCGACAATCAGGGTGGTGTCTGGCCAGGGAAGGGATGCAAAGGTGTCGAGATCGCAGTTTCCGCGGTCGGGGGTGTGGAGAGGGCCATCCGGACCGTGGTAGGATAACCCGGCAATGGTGGACATATCGCCACCCTGCTCCAGTGCGTTGACCAGGTCAACGATGGTGGTGTGGCCCTCCCCTCGCACCACATAATCGGCATGGGCCAGGGCTTCTTCGGGCAAGAAGGTGACATGAGAGCCGCCAAAGACGACGACTTTTCCCTGCTCACGTAGTCTATCGGCCATCGCGTAGGCGTTCGACACCGTGCCCGTAATTGTCGAGAACCCTATCAGGTCGGCCTGCATAAGATCATCCCAATCCACCGGAGCCAGCACCTCAACATAGATTTTCACTTCGTGACCCAGGTTTGTCAGGGTTTTTCCCATGAGCGGTAGCCCCAGGCGGGGGAGCGGAATGTAGTCATAGACATTGTTACTGTGTGAGCGTGGTTCAATAAATCGTATTTTCATATCTTGATCCTCCAGATATTTTTGCGGTCGAAAAACAGGCCATTGCAAGGCGGCAAAGAATAGGATACAATGTGAGGTCCAGTGATGAGAATACTATTGACCAACAGATGATAAACGCATCATTCTACCCTGTCTTCAAGCGGTTCATGGTTTCGTGGCTTCGTGGCAGGCCCTTGTGTCAATAGCGTGCTTGATTTATACTATATGGTGTCCTATGTGACAAATTCCAACCCCAAAAGGTTGGGAGTTTCAGGCAATCTTCCCCATGGGGGAATGTCTGAAGACCCTGCCCTGGCCTATAGGGGGCAATTGTACCACATGGAGCGCATATTCGCTACACACCCGTGCGAGGTTATTATGGCTACTGTAACACTAGATCAAACCCAACTCCAGACGCTGACCCAGCTATTGATGGCTGGTGGGCACCACAATGTCAGTGAATTATTGCGATCCTCTCTTGAACGGCTGGTGGAACTCTGGCCGGCCCATGCAGGGGCCCTGCTCTATCTTTCTCCACACAATGAAGTCATTGCTGTTGAGCATGGTCCGCTTAGCAAAGAGGCACGGGTGATGATAGAGCAGGCCCGAACTGGCTATCAGCGTCGTCAGGATGGCGGCAACGAGCCAGCGGTTGGCTGCTATTCGTTGGAAAACGGCAAAGACCTGCTTGAACTTCCGCTCCGCAACAGTGGGCAGGGGGTCGGTCTTTTGCATCTGGTTGTCGAAGATACAAACGATAAGTACACCAGTGGTGCAACAATGTTCAAATCTGAAGAAGATTTGATGCTGCTGCTGGTTCGGGCCATTGGGGGGGAGGCAGATAAATTGGCAATGCTTCAACGAGCCGAACGCGACTTGCGTGAACTTAAACTGCTCTCCGAGGTTGGTCAATCGTTGTCTGTCAACCTGGATCTTGACAGCCTCCTGGATGATATTAAACGGCAGGCCCCGCTTGTGGTGGATGCCGAACGGTGTTCAATTTTCATTCTGGATGAAGAGTCCCACGAGCTGGTGGTGCAGATTCTTGATGAAACCCGTGAACTTCGGATGCCCGCCGACCGGGGGATTGCCGGCTGGGTTGCAACCCACGGTATTCCCCAGATTGTCAACGATGTTGAGCAAGATCCGCGCTGGTACAATGGCATTGGCCGCGAGGTGGATTTTGTCACCCGTTCGCTTGTGTGTGTGCCAATGTGCGTCAAAGACCGCATTATCGGTGTGATGCAACTGCTCAATAAGCGCGACCCGGATGGGTTTTCCGAGCCGGATGTTAAATTGTTGATGACCCTTGCCTCGCAAGCAGGCATTGCCATTGAGAATGCACGGCTCTACCGCGTGCTCAAGCAGGAGCGCGACCGCCTGCTCTCGAAGGAAGAGGAGGTCCGCCACGCAATAGCGCGAGATTTGCACGATGGCCCCGCGCAGAGTCTCACGGCTATTGCAATGAATATCGAGTTTGTCAAGAAGTTGCTGGTTGCCATGCCCGAACGGGTGCCCGGCGAACTGGATATTCTCGCGGACCTGGTACTCAAAACGATGCACGACATCCGGACGTTGCTCTTTGAGCTGCGCCCGCTTGGTCTGGAAACCCAGGGGTTGCTCTCGACGCTTGAGCAGTATGTCTCGCGCTGGCGCGACCCCTCGGACCGCGATACCCGCTTGCGGCTCGAAGCCCCCTCTAGCGTGCCCCGCATCCCCCACGAAGCCGAAGCCGCCACGTTCATTATCATTCAAGAGGCTGTTAATAATGCCCGCAAGCACGCCAAAGCCCCGGAGATAACTATCTATCTTTACGAGGAAGAGGGACACCTAGTGGCCAGCGTGCGCGATCGCGGCAAGGGGTTTGATCTTGCGGCAATTGAGGCAAGCTACAACTCACGGGGGAGCCTGGGGTTGGTCAATATGAAAGAGCGGGCCCGGCTTATCGGGGCCGATTTCCGGATGCGCTCTGTCCCCGGCGAGGGGACAACGGTTGAGCTTCGCATTCCTCTGCAAGCGGAGTGATACATCAGGGGTCGGGGATGGGGGATGGGGGATGGGGGCGGGTGTATCCGAATTTTGGGGTAAAACAGAGCCACGCACGTCGGGAAGCAGAAGATGCGCCCACTCCCTGATGCTCGTAGCTCATACCAAAACCGGATAGATAGTTTAACCACAAAGGCACGGAGTACACAAAGGGAACCCCTTTCACAAAGCCTTCGTGCCCTTTGTGTCTTTGTGGTTTTTTTAAGTGTTCAGGCGAACATGGTATCATACCGGCTTTGGTATTATCCCCTATCCCCTACCCGGCGGCGCACCGCCTCGACAAAAAAGCCAGTTGCCTCGACCCGCAACAGCACACACAGCCCCCCATAGATGAGCAAGCCCGCCCCACCCGCTACGGCAAGGTGCAGCAGGAGCGCGCCGGGCAGACCCGACACCAGCGGGGCAATCTGCGCGGAGAGCCAGAATACCGCCAGGGCCATCACGACGCTGGCCACAAAAACTTTGCCCACCGCTTCGCCAAGCCGCAGCCCCCGTAGCGACATCTGGCGTTGCAGCAGCCACAGCATCAGCAGGGCGTGCCCAATCCACTGGGCCGAATTGCCAATGACCAGCGACAAAAAGCCCAGTTGGGTGAAATGCAGGAGGGGGAGCGCGGTCAGCAGGTAGATGAGAATTGCTCCCCCCTGCACCAGGTTGGGGGTCAGGGTGTTTTTGCGGGCATAGAAGGCAAAAATGAGCACCTGGTCAACGGCGGCGGCGGGCAGACTGGGCAGGTAGAAGAGCAGAGCCGTTGCTGTCATCTGCGTATCCTGCATCTCGAAGGCCCCGCGCTCCAGAAGCAGGGCTGTCACGGGGCCGCTGAGCGCGGCCAGTCCAGACGTTGCCGGCAGCACCAGCAGCAACACAACCTTCAAGCCCATCGCCAGCATGCGCCGGAATGGTTCGCTGCTGGCGGCTGCGTCGAGCCGCGAGAGCGTGGGGAGCACGGCCAGCGACACCGCCGACGCAGCGAGACCGAGCGGGAACTGGATGAGCGTTGTGGCATACATCATGGTAATCAGGGCCGTCTCAAACCCCGATGCAAGCCAGCGATCTATGACGGTGCCAACAACGGAAAAGCTGATACCCATTGCAACAGGTGCATAGAGCCGCAAAATGCGCCGTACCGCCGGATGGTTCAGGCTGAGTGTGGGACGATAGCGCAACCCGCGCAACCCCGGCACCTGGAGCAACACCTGTGCCAAAGCCCCGATGGTCATCCCCACGGCCAGACTGGCCAGACCGAGCGTGGAATGAAACAGCACGGCCCCCGCAATGATGCCGGCATTGAATGTTGCCACGGCAAAGGCCGGCAGCAGAAAGGTGCGTCGTGCATAGAGCACCGCGGTTATCAACCCGGACAGGCCCATAAAGAGCACGGCGGGCAGCATCATTCGCACGAGCAGAACGGTGAGGGGGCGTAGCTCCGGGCGAGACGATTGGATGAGCAGGCTGACGACAAGCGGGGCCTGCCAGATCATCAACCCGACAAGGAGAGCCAGGGCCAGCAGCGCAATGTTGATGACGCTGGAGACGATGCGCCAGAATTCGCGCTCGTCCCCTTCGGCATATTCGCTGAAGACCGGCACGAGGGCCGCACTGATGGCCCCGTTGATGAGCAAATCATATACCGTGACCGGTACAGTCAGTGCGGCGGTGTATGCGTCTACGTCGGGACTGCGCCCGAAGAAGTAGGCAATGACGGAGACGCGCCCCAGACCAAGCACGCGACTGGCGATATTGCCCACGGCAATGAAAAGCGCGGCAATGGCCACGCTGCTGCCCCGCGATGGCCGTGATGGCCGTGATGTTTGCGTCATGCGTGCGGTTTTTTCCACTCAGCCTACGTCGCCATTCGCAATAGTATGCAGGTGTCCCATGCCATCGCGCACCCGCAGCGCACCCGATGGCTCCACACCTTCGGCAATGCCAGCAATGACCCCTTCGGCAGTCTGGATTGTCACCTCCTGCCCGATGGTGTGCAACAACCCGCGCCACCGCGCAAACAACGTTTCCCGCTCTCTCCCCGCCAGCGCGATATACCAGTGTTCCAGGCGGGCCAGCACCCCCCGCAGGAGTAGCGAGCGGTCAAGCGGGCGGCCCAGGGCGGCGGCAAGGCAGGTGGTGGGGTAGCGCGGGGTGATGTCCGGGGGGGGGGCGGCGTTTACGTTGATGCCACAGCCAATGATGGCCCACTCAACCCGCTGCTGCGAGCTACCCGCCTCCAGCAGGATACCGGCAACTTTGGCCGGGGGGGTGTTGGTTTCAGGGAGCAGGAGGACATCGTTGGGCCACTTGAGGCGTGGGGCCAGGCCTGTTGCTTCGGCAATCGCTTCGCACACCGCCACACCCATCATCCAGATGAGCGCGGGGGCGTGGGCCGGGTCGAGCCAGGCCGGGCGAAGCGCAAGCGAAAAGAGCACCGCGCTCCCCACCGGCACCACCCACCGCCGCTGCTGCCTCCCCCGCCCCGTCTCCTGCGCTTCGGCCACAACAAGCAACGGGATGTCGTCGGGAGCGGACTGCTGGAGCCACTCCCGCGCCACATCCATTGTTGAGCCAACCTGCTCGTAGTAGCGCACCGTGCGGGGAAAGATAAGCTCTCGCTCGTTTGGGCAAAACACATCGGGCATGAGATCTCGGAGCATATCAGATTCGCCTGTCATACCATCTCCGGGTAAACACACAAACTATCCCTCCCTCTCCCCTCTGACCCCTCTCCCAGCCGGGAGAGGGGGTGCCGCGTCAGCGGCGGGGGTGAGGGCAATGATACGATCATCCGAATTTGGTGTCAATCGCTGCCAAACGAGAATCCGCTGCTCTTGTTGCCGCCCGCGCTCGGCATATAGTTTGCCAGCTTCTTGGCCAGGTTGATAGCGGGCATTGTCTGGAGCCAGACCCGCCCCGGCCCGCGCAGCGTTGTCAAAAACAACCCCTCGCCGCCAAACAGCATATTCTTAAACCCTTTGACCATCTCGATACTAAAATCAACCGTCGGCTCATACATTGCCACATGCCCGCTGTCCACCTTGAGCACTTCGCCGGGCCGCAGCGTATACTCAACAATCTCGCCGTCCAACTCGACAAAAGCCACGCCCGGCCCCGTGAGCGACTGCATAATAAACCCTTCGCCCCCGAACAACCCCGCTCCTAGCTTCTTGCGGAAGTGAATATCCAGCGTGACGCTCCGTTCGGCGCACATAAAAGCGTCCTTCTGGCAAATCATCTTTTGCCCCTCGCCCAGATTGAGCGGAATAATTTTGCCGGGGAACTCCGCCGAGAAGCCGATCAGTCCCGTCCCACTCTGCGAGGTGAACGTGACCATAAAAATAGATTCGCCCGAAAACACACGCTTGAAAATGCCGCCAATGCCCCCTTCGGCGTTGGTTTGCATATCAATGTGTTCGGTCATCCAGCTCATCCCACCGCGCTCCGAAAAGATTTGCTGGCCCTCCGGCAGCCGGATGACCACGGCTTGCAGGGTGGAGCCAATAATCTCGTATTCCATGCCATTCCGTCCCTTGCCGCGGTCTATGACTGGCGGTTCGGGCAGGTCAATTCGCTCACCTGGTTGCTGATTGTACATATCCTGCTCTGCTGCCATTGCTGTTTCCTCCTTTACCAGTACCTGAAAATTTCCCTGAGTAATGCTCAGGTCCCTATCGGCATAGTACCACAAAGGCACCCTGCACACAAAGCCCGCCCCCTACGTATGTGTTCACGTTTGAGGGCAAATCCTGGGAAGCGCAAGCGTCCCGCTTGCCCCGATATGGACGGCGGCCCCCCCACCTGTCCTCCTCCCATCTGGGGGGAGGACAGGTGGGGGGGCTGAATGATTACATATTTATTCCCCCTGAACGAGCACATTTCTGGTCTTTTAGAAATCGTTTGGCAATCATTGTGGTATGATGAAAACCAGATGAAGAAGATAAGAAATGTGCTGGCCACGGTGCCTGCACGAAGAGAAGCGATATTTTAATCGTTCAGGGGGGGGGACGAATATAATCCTTCAGAACACGGAAAAAGGAGTATCGCTTCTGAGATCGCGGGCAAAACTCCCCCTCCCAATCCCTCCCCCCCGCTGGGGGGAGGACAGGTGGGGCTGAACGATTACGATATTTTCCATTGTATAGCAAACTGAGGACACCCTATGCAAGCTGAAACATACGAGATGATGATACGCGGTGAGATCTTGCGGACCATAGCGGTTGAGGTTATGGACGTGAATAAGGTGGAGCCAGCACCGGCGGCGCGAACGCCAGGGACGCTGCGGCTCCTGGGCCATCTGCGGGTCGGGGCCGAAGAGGCCTATGCCTACCTGTCGAACCATTTTCGCGCATCGGGCTACACGACGCTGCTCCGAAAGGAGCACGAAGGGGTGGAGGTTGTGGCTATTCCTGGCACCCTGGAGATCAAACCTTCGCGGCTATGGCTGGCTGTTTTGCTCTTTGTCATCACCATCATTTCCACCATGTTTGTGGGGGGGCTAACGGAAGAGGGCGGTAGCATCACGTTCAACGTGGGGCTTGGGCTGGCCTTTAGCGGTGCGCTCCTGGCCATTCTCCTGGCTCACGAACTGGGGCATTTCCTGGTGGCGCGGCGGCAGGGTGTGGCAGTCAGCTACCCGTTTTTCATTCCGATGCCCTTCAGCCCCATCGGGACAATGGGCGCATTTATCTCGATGAAGGAGCCGCCGCCAGACCGCCGATCCCTGTTTGCCATTGCCATTGCGGGGCCGCTGGCCGGGTTAGTGGTGGCTATTCCTGTGTTGCTCATTGGTCTGGCCCTCTCGGAGATCATCTCGCCGGAGCCGCCCTTCTGGTTGGAGGGAAACTCGCTGCTCTACGCGGGGATGAAGTGGTTGATGTTTGGCAAGTTTTTACCGGGCGGTGGAGAGGATGTCTCGCTCCACCCGGTGGCGTTTGCCGGGTGGGTGGGGTTGCTTGTCACCGGCCTCAACCTCATACCGGCGGGGCAACTCGACGGGGGACATATTCTCTATGCGCTGGTGGGTCCACACATTGCCACACGGGTCACGGTCGTTATTGCCATTATCCTGCTGATTATGGGACTCGTTTTGAACTGGTATGGCTGGATCATCTGGTCAGTCCTGATCATGGTTCTTGGGCAGCATCGTGCCCCCCTGCTCAACGAGGTTGTCACGCTCACACGGTGGCAGAAGGCCCTTGCTATTTTCGCGCTGATTATCTTTGTGCTGGTCTTTTCTCCCGTGCCATTCAGCCAGGTGACAGCTCAGTAGCATGGTGCAGCTACTCCGCGTTTAGCAAAATACGCTCAAACGGGCCCGTATAGCCATTGCCCCAGTATTCCGAGAGGGCCCGTCCTTCGACACGCACCTGCACCCGCCGGAAAATTGGCGTGCTCCCGCTGCCGCGAAGTTCGGTCAGCGAGAGGACGAGCGTCTGGAGCGCAGCATCGCGATTATCTGCCGAAGCAAAATGGTGCGAGAGGTCTACAATCACGCTGTTGTTCTCCCCTTTCGCAATGTCGCGGAGCTGTGTGCCCGCCGGGATGGGACGTGACAGGATGTCGCTGTACTGGCCCGGGCCGGCCAGCAGTTCCTCAACCGTTTTACGGGCCGTCTCCAGTGTCTCCGGCACCAGACGGGTTATCCGAATGTAGTTTCCCTGCGCTCCAAGAAAATAGAGCGGCAAGAAGCGTGTCCCGCTCTCAAACGTTGTCGGCAACCCATAGGGGTTATCCACATTGAGCACCGGGCGGTAGATGGGCGCGTTGTTGCCGCCTATGCCCACCGGTACCCCGTTGACCAGCATCTGCACCCTGGTGACACCAGGGAACTCCGTAAGCGTGAGGGCAATTGCTCGCAAACTCTGCTCACCGCCCGGCTGTCGGTCAACGTTGGCAATGATCATATCGCCTTCCCGCTGCATACTGAGGATATTGACATCGGCGGGGACAAGCCGGCGCAGGTCGGGCGGGGGGCCGGCTATCAGTTCGCGCATTGCCGCCGTGGCCACCTGCTTTGCCTCCACTTGCGAAATCCGCACCACGGGAACAAGCAACGTGCCCGTGGCATCGGCAAAATAGAGCATGAGATACTCTTGCGAAATGGGCGGGACCGGCGTATCAGGAGAGGTGGGGAGTGGGATGGGGGTCGGCGGAATGGGTGTCGGCGGGGCCGGTGTATCAGTGGGCGCAGGGAGCACGGGCGTATTGGTAGGCGTATTGGTATCGGTGGGCGCGGGCCGGGGGGTATGGGGCAGCATCGTTACGGTTACGGTTACGGTTGCCGTGAGGGTCCCCGTCGGGCTGATGGGAACCGTGTTTGTTGGTACACTGCCTGGCGTGTGCGTCGGTGTTGCTCCTGGCGTGTGCGTCGGTGTTGCTGCTGGCGTGTGTGTCGGCGTGTGCGTCAGCGTTGCTGTTGGCGTGAATGTTGCAACAACCGGCGCAGGCGTACCGGTTTGAGCCAGAAACTGGATACCCATAACGAGATAGAGGCCGATGATAACCAGCAGAACCGCCAGCAAAATCGCGTAGATAGCCTGGTCGCGGGGCGAAAGTTCGCTGAGCCAGCGGCGCATCCCTCCCCGTGGCAGCGTGGGGGGGGCCTGACCCTGGCCCTCCGGCTGCGACATTGAAGGCAGGCTTAATCCCATGTATAATGGGCAATGAACATGGGAAGAAGAGAGACAATAGTCATTTTGATCAACTGGTATGTCCTGGGCTTTCCCCGTGACATAGCAACGATGTTCAGGAGTTGGGGAAGCAAAACGAATGGAACGGTTCTGCTTCAGCCCCAGGTGGGGGCAGTGTTGTTCTGGTTTCATCAAATGGGTATGCTCCCGGCGACATATCACAAGGCTCCTACCGGGCCTTCTATCAGTCCTTCTGGCCCGACACGGTGGCACCTGCGATATGCCCTACAAAACGACTGAATGCATTATAGAGTTTGATACTCTTTGCGTCAATGACAATTACGTAAGCGTTCACGGTGTTTGGGCAATCCCTGATGCCTGGGAGCGCAAGCGTCTCGCTTGCTCCGATGCGGGTGCGCCCCCCTCCCAATCCCTCCCCCTGGCGGGGGGAGGACAGGTGGGGGCCCTGAACGATTACACAATCACTGAAACAATCACTGAGACAATCACTATGAGAAAGAAATGAACTGGTTATACTATGCGAATCTTGATCATCTCCGACATCCACTCCAACGATGTTGCCCTCAAAGCAGTTTTTGATGCAGCCGGAAGCTACGATGCATTGTGGTGTCTTGGAGATACCATTGGCTATGGACCGGCCCCGAATGAATGCACTGAGGCAATGATTGAAACGTCCGACATTGCCATCAACGGAAATCACGACCTGGCCTGCATTGGAGAGTTGGACCTGGACGATTTTAACCCCGATGCTCGCACCGCCAATATCTGGAATCGAAAGCAACTCAAGCCAGAATACTTTGAATGGCTAAAAAACCTTAGCCCCATGCTCCAGGTGGATGAACGCTTTACTATTGCACACGCCAGCCCCCGTGAGCCAGTGTGGGAATATCTGATGTCTCCCGAACAGGCCATCGCCAACGCAAGCTATTTTGAGACACAGTTTTGCTTGATTGGCCACTCCCATGTTCAACTGGGTTTTCGCTTCGATGCCGACGGCAACTGTGAACGGTTCCTGTCGAGCGATACGCCGGTGATAGACCTGGGCGACGACCGACGATACTTCATCAACCCTGGCAGTGTGGGCCAGCCGCGAGACTACGACGCACGGGCGGCCTACGCTGTGCTTGACACGGGCGAAGGGACCATCCGCTTCCATCGCGTCGAATATGACATTGCGCGGACGCAGCAAAAGATGTACGCGGCAAACCTGCCTATTGCGCTCATTCGTCGGCTTGAGTTTGGGATGTGACACCAGATTCTGGTCAATCGCTTATCATTTATCATTGTACCCCGGAGAGCGTTGGTATCTCCAGGGAGAGGAGATGAACATTTCATGACAGAACAGAAACCCCCTTCTGGCCGGAGCATGCTGGCCCGGCTGCGGGGCCATCGCTTCCTGGTTATTATTGGTATCATTGAGGTGCTCATGGTCGGGCTGGCCCTCGTGGGGTTTGCACAAACAGGCTGGTGGAAAGCCATCGAGCTTGGCGTGATAGAAGGGGTAACGGAGTTTTTGCCTATCTCCTCAACCGGACACCTGCTCATTGCATCCGACCTGCTGCGCTTTCGCTTGAGCGAACAAGAGCAGGGCACATTTGAGATTTTCATTCAGCTCGGAGCAGTCATTGCCGTGGTCGGGTTCTATGCGCGAGACTTGCTGGCACAGGCCCGGACCGTTGTACACAACCGGACAACGCAGCGGTTCTGGCTGGCCATTTTTATTGCGTTTTTGCCTGCCGCCATTATTGGCGTGCTCCTGCATTCGTGGATCAAAGCGGTGCTCTTTTCGCCGCCGGTCATTGCCGGTGCGCTCATTGTGGGGGGCATCGTGCTCATCGTCATTGAGCGGCTCCCCAGAGCGTGGCTGCCGGCGCGTGTGCGCGAGCCAGAGCAGGTCTCGTTGCTCCAGGCTCTTGGCATCGGGTTTGCCCAGGTGCTCGCCATGATACCGGGCACATCCCGCTCCGGGGCTTCGATTGTCGGTGGCATGCTGGCAGGCCTCGACCGCAAAACGGCCACCACGTTCTCATTCTACCTGGCCATCCCCACGCTTGGCGCAGCAACGGTGTTTGAGTTGTTGACCAGTATCGAGAGCCTCTCGCTCTCCGATATGGGCTACCTGCTGGTCGGCCTGATTGTCTCCCTTGTCATTGCCTGGATGAGCATTGGCTGGCTGCTCCGCTATGTTTCAACAAATAGCTTTGTTGCCTTTGGCATCTACCGTATTCTTGCCGGTATGGTTATTGTGGTGTTGATTGCGCTCAACCGGTTCGGAGGGGGGGCCTGATGGTATGGACCCTGTGACACTGATTCTGTTTATTGTCGGGCTGGTTGTGCTCATTGTAGGGGCGGAGGTGCTGGTCCGTGGCGCATCGCACCTGGCCATCTCTATCGGCATCCCCAGTTTGATAGTCGGGCTGACCATTGTTTCTTTTGGCACCAGTGCGCCGGAACTGGCAACCAATATCATGGCTAGTTTTGCCGGGCATTCCGATATTGCCATTGGAAACGTTGTCGGCAGCAACACGGCCAATATCCTGCTCGTGCTTGGATTGTCAGCTTCGTTGGGCCCGCTGGTTGTCGCGCCACAACTGCTGCGGTTCGATCTGCCTCTTGTGATGGGGCTGTCGGTGCTGGTGTTGCTGATGGGGCTTGATGGCCTGATCAGCACGCTCGACGGCCTGATATTGTTCTGCGGGTTCATTGGGTATACCGGCTGGCTGGCCTATGTCACCCGCAGGGACAACCACCGGAAGAACGAGAAGGAAAGAAAACGAAGGCAAGAAAGCGGGAACACCGATCGAACACAACACAAGCCGGAACGCAACCCCCTGCGGTTGCTGCTGGATGTCGGACTGGTTGCTGCTGGCGTGGTGATGTTGACGATTGGCTCGCGCTGGCTTGTCAATGGGGCCGTGGCCATTGCCAATCTGTTTGGCCTGTCGGAGCTGGTTATCGGGTTGACGATTGTTGCCGTGGGAACCTCGCTGCCCGAACTGGCAACCTCGGCCACCGCGAGCCTGCGGGGACACCGCGATATTGCCGTGGGCAATGCCATTGGGAGCAATATCTTCAATATGCTCCTGGTGCTTGGCCTGGCCAGCATCATCACACCCGACGGGATAGCGGTTTCAAACGATGCGATCTCCTTTGACATTCCGATTATGATAGCGGTGGCGATGCTGGCGTTTCCGTTGCTCTTCACAGGGCAGCGGGTCGAGCGGTGGGAAGGGCTGTTGCTCTTCGGCTACTACCTGATCTACACGGTCTACCTGGTATTGCGAAGTTCGCAGCATGCGGCCCTTCCGACGTTTTCAACGCTTACGCTGGCCATTGTGGGGGTAACGTTTGCGTTTGTGTTGCTCCATATGATGCGGGCCATCTCGCGCAAGCGTTCGCACTCGTCCTGAAACCAGTTTTTAACGTATGAAAACGATAGCAGAGCATATTGCAGAAATTTCCGAACGGATAGCGGCGGCGGCGCGACGGGCCGGGCGCGACCCCGCCGAGATCACGCTGGTTGCAGTGAGCAAGACGCACCCGCCGGAGGTGGTGCAGCAGGCTGTTGAAGCCGGCATTATCCACCTGGGAGAAAACCGCGTGCAAGAAGCGCGGCCAAAAATTGCTGCGCTTGCCGAAGCGGGGCACGAGGTCCGCTGGCACCTGGTCGGGCAACTCCAGCGCAACAAGGCGAAGCCGGCGGCCAGTCTGTTCGATATGGTCCACTCGCTCGACAGCGAAAAACTGGCCGAAACACTCAACCGCCACGTTGACACGCTGATACACGAGTCCGCCGGGGATCTCCCCCCGGAAGTGCGCTCGCGTCCGCCCGACTACCGCTTGCCTGTGCTGCTCCAGGTCAATGTGAGCGGCGAATTGAGCAAGTCCGGCTTCAATCTGCCCGGCGGCCTGCCTGACGACGGCCTGAAAACCAGCGAAGCCAGCACCTCTTTTCTGGAAGAGGTGGAGCGCATTCTCGCGTTCCATCGTCTGGAGGTGCAGGGTCTCATGACAATGGCCCCCTTTGTCCGCGACCCGGCCCCCATCCGCGCCACATTCCGCACCCTGCACCACCTGCGCGAGACGCTGGCCCGCCAGTTTCCCGCTGCCAGGTGGGAGACGCTCTCAATGGGAATGACCGATGATTTTGAGATAGCCGTTGAAGAGGGGGCAACGCTGGTCCGCATCGGGCGGGGAATCTTTGGCAACCGCACGGAGCATCTATAATTATTCAGGCCCCCCCACCTGTCCTCCCCCGGTGGGGGGAGGGATTGGGAGGGGGGAGAAAAGGCTTCCCCTTGTGTACTCCGTGCCGTTGTGGTTAAACTCTCTATCCGGTTTTGGTATTATATCTCTCCGGACAGGGTATCAAACATCCTGGTAGGCTTCGTGCCCCGGCACGGGGAAGCGGCTGCATAGCTGGTGTACTTCCTGCTGGGTGCGCTGCTGAAGAGCTACATCGTCCGGGCTATTGAGAATCTGGACAATCCAGGAGGCAATCTGGTTCATTTCTGCTTCGCCCATGCCGCGAGTCGTCACGGCGGGGGTGCCAATGCGGATACCGCTGGTTTTTGTCGGCGGTTGCGTGTCGTAGGGGATGGCGTTTTTGTTGGCCGTGATGCCTGCTTGCTCCAGCGATGTCTGGGCCTTTGCGCCAGTGATGCCGAGCGGGGTCAGGTCCAGCAGCATCAGGTGGTTGTCGGTGCCGCCGCTGACCAGCTTTATCCCCTGACCGGTCAACGCATCGGCCAGCGTGCGGGCATTGTGGCGAATCTGCTGTGCATAGGTTTTGAATTCCGGGCGCAGGGCTTCGCCAAAGGCAACGGCCTTGCCCGCGATAACGTGCATCAGCGGGCCTCCCTGATTGCCAGGGAAAACGCTGCTGTTGATCGCCTTTGCGTAATCGCTATCACACAGGATCATCCCCCCACGCGGGCCACGGAGCGTCTTGTGGGTTGTCGTGGTGACAATATGGGCCTGCCCGACGGGGGTAGGGTGTTCTCCTCCAACCACCAATCCGGCGGTGTGGGCAATATCGGCCATCAGCAGCGCATCCACCTCGTTGGCAATTGCTCGCATGCGGGCAAAGTCAATAATCCGCGGATAGGCACTGGCTCCGGACGTAATCAGGCGTGGGCGCACCTCTTTTGCCACGCGGGCCAGTTCGTCATAGTCAATCTGCCCGGTCTTCTCATCAACCCCATAGAAGCTGACCTTATACCATTTGCCGCTAAAATTGACCGGACTTCCGTGGGTGAGGTGCCCACCCTGGTCAAGGCGCATACCAAGAATGGCATCGCCCGGCTGGAGCAATGCCGTGTAGACGGCGATATTGGCCTGGGCTCCACTGTGTGGCTGGACATTGGCGGCCTGCGCCCCGAAAAGTTGCAAGGCGCGATCAATGGCAAGTCTTTCTATGATGTCAACATATTCACAACCCCCATAATACCGCTTGCCGGGCAGTCCTTCAGCATACTTGTTGGTCAGGATCGATCCCTGCGCCTGGAGCACAGCCTGACTGGTGTAGTTTTCGCTGGCGATGAGTTCCAGCCCATCACGCTGGCGGCGAACTTCGTTCGCAATAGCCGCAGCAATCTCCGGGTCGCTCCGACGAAGTACGTCGAGCATGCAAATCCTCCTCCTAAAACGCTATCATTATTTTCCTATTTTCAGAAATCAGCTTACCGATTCGCCTGGCTTGAGCGGGATAACCTGCGTATCAACGTTCATCTCCTTACAGGCTTCGGCCAGTGCGTCGGGTGTGCCGGTGAGAATGGGGAACGTTCCCCAATGGTTGCCAATCGCATAGCGGGCCCGAATGAGCCGCAGGGCGTAGGCAGCCTGACGCGGGTCCATCGTGAAATAGTCACCAATGGGCAATATCGCCAGGTCGGGGTGGTAGAGGTCGCCAATGATGAGCATATCGTAGGTTGCCGAGGTATCCCCCGTGACGTAGACAGAAAAATCATTGGAAAAACGCAGGACGAACCCCGCAGCATCGCCCAGCGGAATAATTCTGCCTTCTTCATAGAGCGTGCTGCTATGTTGCGCAGCGGTCATGGTAGCTTTGATACCTGCCACTTCAACCGTTCCCCCTTTGTTGAACCCGACAATCTTCCCTTCGGCAATGCCCTTTTCCTGGAGCCAGGGCGTGAGATCATACTGGCAGACAATGGTGGCATCGGTTTCTTTTGCCAGAGCAACGAGGTCGCCAATATGGTCAAAGTGTCCGTGGGTCAGAAAAATAGCCTCCAGCCCCTCACGGGCTTTTGCTTTCCACTCGTCGGGACACGAGGGGTTGTTGTCTACCCAGGCATCAATCAGAACCCGACGGTTTTCGGGAGTGACAATGTGAAAGGTGGCGTGTCCAAGCCAGCTTATGGTGGTGCTTTTGTCAATGGTTGTCATCGCTATACCTCCTCTTCTTAACCTTCCCTGAGCCATTAGAGCCAGATTCGCTGATCCTTACGATACGATCTTGCCTGTTTCCATTCTGATTGTGTTGCTGGTATGCTGACGCGATTCAGTATAGCACACGTTGGGGAGTCGGGGGAAATTCTCGAAACAATGTTCTTCTTGACAAAGCAGGGATGGAATGCTACTCTTGATCTGGATCTAGCATCCAGGGTACGGGGCGTAGCGCAGTCTGGTAGCGCACCGCGTTTGGGACGCGGGGGTCGTGGGTTCAAATCCCTCCGCCCCGACCATATGACCCACCGCAGAAATTTGTTCCGTTGCAGAAACATTTTCACACCATTTGCAGAAACGCTTGCACACCGACCTTTTGCGGCTTTCTGAAGAAGAAAGACTGGAAAGACTGGAAAGACCCATCTGGTGCGTCAGGTTGATCATAGGTCAGGGACAACGCGGGCCCAGATCGAAGTTGCTGAGAGGCGCAACAAATGGAGGCGGAACATAGACCGTGCCTCTCTTCCTCAGGCGACGCGGTAGCGAAATGTAGCCTATCTGGATAGCGCATTCGTGCAGTGGCTTCTCCAGGTAGGTTTCATCCTCAAACCCTACCAGGATGGCATCCGGGGGGGTGCGCCTGAGCAACCCGCATATGCTCCCCGGCGATGTCCCCATGTTGCGTTGCCGTTGCTCTTCGTCAAGCAAATCGCCAACCCGATAGAGAAAGGGGCCGCTTGCAAGTTCCGGATAGATCGTGAGGTTGGCTTCGAGTGCATAGAGTGGCGAAAGCGTTGCAATGCGCTTGCCTTCTCCCACAATCTGCTGGAGTTCCCGCGCAGCGCGATGCAGCGCGATACCTTCCCACTGTGCCGGTTGCACAAATCGTGGTAGCATCGGGAGCAGGGTGGAAACCCCGGCACCAGACGTAACCAGCAATACCCCTGTGAGCAACAGGGTATGGCGGCGTTGTCCTGCTATCGAAACAATAGGGAACGAAAAGCTGCAGAGAACAAGCAGCACAAAAGGGATAGGCATCGCAGCGTGTTGCAAAACCATTGGCGTGGGAACAAAGAGCGTGGCGGTCGTTGTCAGGGCCAGGAGCAAGGCCAGAAGCGTGCCGGGCGCAAGGTGATGCAGCATATTGCGCCCATAGGGCCGAAGTTCAAGCACCACAAGAGCACCCATTGGCACCAGGGCGAGAAAAATAATGTTTGAAGGCTTTGCAAAGACGAGAAACAAAAAAAACGTCATTTTGCCGATGGGAGTTATGGCAAAAGACCGACCGAGACTTTCCCGCCAGAGCGTGTTTGTGGTATGAAACTCGATGTTGTTGAACCAGAAGGCCTGGGGATCGTGCAGTAGGAGCAAAGCCGCAGGCAGCAACCCGACCATCCCCCCGGCCAGCATTGGCAGCACATATTGTACAATACGATGCCTTAGCCCTGCTCGCCGTGGGTAGAGCAGCATCACCAGGACAAAGGGAAGAAAGCAAATCCCGTAGTAGAGCTTGGTGCCTATGGCCAGGGCCAGGGCAAATCCCCCGCCAGCGGCAAACCAACCCTCATAGGGCGGGCCTTCGAGTGCGTGCGTCACCAGCGCAAACGCTACCACCGAGGCAGCCAGCGGTAGCGCATAGTTCGATGATTCCGCCAGTATCCCAAGAATGGTCTGGTTGAGAAGAAAGAGGGGAAGGATAGCCCATGTTCCTCCCCAGCCGGGCCTGTTGCGCCGGAGCAGGGCAAAAAGGAGCACCCCTGCACTCAGCGTTAGCCCCCACGACCATATCCGCCCCCAGAGCAGATAGTGGTGGGTATCCGAGAGCTGATAGAATGCGTTGTAGAGATAGGGGAGATAGGGCATCTGCAAAAAGGCGAAATCGCTGTAGAGGGTATTGTCCTGGAGCAATCGGGCCGCGCTGATATACATGTGCTCATTGTGGTCGAGCGGCTTTGTCATTGCATAGGCAAAACTTCCTATTGCCAGGAGGACAATCCAGAGTGTCGTGATAATACCGTGCCGGTTTGCTTTGCCCATCATCTATCTTTTTCTTTACCGTAATCGCCCTCCCTCCCAATCCCTCCCCCACCGGGGGGAGGACGGGTGGGGGGGCCTGAACGATTGTCTGTTTGCTGCTGGTTTCGGGTTTTGTCGCTGGCGATAGCGCGATGCTCGTTGAGTGTTTCGATAAACGGTTGGGGGCGAAGCGGGCTGAGAATAATCGGCATAGCCGAGAGACAGGCCACCGCCACCAGCCGCTCGCGGTTGGTCGCCATAAAGAAAACGCGGTTTGTCGTGAGAAGATAGTATACTCCCTGGTAGCCAAAGATCCCCGGATTGAAGGCGAAGCGCAACCCCAGACGCGGTATCCCCGACAATTTGGGGGCCAGCGAAACACCGGTTATATCGGCAAGCGGCACCTTGATAGCCCAGAGCCACCGTCGCTTTACCAGGAGGTGCTCATCGGTTATCTGATAGAAAAGCGGTTGCCCGGCGTAGGCCAGCAGCAGAAACAGGCCAACAGCAAGCGCGACAGCCGTTGGAATGAGCAAACCAAACCAGCGCATATTGCTGATGAGGGCAAAGAGCAGTGGGAGCAGCAATGCTCCCCCCACATAGGCCAGTCCGCTGGTAAGCCAGCGGGTGTAAGGGTCAAATGGAGCAACGGGGAACACCATAACGAAAACTATTCCTCCTGATCCGTAATTGCTCGTTTTCTGGGGAAAACCCTGGGAGCGCAAGCATCTCGCTTGCTCCGATGCGGACACGCCATCCCTCCCAATCCATCCCTCCGTTGGAGGGATGGCAGGTGGGGGGCTGAACGATTACTTTGCCTCGTTGACGGGTAGTATCCCATCCCCTATAATGTTTTGCCATGAAATGTTTTGCCATGAACAGTCCCATCAAATCCTATCAGTACGGGGTGCTCCTGGGAGCAATCATCCTTCTGGCTTTTGTGCTGCGTTTCTTCCGCCTGGATTACCACGACTACCACAACGACGAGGTTATCTCTATCCTGGCTTCCCGTCCCCCTCTTCCCCGGATATTCTGGTCACTCCCTGCGTACAGCATCCACCCCCCTCTTTTCTACCTGCTCCTCCACCTCTGGATGGGGTTGGGGGAACAGTTGCTCACGCTGCGGCTTCTGGCAGTGCTCATCGGCACGGCCAATATCGCCTTGCTGGCCCTGCTCGGACGTGCGATTATCCAGGATTGGCGCGTTTCGCTTGTTGCTGCCGCGTTTATGGCCGTTTCCCCGGCGCAGATTTTCTACTGCCAGCAGGTGCGAATGTATCCTCTCCTGGTTTTTGCTGTGCTGGTGACAACGCTGCTCGCGCTGTGGGCCTGGCGCAAAGGGGGATGGACCCGATGGGGGGCGACAAGCCTGGCCGTTGCAATGGGGTTCTATACCCATTTCTACGCCCCTTTCTCGACGCTGGCTCTTAATGGCTGGGCGGCCCTTGTTTCGTTGCACCAGCAGCACATTGCCTGGGGCCGCTGGGCCGGGTTGGTGGCCGCGCAGGGGGTGGGGCTTGCGCTCTTCCTGCCCTTTTTGCCCCAGATGCAAGAGAACGTTGTTGCTGCAAAAGAGCGGTTTTGGCTGGCAGGAAACACCCTCTTCGACTGGTTGATGACCCTGGCTGAACATACCAACAGCACAACACTTATCTTAGGAGAGAAGTCGGCGGGCCCGCTCCGCACCTTTGCGGGCGTTCTCGTGTTGATCGTTGGCGTTGTTGTTGTCATATTCACCCTTATCGAGAGCGTTCGCTTGGCGCGACGATTCCCCAACGAGCGCGAAACCTGGTTTCTCCTGCACGCGCTGCTCTGGTCCCCCATTGTCATTGCAACAACCATCTCGCTGACCATCAAGCCTATCCTGATAAGCCGCTACCTGATTGGCATCTCCATACCCCTTTCGCTGATGATGGCGTGGCTTGTGGTGCGGTTCTGGCGTGTGCGGGCCGTGCAACACCTCGCCCTGCTCTTTGGCGCAAGCCTCGTTATCAGCCTGGCCCTGCTCTATACACAACCCCGCTGGCAAAACGGGGCCATCCAGGTAGCACACTGGCTGGCAGACAACCAGCAGCCGGGAGATGCAATTGTCCTCACCTACTGGTATTCCTACGATGCGACCGCCTTTTCTCACCCCGAACTGGAAGATACCTACATTGCGCCCGGCCCTGCCTACGATGTGCCCTTCTGGGCACGACGCATCTCCTACATTGGCTGGAAGACTCCGTGGCATGTCCAGCCGGTGGCGCACATTGCGCCGCGCTACCAGCGCATTTTCTTTCTCCAAAGCATCCACAATCCAGACTTTGCCTACCACCACCAGCACAACAAAGCATGGCTGGAAGAGCAAGGACGGGTGGTGATGCAGCGCGATTTTGCCGATGGGACGCAGCTCTCTGTGTATGAGATGGGGCAGGGCGAGAGCCACACATCCGGTCTCAGTCGTAGACCTGTTCAATACGCTGGATCATCCCCTCGACAACCTCGTAGTTGGGGGGATCAATGACCTCTACCAGATTGCGGGCAACGGTCAGGTTGTGGTTGCTGGTAAATTCGTCGAAATAGTCCACGTTGTCGTTGCGAAACCCATGCTCAATCTCCAACCGCTGGAGTTCCTCCGCTATGCGACGGAGGTCCGGATCGCTCTGGAGTTCCGGGTCGTTGTTGAGCAGTTTGCCGAGCAGGGTTGCATCTTCGTTCAGCGCAATGATGTAATGCTTGGTATAGATTGTCGGCTCCGGGTAGATGAGTACCATGTCGGGTCGGATACCGCCCCCCGTCGCGGTCTGGTAGAGAAACTGGGCTTCGTAGATCATCACCAGCGGAGCCTTGCCCATCCCCATTGTCAGATAGTCTCTAAAGGGAATAGCTGACGAACTGGACTGAAACCCCTGTTTGAGAAAGAGTTCTGTGAGCAAGGTTATCTTGGCTTCGTCCAGGTCGCTCAAGGTTTGCACAATACTCTCGCCATTGACGATGTAGCTGGCAAGTGAGAGATACATTGCTGCCGAGTTCGATTTCCGCACGTCGGTTGAGTTAATCAGGATACTCTTGCTAACATCATATGCATCGCTCTGTTCAAGGTCTTTCCAGCGTTTGCCCTCGCGGAATGCTTCAATAAATGCGTTCATATCGAGCGTATAGTAGCCACCGTGGTCGGTGGCAAGGCCGTTGGCAACGAGAATCTGGGCGATGGGTTCCCACGAGGCCAGAGCCATTGGCGTAAAGAAAACCTCATAGGAGCCAGCAATGGAGATGTTTCCGCGTGCACTCGTTCCCCTGTTTGTGTCCGTACTCTTGCGCGCCGTCGCGCTCTCGCCAGTGCCCGTATCCCCACGGCGGATCTTTTCGGCGGCGGGCACGCCGGAGGGCGAAACAAAATCATACATGCTCAGGTCAAGCGTGGTGGCAATCTGGCGCGAGCCGGCCTTCTCCACCGTTACCTCAAGGTGGGCATCGCGCAGGGCTGCCACAACCCGCGGGTCCTTGAAGAAATCCTCTTTTTCGGAGCCAATCGCCCCTCTGAGAGAGACAATACTCTGCTCCCCTATCTGCTGACTGACCGCAAAAACAATCGCTGCCCCTACTCCGACAACGAGCAGGAGTAAAAGAACGGGACCGAGAAATTTCTTCATGGGTTCCCTTCTGCTTCCCTTTACATTTACAAGCGTTAAAAGCTACTCACACAGGCGGAATGGCACGCACTGTGGCATGCCGAATGGACACAGGCGGAATGGCACGCACTGTGGCACGCCGAATGGACACAGGCGGAATGGCACGCATCGTGAACACACGCGCTATGGCACGCGCTATGGCACGCGCTATGGCAGGCCTCGACGGCCCCCTGCTCCAGCCCCAGCAATCGCTCAACCTGGTTGGCGGCGGAGGCGGCCAACCCCTCGGTTGTTTCGCTCACGCTCGTAGCCACGCCTTCCATCAAGGTTGCGGCCTGGTCGGCGGCCTGCGCCACGGGCGAATCGCGCAGCGAATCGAGCAACCCGCCTCCGCCGGCGGTGGCCCCCACGGGCGCGTCCCGTCCCTCACGATGGTAGCGGCGCGAGAGCAGTATCCAGGCCAGGTCATCATCGCGGCGGTGGGTCGGGTGGTGGCGATAGGTTTCCCAGGTTTCGTCGGCGCGGCGGCGGTAGGTGTCGCGGGTGGCTTGCGGGTCGGCATTCCACATTTTCCGCTGCAAACGGGAGGAAAGCAGGTTCATTACACGGTCTATTGTTTGCTTTGGTATCGTCCCATCATCATCAACCCCGCTCACCAGGGCCTTCTCATAATCTTCGGTTGCCTTATCCGTGTCGGTTAGCTCAAGCTGGATGGGGCGATGGTTCAACACCTGGACGGCCCTCTTCTGCATCAAACTCATAATGACCAGCGTGAGCACCTTTGCCGTGTCGCCAATCAGGAGCGCGGCTTCGATAGCGTCCAGGTCGGGCACCACACCGGGTTGCTCAAAGGTTTCCATCACAATTTCGGGCGATTCGTACACATCCTTGAGCGGGGCCGCTTTGGATTTGGTAAACCGATGGACAACAAAGACAATCAAGCTAACAACGATGAGGGCAGGTAGTCCGATACACAGGCCCAAGAAGACGAGCACCTGTGTTGTTGAGAATTGCTCACCACCGCCCGGTGCCCCCCCCTCTGCGCCGGCCCCTGGCCCGGCCGCACCGGGCGCGGGCGCACCGGGGAAGTGACGCGCTGGCACAAAAAACTGCGGCGCAAAACTGGCCCGCGGCGAGAGATTCTTGCTGGAGACGTAGACAGAAAGCCAGCTTTTATCCGTCGTCTCATCCACAGTCGGGTAGTAGATCCAGCGGTCAAACCGATTGACGGTCCGTTCGTTGGCGACAACGCCGGCCCGCTGGACAATCTCATCCGTCACCTGTTCTGGCTCGGTGATGTTGGCGGGGAGTTCGATGGGCAGGATGAAGCGGACAATCTGTTCCTGAATGGGAATGTTCCACTGAACAGGGGCCCAGACAACGACACGGTAATCCTGTCCATCATACTCTGTTACGCCGAGTTGTTGCGCCATGTCGTAGTTGATTTCGACGGTATACTCTTTGCCACGCTGTGTGGTCATGCCAAAGGGCACACGGTAGAAATTTGGCTTCAGCCGTTGCAAATTCAGCGGTTTGCGCTGGCCGTCATATTCGAGATAGGCATTTTCAATCCGGTGGCCCTCGTCGAGGGGGCCAAGTTCGGTAATCCGATTGCGGGAGTCGGTTTCTCGAAAGGTAAGGCGGTATTTGATAGCGAGGTTGCCGTCGCTCTCAACCGTCACCTGGGCATCTACTTCGGTAATCGTCGGGGCAGACTGGGCCAGGGCCGGGCGGGCCAGTGGGAGCAGGGCCAGGCTCAGCAGCACCAGAATGAGAAAAACAATAGATTTTCGCCGCATGGGGTTCACCAGCCTTTATCAGTTAAGGAACATCCACAATGCGGCCCTATTATAAAGGAGACCCGGCCCTGTTCGCAAATCGTACAGGGGGGGAAAATGTGTTCACGTCCCTTGCGTCCTGTATGCTTGCGTCCTACCTGATACATGCGGGGCATATTTGAGGAGAGGGAAAGTTGGTGCCGAAGGCGGGACTCGAACCCGCACGGGGTTGCCCCCAACGGTTTTTAAGACCGTAGCGTCTGCCATTCCGCCACTCCGGCTTGCTTTTCCCGATACTTGTTGCCTGTATTATACCCCACTCTTCAACAGCGAAATAATCAGCGCACATCCAGAAATGCTCCAGCACACCATCCCTCTTTGTTGGCGGCTCGTACCTTCCACCAGGTGTACCCGTCCCACTGCACCGGCCCATCCACAATCAATACTGCCGTACCAGCATTGAGGTACAACAGAACAGGAATAGTTGCGGAGGTGCCCGGCTCCGCCCGCAGGGCCAGTCCCCCCGAAACGTCCGACTGTACATAGGCCGTGTGCCCGATGGTCAGGGACGTGGGGCGGGGAGAGGTGGGTGAGAGGGTGGGGAGCGCAGGGACTGTGATGGGGTTGGTGCGCGAGATAACAATGGCGGCCTGCGTGGGGGGGAGAGAGGGATGCGCGGTTGCCGTCGTTGCCGGGGGCGTGAGTTGCTGCGAGGCGGGAGAGGGCGTATAGGTTGCGGCAAAGAATGTCCCCTGCTGCTCCGGGCGAAGTTGCTGCCAGGCAATGGTAATGGTTGAGCCAATAAGAAAAAGGAACACAATGATTGCGGCGGGCAACAGGTGGGTGCGGTAGTGTTGAAAGAGCGATGGGACACTATCTCCTGGGTCTGTCGGTTGTGGCTCCGATTCTGGTTCTATTGATTCTTCTCCTGCAAAAGGCATATCAAGGCTGGCCTGGTTGCTGGCAACGTCTGCATCGGAAGTAATGACGAGCACGCCATAGCGGGCCATCAGGGGTGCAAAAAATGTTTGATAGGCCGTGACCCGTTCGGGGGGAACGGTCACGGCCTCACCGCTGGCAATGCGGGAACAGAGCAGATGGAATCGCCGGAGCCGTTCGGACTCTTCCCGCGAGAGTGGGTGTTGCTCTGCATCGTCTTGCAGAGCCGCGAGCAGCGTCTCCCATTCCGCAGCGGCAGCGGGGTTTCTCCGGAGCAGCAGATGGCCCCGCAGCGTATCTTCCAGGCTCCCCTGCAAACTGAGCAGAGCCAGCTCAATATGCCGCTGGCTCAACCGTGCCCGCGCCAGAGCAAACTTGCTCTTGCTTCTGGCCATCAAGTCGGCCGCCGATTTGCCCCGCCAGGTTTTCGGGGTGGGTTCAGGGGTCATAGCAGGAAAGACACCGTTTGGAGAAACAAGAAGGGCGCACCGCACCCAGAGGGCGGATACGCCACAACCATATCACTATACCCATATCAATACAAAAGCGTTATGAGTTTGAATCAGAAGAAGATATTTCTTTCAAACGTCCACTGGTTTCGCTTGTCTGTCCTGTCTCTTTGCTATCCTTGCTATCCTTGCTATCCTTGCTATCCTTGCTATCTTTGCTATCTTTGCTGGCACTATCCCCGGAGCCAGCGGAAGTAGTATTCTGGCTACGGCTATCGGTGACATACCACCCCGACCCCTTGAAGACAATACCCACCGGTTGGAAGACGCGGCGGACCGTTTCCTGCTGACACCGCGGGCAGCTCTTTAGCGGAGCTTCCTGAAAACTCTGAAACTTCTCAAACTGTTCCTGGCACGAATCGCACACATACACGTAGGTAGGCATAGTCCCCTCCCCTTCTGATGATTGTTTTGTTTGCTTTCAATCAGGACAATCTAAACTTCCTGCTTATTGTACCGCATCTGGCGTGCCAGTGCAACATGGTTGCGTTATAGGATCGTTAGAAAACGCGAGCACAGAGAGGGGCAACGGGTTGCCTACTTTTGTCGGGCGATCCACTGTATTCCTTCCAGGATATGGGGGTCTTCCTGTTCGTTGTAGCTGGCCCAGTCTATGCTCATCAGCAAGTCGGGTTGCACACCGTGTCCCTCAAGATTGAGGACATTTCGCAAAACAAAGCCCTCTTGCGCCAGCCACAACCGCCCCCCCCCGGTGAGATCATAGGCGTAGATCGTTTCAACATTGCCCGATGAGGGCACGCCAATGACATAGGCTCCCTGTTCTTGCTGGAGCACAGCGGCCAGCACCTCGGCATACGATGCAGTCATATGGTCAATCAAGACAACGATTGGCAGGTGGCGCAGGTCGGGCCCGCTCCCCTCGGAGACAACGAGCGGCGTTGTGCCGTGGCGGTCATAAAACGCTCCCACATCCCCATGCACAAAATGGCTCAACACCTCTATCAGAACATTGCGCCAGCCGCCCGCATTGCCACGCAAATCAAGAATAAGCCCACGCATTGGCTTTTCCACAACCATATCGGTCAATGCCCCACTGACCTTATCGGGCATATCGCTAATCCAGAGCGAGGGAATGCTGAGGTAGGCAATATCCCCTTCCAACCACCGCGCTATGGGCACAATATGGATTTCGACGGGCCGCCGAGTCAACACCAGGTCGCGTACTGGCTCACCCGAACGGGCCACCGTGAGCCGCACCTGGCTCCCATCCGGGCCAGTCAGGCTGCGACACGAGGTGGGGGTACAGGGTTCGCCATCTATCGCAATGATATAATCATGCGGAGAGAGGCGGGCCTGTCTGGCCGGACTGTGGGGAAATACCTGTTGAATGAGCAGGCCATCGGTGGTCATCCGCGACATCACGCCTATCCCGACGTGCGTTTCTTCACCGGGCGTGCGTCGTTGCTCCTCCGCTATATCCCCCGGTGGGACAAAGCGTGAGTGCTCATCTCCTAGCAAACTGACCATCTCCGTCATCAGTGTGTAAAATTCCTCGTTGTTCTCTGCCGCGGCTATCATCGGGGAGAACTGAACGTGCACCTCGTCCCAGTTCAGGCCGTGGAAATCATCGTACAGGTAGTAGTCGTTGATGGTGTGCCAGACCTCCTCAAAAACCTGCTGACGCTCCGCGGCGGAGAGCGGGGCCGGCAAGGGCTTTAGACTACGGGGAGGGAGAGACACAGTCGGGGCGAGGGAATGCAGGGGAGATGGTGTCAACGTTGCTGCCGGGGCGGGAGAGAGGGGAAGAGGGGGAGAGGAAGTGGGACTGGACGGCTCTTGCCCAACGCTTGCCACCGCCACACCCCGCGAAACGGTACGGGCTGTGTGCGTGGGAGAAAGAGGCAGGTCCGGGGGCTTTCGCATTGCCATCGGAGAGATCGTTGTACAGCCGGCCAGCCGTGAGAGCAGCAGCATAACCACAATGAAACCAAGCCAGATCGTTCGAGACAATGTACCCTTATCCTTCATCCATCACTCTATTTCAAAAGCAGCTTGCAACACTTGCCCGGCGAGCTGCGCTGCAACACTGCTTCCCTCGCCTCCCTGCTCAACCATAACCACAACTGCGTAGCGCGGGTCGTCCACTGGGGCAATGGCGATAAACCAGGCATGCGGGGGCAGGCCCGGCACATGTTCGCCCGTGCCCGATTTCCCCCCGAATGTTACCCCGGCCGGGGAGTAATTGTTGACAACGCTCCCAAACCCGTATTGCCCAACTGCTCGCATATTGTCACGCATGGTTGCGGCAGTCTCCGAACTCATAGTCAGCCGTATCTGCTGCGGAATCTGCTCAAACACAACCTGGCCAGTCTCCGGAAAGACAACCCGATCAACGAGATAGGGCCGCATCATCACCCCGTCGTTGGCAATGGCCGCAGCAACCATTGTCATTTGCAGCGGTGTCACCAGCAGTTGCCCCTGCCCGTAGCCTGTGTCGGCCAGGGCCGCGGGGCGGTCCAGGAAACCAGGGTCAATATAGAGCAAACTCGCAGCCGTGAACAGGTCGGAAACTTTCTCGTAACTCCGCGGGGCTTCGTGGGGAGGGAAAATGTCGAATAGCAATGCCTGATGGCTCAGGCGGTCTGCGCCAAGCCTTATGGCATACTTTGCAAACGCCACGTTGCACGAATAGGCATACACCCGTTCAAGGTCCGAGGGATCGCCAGTGTAGGACGAGAGACCATGCCGCACCGCATTGACGACCGGCGGGGATGATGGCTCCGGTTTGAATTCATCGGTACAGCGAATATCATCAGGCCGTCCAACTTGTGCGTTTTCTAGCACAGCAACAGCCGTTACCGTTTTGAAGGTTGAGCCGGGGGGATAGAGGCCCTGGGTCGGGCGGTTGATGAGCGGTTGCCCGGCCCCGCCGCTGTTGATATGCTGCCAATACTGGCTAATACGCATATTTTCGGCGTTCCAGTCATCGGCGGTGTAGTCGAAGCTCAGTCCGCGCAGGTCGAAGCCAGGCACGCTGACCATTGCCAGCACCGCCCCGCTTTTCGGGTTGAGCACAATAATCGAGCCAGAACGTCCCCCTAGCAGGGTGTAGGCGTGGGCCTGGAGCAGCGCATTGAGCGTGAGATGCAGATCATTTCCTACCTGTGGATGCCCCAGGAGTTCATCTTGCAGACGCGCCAGCGTGTCGCCGCGCTCCCCTGTGAGATACTCGTTGTAGGTGCGCTCTAGCCCGCTCTGCCCGTAGCGTGTGCTGAAGAAGCCAACGATGTTGCTAAACGCTGCTATATCGAAGGCTTCGGCAATAGGGTAGATGCGCCGGGCAAATCCGTTTTCCACGACCTCGCTGCTGGCCAGGTGCAGCCCCGTCTGGTCAATGATTTTGCCGCGGACGACGCGCTGTGAGGCAACGACCGGGCGCACGTTGGTTGTGACATAGCCACTCTCAGAAACAACCGTATGGGTATAGATAGCCTCGGCTTTGATAACCTGCTGCCGCAGCAACTGAAGGCTCAGCAGCACAAACCCGACCAGCACAACCAGCCCCAGGTTGTGCAAACTGCGGGCAAAGCCACGCGGAACCGGGGGGATACTTAGCCAGGCAAAGACCCCCATCAATGGCGCGGCCCCCCACAGACAGATAAGCCACAGCGGCTCCTTTTCGACAGGCTGTATGATCCCCAGGACCAGCAACCCTATGGCTCCAACGCCAGCAAGAAAACGAACACTCGATTGCATAACCCGCTCAACCGGCTTGCATCTTCTGCAATGCCTTGTTGGACTCTCCCTTTCTTCGCTCATTTCTGGTACTGTCCCCATGCTATCATATTTTTGGAGAAAAAGAACCGCAAAAAACCGGAGATTTCCGCTCTTTTGTTTGTGTTTGCTCTGGTTTTCCCTCAAGACGGCAGGAAATGGCAAGAAAATTGCAACGGGTGCAACAGGCGCAACGGGCACAAATGCGGTTCAAAAACCGGTCTGGTGTGGTACACTGAGGGAAAGCAAGCAAAGGGGATGAGATATGCTGCACATTGGAATTGACGCGAGCCGCCTGGGAGGTCCGGCGCAAACAGGAACAGAACGCTATAGCCGCGAACTTGTCGGGGCAATGGCCCGGCTTGAGCGCGACTATCCCTGCACGCTCTATTGCAATGGTCTTCCTGCTTCGCTGCCGCCGCTTGGCCCCAACGTGGCATTGCGAAACATCCCCTTTCCGCGGCTCTGGACGCAGGCTCGCCTCTCGTGGGAAATGTGGCACCGCCCGCCCGATGTCCTCTTTGTCCCCGCCCATGTGCTGCCTGCCATCCACCCCCCGCGCAGCATCGTCACCATTCACGATCTGGGGTATCTTGCCTTTCCCGAAGCACACACGGCGGCCCGCCGGCTCGACCTGCACCTGACGACTCGCTGGAATACCCGCGCCGCCCGCCGTATTATCGCCGTTTCGCACGCCACACAGGATGATCTCATCACCCACTACGGGGTTGCGCCCACAAAGATACGGGTTGTGCATCATGGCGTTTCGCCACACTTCCGCCCCATCTCCAACGCGGAAACGCTGGCGGAAGTTCGCAACCGCTATGCCCTTCCGCGTCGCTATGTGCTCTATGTTGGCACGCTCCAGCCGCGCAAGAACATTGTCCGCTTGATAGATGCGTTTGCACAGGTGGTGCAGCAGGAACCAGCCAGCACCCCCGCGGACGATGCGCTCCACCTTGTTCTGGCGGGAAAGCGGGGTTGGCTCTCCGACCCCATTGAGCGGCGGGCCACCGAGCAGCATATTGCAGAGCGGGTGCATATGGTCGGCTACGTCAACGATGGCGACCTGCCCACGCTGCTCAGTGGTGCGCTGGTCTTTGCCTTCCCTTCGCTTGCCGAAGGGTTTGGTATGCCGGTTCTGGAGGCGATGGCCTGCGGGACACCGGTGCTGACCAGCACAACAACCTCGCTGCCGGATGTGGCGGGCGAGGCTGCGCTCCTGGTCAACCCGCACGATACCGGCACGATTGCCGAAGGGTTGGCACGGCTGGCAACCGATGCAACCTTGCGCGAGACGCTGCGTGAGCGGGGGCTGGCGCGGGCAGGAGCGTTTACCTGGGAACGCTGCGCCAGAGAGACGCTGCGGGTGCTGCTGGAAGAAGATGAGTATGAGGAAATGAACCATGAGTGATGATCTCCGCGACGACCTGATACAACGCACCTGCGACCTGGTCCGCTTTGCCAGCACCGCCGACCAGCCGGGGCAGATTGCGGCCTGCGCTGCCTACATCCGCGATGTGCTTGATGCCATCCCCGGCCTTTTCATTGAGCAGACGGAGCGGGAGGGCCGCCCCTCTATTGTTGCCACGCTGCGCGATACCCGCACGCCCGCGCTGATGCTGAATGGTCATTTTGACGTTGTTGCTGCCGCACCGGAGCTATTTGAGCCACGGATACGGGATGGGCGCATCTATGGACGCGGGACGCAGGATATGAAGGGGAGCGTTGCTGTGTTGCTGCGATTGCTCAAAGACCTTGCCGCGCTCTCCCCCCGCCCCGATGTGGGAGTACAGTTTGTGGGGGATGAGGAGACCGGCGGGGAACATGGCACCGGGCGGCTCATTACCGATGGGTGGCTGTGCGATTTCTTTGTTGCCGCCGAACCAACCGCCTTTCGTATTTGCTACGAGCAGAAGGGGAGCATCTGGATAACGCTCCGGTTGCCGGGCGTTTCGGCGCATGGGTCGCACCCGTGGGAAGGAGAGAACCCGATTTTTCTGCTTGGAACTGGACTGCAGGCGGTGTCGCACCATTTCCCGCTTCCCCGCTCCTCTGATGAGTGGCGCACGACTGTAACCCCGACGGTTGTCTCAACCCCCAACAAAACCCTCAATCGTGTTCCCAACGAGGTGATGCTCTCGTTTGACATCCGCCATGTTGCCGGGGATATGCCCAATGAGATAGTCAAACACATTTGCACCTGCTTTCCGAACGCCGAAATTGTGAAATATGGGGAGAATGCGCCAATGACAACCGACCCCGACACACCCGACGTGCGCCGTCTGGCCACGGCAGTGCAGCAGGTGTGCGGCTACGAAGCCACGCTCTACCGTGAATCCTACGGGAGCGACGTGCGGTTCTATACCGGACGGGGCATTCCCGCTGTCTGCTTCGGGCCGGTGGGGGCGGGGTTGCACTCCGACGAGGAATGGGTTGATATTGCCAGTCTGGTTGACCTGTATCGCATCTTTCGGGTGGCCATTGAACAGAAGTAATAGACAGGAGAAATGATAGAATGAACGAACAGTTTACCGCCTACATTGAGGCAAACAAAGATCGCTTTCTGGAAGAACTTTCGGCCTTGCTGCGCGTCCCTTCGGTTTCCGCGCAGGGCCGCGGCATCAACGAAGCTGCAGAAATGGTGAAACACCGCCTGGAACAACTGGGAGTGCAGGATGCCCGCATTCTCACAAACCTGCAAAGTGCGCCCGTGGTGTATGGCACGCTTGGGAGCGGCTCCTCGCGGTTGCTCATCTACGATCATTACGATGTGCAGCCGCCGGAGCCGCTCGATCAGTGGGACTCGCCCCCCTTCGAGCCAACTATCCGCGATGGCAAGCTGTATGCGCGGGGAGCCAGCGACAACAAGGGCAATCTGATGATGCGTATTCAGACCATTGAGGCCTGGCTGGCCACAATGGGCGATCTCCCCTGCTCCATTGCGTTTGTCATCGAAGGAGAGGAGGAAATTGGTTCCTCCATGTTTCCCGCTGTTTGCAGTCGGTTTTCGCACCTGCTGAAAGCCGATGGCTGTTTGTGGGAAACCGGCGATCTATCCATTGACGAACGCCCTGTTGTCGGGTGTGGCGTAAAGGGCATGTTGTATGTTGAGCTAAGCGTGCGAGGGGCCTCGCGTGATCTGCATTCGATGATGGCCCCCATTGTCCGCAACCCGGCCTGGCGACTCGTCTGGGCCCTCTCCACGCTCAAAGACCGCGATGGGCAGATGTTGCTCCAGGGGTTTACCGACCAGATGCGCCAGCCCAGCGAAGCCGACCTGAAAGCCCTGGAGAGTATTCCCGACACCGACGACGCTCTGCTTGAAGCGTATGGTCTGCGCAATTTTCTTGGCAAGGTGCGCGGGATCGAACGTCTGCGCCGCCTGATCTTTGAGCCAACCTGTACGATCTGCGGGCTGGTTTCTGGCTATACGGGGCCAGGCTCAAAAACGGTGCTCCCTTCGGAAGCGCGGGCCAAAGTAGACTTCCGGCTCGTCCCCGACATGGACCCGCGGAAGATTCACGATTTGCTCTACCACCACCTGAATGCACACAGTCTTTGTGATGTTGCGATAGATGTATTGACCGAGGAACACCCCGCCCGCACCCCGCTTGATGCGCCAGTTGTCCAGGCTTCGTTTGCCTCGGCACAAGCAACCTATGGTGTTGCGCCAGTGGTCTACCCCATGATGCCAGGAACGGGCCCGATGCACACGCTCTGCCAGGCCTTCGGAACACCCGCCGTGACCGGGGCCGGGTGCGGTTACAGCGGTTCGCAGATCCACGCACCCAACGAGAATATCCGACTGGCGGACTACTGGAAGGGGATGGAATGGATGGCACGGTTTTTGCACGAGTTTGGTGGGCGACACAGACAGTGAGTAATCGTTCAGTCCCCCCACCTGTCCTCACCTTAGTGGGGGGATGGATTGGGAGCGCGGGCATCTTGCTCGTCTCAATGCAAGCGGGACGCTTGCGCTCCCAGGGTTTCCCCCCAAACGTGAACAGGTACGACAGCACGACAGCAGCACGTTGACGGAGAAAAACGGTTGTGGTACACTCTATGGCGTGGCGCGGCTGTTGTGGCTGCGTCGTTGCTTGTTAACTTCAGGTACTCATCAGGTCTTGATACAGATTATTGCTTGATAGGTTGTCATAATGATATATCACGGTGTCAACATTGGTCATGGCTATGTAAAATACATTACCTTGGACGAAAACGGTATTGAGCAGACGCTGCCTCCCTTTCCGGCCATGATCGCGCCAGCACGGAGCGATGTTGGCACGCTGGCGGAGGCCCCCACAACTGAACTGGACGGTATCCCCTACTGGGTGGGAGAAGAAGCGCGGCTCTCGCCCTACCCAACGACAATACTTGCACAGGAACGGCTCACCAACGCAACGTTTATTCCCGTGCTGGTGCGGAGCGCGATCCAGCGTCTGGAGCTGGAAGACAGCCCCGGCCCCTGCGTAACCTGCCTGCCGGCAACCTGGGCCCAGGACCGCGAGAAATGCCGCTCGCTTGGGCAGCAACTTCGCGCCGGGGCAAGGAACGGCGATTTCTATACACGCATCCGTGTTGTCCCTGAGCCTGTCGCTATGCTCTGCGCGGTTGCGCTGGGCAACAAGGGCACAACAACAAACATTGACCTTGTGCAGGGGACGGTGGGCATCATTGACCTGGGGCATCATACGGTCAACATTGCCGCCGTCAACAACCTCCAGCTCGTGGATGGCAGCCTCCACACCTGGAATCTCGGTAGTGCCCGTCCGCTTGCCCAGATAGCGAGCCGATTGAGTGCCCATTTTGAGCGCGAACTCTCGCTCAACGATGCTGACCAGATTGTCCGCAACCAGGCTATTGTCATTCGCGGCGTGGCGCAACCGCTCCCCCCGAACTGGGAAACCCCGCTGCGGGAAAATGGCCAGGCTATCGCCACAAAGGTGCAGGAGGTGTGGGGGAGCGGGGCCCACCTCGATACCATCCTCATTGGTGGTGGCGGCGCAGCTCTCGCACAGATTGTCCAGGGTATCAGAGACCACTTTCCGCATGCGCGGCGGTTGCAAGACCCACAGCAGGCGATTGCACTCGGCTGTGCCCGCTTTGCCCGACGCACGATGGCCAGTTAGATGGTCAAGTTGGGTGATCTGGTGCGCCATTGCTGGTGCGCCATTGCTCGTTGTGATGCATTGATTGGCTGATGGCAAGCATCGGTAACAGGAGCTATTGAGATGCGCTCATCTATCCCTGTCAGACTGAGCGAGGCTCTGCGAGAGGGCCTTGTCGAACTCTCTGCCGACAACCTGAGTGCAGGCATCCGCGCCTGCATCATTCTGACGCGCTACCACGAAGGCTACGATGTATCGCAACTCAAGCCTGATGCCGAAAAGCTCATCGGGGAACCGATTACCCAGGTCCTCAAGCGGTCGCTGATGGCGATCATCCTCGATCAACCGCCGACCGGTGCGAAGGATGGGAGCCAGGGAGCAAGGGATAGGGAGCAGGGGATAGGGAGCAGGAAGCCAGAAGCAGATGTGCCGACCAGCGCACCGGAAACGGGAGAAATACCGGTCCCCACGGGGGGGGACGATCCCTTTGCCAGCCTGGGGGAGGATGTGTGAGGATGTGTGAGGTTTTTTCTCTCTTTCAGGCCTCTTCCTGAAAATCAAACAGTTCGCTTGTCCAGGCTTCCTGCAACCGCCTGTTTGATAGCTCAACATACTCCTTATTGACTTCAAATCCAATAAACTGTCTCTTCAATCGCTTGCAAGCAATAGCAGTTGAGCCGCTTCCTATAAACGGATCGAGAACAATCTGTCCTTTTCTCGTCGTCAACTTGATAAGAAATTCAATTAAGGAAAGAGGTTTCTGTGTTTCATGAACTCTCTCTTCAACAAAGCCAAATTTCAGCAAATTCGTAGGGCTTTTTCCTCCTATCAAACATTCCTGCATGTTTACAGCTCCCAGGTGGTATTCTAAAACGTTGTCAGTAACGGTTCTTGAGTAGGGCTTAAACAACCAGACAATCGGCTCCCAGATAGGGGCAAGATTTCCAAGCCGCCAGCCATCCCAATCTTTCGCTTCCTGGTGCAGGCCTCTACTTTCAAGTACGCCGCTGAGTTTTTGTGCGCGATGGTGTGCCCCCGATTTCTCCCAGACCAGCATATCTCTCACAAAAAAACCACTATCCTCAAGAGCAATGATAGCCCGATGAATCGTCCTTCTGGCCCCAAAGAGAAAAAGACTTGCTCCTGGTTTCATCTTTGGAAAGAGGATGTTGCTCCACCGAAAACACCATTCCTGATACTCTCTCGGTATATTCCGGTCTGTATTGCTCCACCCTCTAATTGGTTTTCCCCGTCGCTTGAAACCACTTTTTCCCACCTGTGCCGGTGATTGTCCGAGGAGGGCCGAGTTTGTATTCCTGTGGAGAACATCCCACTCAGCAAGATTGATACCATATGGTATATCAGATATGAAGCAATCAATGCTTTCGTCTTCAAGCATTGGTATATAGGTAAGGCAGTCGCCGAGCGTTATCTTGTTCAAAAAATCGCTCATAGGATGGTCCGTCTGGTGGAGATGGCTGTTTTTATCGTTCTAATCTTCTCTTCTATTTTTTCAGCCTTGATCAGTCTTTTGACAGCTTCTTCTTGAGGCAAACTCCGATAGCTTTCAATAATTGTTTCCCAGTAGGATATTCCCTCTTCACCAACTTCTTTTGTTATCCTGGCCTCAAGGTGTTTGTACTCTTTTAGTCTGGCGGAATCCGTGCCAGTTAAGGCAACGATCACCTCATCTATTGCTTCCCAATATCTCCTGGCTTCTTTCGCTGGCTTCAGGGAACCAGGAATTTCCCAGAGATCTCTCAGAGAAACGTGAACAGAATGATCCAGCAAAAATCGCAAATGGATATAAGACAAAAGGGTTACATTGCGTTCCTCAGCTTGATAGTATATCTGGCTTGAACCTGATGGATACTGGCTCAAGGGAGAAATGAGGCAAGCAAACGTATTATCTCTGCGCCAATTATCCAGGGCTGCAACTTTGAAATCTTTCTAATTTTTTGCTGTCCTACTCAGTCTAAATGCCTTTGCATCACCAACAATGGTATAATCCTCAACCGCCCCAAACACATCGGCAGAATCACCTCTTGTTCGTAAAACGCTGGCGCGAATCCCCAGGGCACAAAATGTTTTTGATAAGAGGATGTCACAATACTTGGCCCACAGTTTTTCTTCTTTTCTTCCGAAGAGTCGTGGGTATATGTTTCAGGAATAATACCACAGGAGAGCAGACTATCGCTCAGTGCTTCGTTGGAAATATCTTCCAACCTTGCTTCAAGCATATCAAAGGCATTGGAAAGTCCAGCATAACTCCGGATACCCTCTATAGCCTCTTGCCTCTTCATAGCATTCTCTGGACATCTTTGCGGGCATCAGGCAAAAGCTCCTTCCCCCGCCCCACCCCGCAGTAGCGCAGGCCCGTGTTGTATACCTGCTGCGGGTCGAAGATCCCCCGCCCATCCACAAGGAGCGGCGTGCGAAGCTGCTGGCGCAACTGGGCAAGATCCAGCGAACGATACGCACTGTGGGCTACCATCACAATAGCCACATCGCAGCCGCGAACTCGCTCATAGAGGTTTCCCTGATATTCCCCCACCCAGGGATCGTGTATCCGCACCTCGTCAACTCCGACGTGGCGGAGGTGTTCAACTAGAGCAATGCCTGGACTGTTGCGCGTGTCGTCGCTGTTTTCCAGGTAGGCATAGCCCAGCACAACAACCCGCGCCTGCTCAATAGCAACGCCTGCTTCCTTCAGGGCTGTGGTGGTGAGATTGGCGACATGGAGCGGCATCCCATCGTTGATGGCCCGCGCCGCGGGGATGAGACGAAGGGTGTCTCGCGAGGCGGGTTGTATGCTGAGTTCAAGTGCGTGAGCCAGGAGCCAGGGGTCTTTCGGGATACAGTGCCCCCCCACCCCCGCGCCGGGAAGATGCATCTGGCGGTAGGGCGATTTGTTCACCAGGTCGCGCACCTCCCACACATCCGCGCCCGCCGCTTCGCATATCAGCGCAACCTCATTGGCAAACGCAATCTGGACATCGCGGTAGGTGTTTTCGGTCGTCTTGACCAGTTCCGCGGTCAGGATGTCTGTCGGGTCGAGATCGGCCTGGACGATGTGCCCGTAGAGCGAGAGCATCAGGCGGGCAACGTCGGGGGTACTCCCTCCGCACACCCGGCTGACCCCGTGCAGGTTTGCAAGCAGCTTGCCGGGCATCACCCGCTCCGGGCACGCCCCCAGAAAGAATCCATCATTAACCGGTTTGGCGGAGGCTTCTTCGAGCAGGGGACAAACAACCTGCATCGTTGTTCCAGGGGCAACAGTAGACTCGACTATCACCAGCACGCCCGGCTTCATAACCGCTCCCAGACTACGACTTGCGGCCCGTAGCGCAGTGTAGGCCGGGCGGTTTGTTTCGTCTACCGGAGTCTCGACATTGATAAAGACCACATCAGCCCCGGCCAGTTCCTCGTAGCTCGTGGTAGCGGAAAACTGCCCCGCCTCCACCACAGCGGCCAGCAGCGTTGCAAGGCCCGGCTCATCCCCCTCAATCGGGGAGTGTCCCTCATTGATGCGGGCGACCCGCTCTGCTTTGATGTCCACGCCGATAACGCGGAAGCCAGCTTCGGCAAAGACGCAGGCTACCGGTAGTCCCACGTAGCCCAGACCGACAACCCCAAGCGTTGCCTGCCGGTGTGCTATCTTCTGGGAAAGTCCGTCAAGACGCTCTGATAAACTCATGAGAAATCTCCTGGCTCTATGATGCGGTGTTCACTTGCCGAGGTAACAATCGTCCGGGCCAGCATAAGCGCAATGAGGCCATCGCGTCCGCTGACGAACACCGGTGCCTCGCCGCGCACTGTTGCCAGAAACGCTTCCAGTTCGGCGCGGAGTGGCTCACGCTTCTTCACACTGTAGCGGATCATAGCCCCCTCGCTGACCCCGCGCAAAATTTGCATCGTCTCCCAGTCGCTCCCCGCTGTCGTGGCATTCTCAAAGAAGTAGAGATCCTGGGTGAGGTAATCCACGCGAAACATGCCCCGTTCCCCCGTGACATACAGTTCGCGGACTTTGGTCGGCGTGAGCCAGTTGATCGAGAGGGTCCCGACAGAGCCATCTCGCAAACGGAGCAACGCACTCATCAAATCTTCGTGGGTGCTGTGGATACGGCTCTCGGTTTCGGCAAAGACACGCGCAATCTCCGAACCGGTGATATAGCGCATAATGTCGAGATCATGCACGGCAAGATCAATGACCACGCCAACATCTTTCACGCGGGCCGGAAAGGGACTCTGTCGGCGTGCGTCAATCTGAAAAATGCGCCCAAGATCGCCCGCCTGGAGCCGCTGCTTGAGTTCGATGACGGCCGGGTTGTAGCGTTCGATATGCCCGACCGTCAGGGGAATGCCGGCCTGCTCCGCCGCAGCGATAATCTGCCTTGCCTCATCAAGCGAATGGGCCAGTGGCTTCTCAATGAGCAGGGGGATCTTGCGTTCAATCACCTTCATCGCAACGTTGTAGTGTTCATCGGTGGGGACTGCGATAGAGATCGCATCAATCTGTTGCTCATCAAGCATCTGGATGTCATCGGTGTAGGCTTTTCCCCCAAATTGCTGCACGACGGTCTCCGCTGCGGCCAGGTTTGCGTCGGCAACCCCGACCAGCGAGACCCCCGGAATTTCGGTGTAGACTCGCGCATGGTTGCGCCCCATCAACCCGACCCCGATAACGGCAACGTTGAGTGTCATAGCTGGTTTACCTCCTGGACAATGGTTTCTCTGTCGGCCTGCTCAAGTTGCGGATGGACCGGCAACGAGATAACCTCGTTTGCAAGTTGTTCGGCAATGGGGAGAGACACCGTGTCCAGCCCCATGTCGCGGAAGGGAGCCTGTTTGTTGACGGGCACCGGGTAGAAAATGCCGGTTCCCACTCCGGACTCTTTGAGCCGCTGCACGGCAGCGTCGCGGGAGGTTGTGCTACCCGGCTCGCCCCCCACCCGGATGGTATACTGGTGCCAGACATGCTCATAGCCCTCACACACCTGCGGGGTTGCCACGCTGGTGATATGCTCGTTGAAGTAGGCCGCATTGGCCTGCCGTTTGCGGGTGAAATCCTCCAGTCGTTCGATTTGCACCAACCCGATGGCTGCGTGCAGGTCGGTCATCCGAAAGTTATAGCCAAGCATATCGTGGTAGTAGCGGCGTTGCATCCCATGATTGCGAAGCATGCGGCAGCGTTGCGCGAAGGCTTCATCGTTGGTGGTAATCATGCCCCCCTCCGCGCTCATCATATTTTTTGTGGCATAGAGGCTAAAACAGCCCGTTCCGAAGCTGCCGACCTTCTTTCCCTGATACGTCGCGCCGATGGCCTGGGCTGCATCTTCAATGACCACCAGATTGTGGCGGTTGGCAATATCCATAATCGCTCCCATATTGCAGGGATAGCCATAGAGATGCACCGGCAGAATGGCCCGCGTCCGCGGGGTAATAGCCGCCTCAATCAAGTCGGGGTTGATGTTGAACGTCTCTTCTTCGATATCTACAAAGACGGGCCGTGCGCCCGTAAAGAGAATCGAACTGCTCGACGCGATAAACGTAAAAGGGGTTGTGATGACCTCGTCGCCCGGCCCGATATGGTGCGCCAGCAGAGCTACATGGAGCGCGGTGGTCCCCGAAGAGGTTGCAACCGCATAGGATGTGGAGCAAACCGCAGCAAACCGCTCTTCCAGCGCGGCGGTGCGCGGCCCCTGCACCAGCATCCCCGAATCCATTACCTCTAGCACAGCTTGTTTTTCCTCTTCGCCAATATAGGGTTTTGAAATTGGTATCATAGCTTTCCAGACATTTCAACCAGTACAAAGCACATACAATACAAGGCTGACATGCATACAACAGGTTACAAAAGGCAACAACCCTCTTGCACCAGCACGAGTAGTGTACCAGAAAGCCATATCGTTGACAACAGAAGGGAAAGGAAGAGAAGGTTCAGGGTGTAGGGAGCACAGGCATTTTGCCTGCCCGGATGCAAGCAAGACGCTTGCGCTCCCAGAATTCTGCAAAAAACGTGGGCAAGTACAGAAGTTCGGGACACTCTGAGCAATGTCTCTGGCATACATCTTGCGAAGGAGTGCTACTATTGAGAATGGTGAAGATAGAGAATGTCATACTGGTAGCAGGAGTTTTATGCCCGATATAAATACGCTTCCGCTCCCCCTTGTTGTGAGCATATTCCTGGTTTCCACGCTGGTTATCGGGATAGTCGGCTCATGGCTCACGCGGGTAGCCGACAAGTTGGCAGACCGCACCGGACTTGGGGAGGCGATTGCTGGCGCAGTTTTGCTGGGGGCCACAACCTCGCTACCCGGCATTGTCACCTCCGTGACAGCGGCCTACCAGCATCACACGGAGCTGGCCATGAGCAACGCCATTGGCGGCATTGCTGCCCAGACGGTTTTTCTGGCGATTGCCGATCTGGTATATACCAGAGCCAATCTGGAGCATGCGGCTGCATCCGTTTCTAATATGCTTCAGGGGACCTTGCTCATTATTTTGCTCACTATTCCATTGCTGGCCGCCAGCAGCCCTCCCCTCAGTTTCTGGGGTATCCACCCCGCCACGCCAATCATGTTTGCCACCTATATCTATGGCATGCATATGGTCTCGCGGGCCCGCAACCGCCAGATGTGGCACCCGCTCCATACGTTTGAGACACGCTACGATGTCCCCGATGAACAGGCATTGAAAGAGCCGATATGGAATCTCTGGCTCCGTTTCGGCGTGTTTGCGCTGGTGCTCGGCGGGTCCGGCTGGCTGGTTGCCAGGACAGGGGTTGGCATTGCCCAACAAACCGGACTCTCTGAAACGGCGGTGGGGGGATTTTTCACAGCAATAGCGACCTCGCTCCCCGAACTTGTCACGGCGATTGCCGCAGTGCGCACCGGGTCGCTGACGCTGGCGGTAGGGGGGATTATCGGGGGAAATGCGTTTGATACGCTGTTCGCTGCGGTATCCGACATTGCCTACCGACCGGGGTCAATCTACCACGCCATGACCGAACGCCAGATTTTTCTCATTGCCCTGACCATTCTGCTCATTGGCATCTTGCTGATGGGGTTGCTCCTCCGCGAAAGGCGCGGCATCGCCAATATCGGCTTCGAGAGTTTTTTTATTCTGATTGTCTATGCCGGTGCAACAGCGTTTCTCCTTGTTGCCTAGCGCAGAAAGCGCGAGAGAAGGAGTGGTATACCTTCTGCCAGACTGTGGTATTATAGGGAGTAACACATTTTCCTGTTCCATATGGAAAATCTTGATGATACGTGCATGAGAAAGAGAAGAAAGGAAAACGCTATGCGTATTGAGCGATTTCATGTCCCCGAAGTTTCCTGCCAGCACTGCGTCCACGCTGTCACCAGCGAACTCAAGACAGTACCAGGAGTGGAGGGTATCCAGATTGATCTGGGCAATAAAATTGTCACGGTTGAACATACCGACGAGGTGAGTGCCGAAATGCTCATTGAGGCTATCAATGAAGCGGGCTACGACGAGGTGACGCTGGTATCAGCGTGAGGAATGGGAAAAGTTGGGAATAGAGGACGGGAGCTACTATGGCAGAACACAAAGAAGAGATGCAATTTCTGGTGACGGGGATGACCTGCGCCACCTGCTCAAAGCGTGTGGAAAAGGCCCTCCGGGAGGTGCCGGGGGTCGTGGCAGCCAACGTCAACCTGGCCAGCGAAGAAGCCAGCGTTGTTTGTGTTCCCACCGATGCCAACTGGGACACGCTCAAAGCGGCTATTGAGCGGGCCGGCTACGGGGTCATTGAGCCAACCGCTTCCGATACTGCCGATGCTCCCGACGCGGAGGAAGCCGCCCGTGCTGCTGAGGTTGCCGCCCGCTGACGCAAGCTCATTGTCGGGTTGCTGCTTGGAGGTCCGCTGTTTGTGCTCTCGATGGCGCGGGACTTCGGGTTCCTCTCTCCCTGGGTGATTGGTTCTCCCCCTGCCAGTTCGCTCGACACCCTGCCGGCCCATGCCGACCTGCTCAACTGGCTCTTCCTGCTGCTCGCTACGCCCGTCCAGTTCTATAGCGGGTGGGATTACTACGTCCATGCCTGGAAAGCCTTGCTCGACAAAACCACCAATATGGATACCCTCGTTGCGCTTGGCTCATCGGCGGCCTACTTCTACAGTCTGGTTGTGCTGCTTGCTGGCATCTCCGGACATGTCTACTTTGAAACTTCGGCGATGATCATTACCCTGATCCTGGTGGGGAAGTATCTCGAAGCCCGCGCAAAGAGCCAGACTAGCAGCGCAATCAAAGCCCTGATCGGGCTGCAACCGCGCATGGCCCGCGTGCAACGCGGCGGGGCCGAGCAGGATATTCCCATTGCCGACGTTCGCAAAGGGGATATTGTGCTGGTCCGTCCAGGCGAGCGGTTGCCCGTTGATGGGGTTGTTGTTGGCGGATATTCGAGCGTAGATGAGAGCCTGGTGACGGGCGAGAGTTTGCCTGTCGAGAAGGGCGAAGGCGATATGGTGACAGGGGCCACGCTCAACACGAGTGGCTCTTTTCAGTTTCGGGCAACACGAGTGGGCAAGGAGACCGTGCTGGCGCAGATTATCCGCCTGGTGCAGGCCGCGCAGGGGAGCCGTGCGCCCGTGCAGCGGCTTGTAGATAAGGTAGCAGCCGTATTTGTTCCCGTCGTTATCGCCATTGCCTTGCTGACCTTTGCCGGCTGGCTGACCGAATAAACCCGCCTAACCGAATAAACCCGCCGCAAGCCACGCCACTTTAGTGGCAGTGGTGAGGCGGGTTTCTCGCAGGCTTCAGCCCGCCGAATGGCGCTCTTGCCACAACATCACCCACGTGGTATCATTGTCCGGTCTCTCCCACCCATAAACCGAAGGCCCACGGGCAGACGAGAGGTTCTCAGGCGTCGGGAGCGCACCTTTCCAACGTATCGGTATCGGGTTCCATCTGCGAACCTTCAGATGGGTAAAACCGGTAGAGTTCGAGCAGTTCTGCTCACGTATCGTAGACCGGCTGTCGCTTCGGCGATAAGCGGAGCATGCGTA
>DAOTUE010000148.1:0-5493 GCA_034436975.1 Chloroflexaceae bacterium
AGCTGCGCGAAACGCTGCTCACGATGGTGCTGAACGACCTGCACGGACCCGCCGGCGGTGCGGAAGAGGAAATTACCGAGAGCGTGCGCGAGCGATACCTCGTCGGGATGCTCGCGCCCCGCAAGCAACGCGAAACGGTTGACCCTGCCATGCAGGATGACACCCTCTCGCCCGGCGACGAAGCCCCCGACGATGGCCCCGCTGAGCAAAGCGTTTCGCAGGCTCCCACGCTCTTCCCCTCCTCGTTCGGGCTGACCTGTTGCATTGACCACGACGCGACCTACCTGGAGATTACCGCCACCTGGGGCCGCTACCACCGCGTTGCCAGTGCGGTGCAGAAGGACCCGACAACGGGCGACCCGCTCCGGGTCTGGAAGCGGCAACCGATGGGAAGCACAACAACGATCCCGCTGCACGAGGGCGACATTGCCCCCTGGCTGCCGGAGCCAGCGGAACAGCCAGAAGTGTTTGTTCGCGGGCTGGCACGACGTGGCGACGAAAGCTGGATTGTCACGCTCTTTCTCGTGAACGGGCAGGAGGAGGCGAAGCCGAAAGATGCCACCTGGATTTTCCAGCCAGAACTCAGCCTCCGCGCCCCGGACGGAGCCGCGATCTTCCGCCGCCGGGCGTGGGCCGATGTGCCGCCCCATATGGGAGCGGAGGAGCGGGAACTGGCGATGCGCTACCGCAACCAGATTGAATTTGCCGTCGGGCACGGCGTGAGCGTGCGGGCAGAACCGCACCCCGACCGCTCCACCGAGGCAACGCGCATCAGGACCAGCATTGCGCCGGTGTACGAATTGCCCCCCACGACCTTTACCAGTCCGTCGGAGTATCCCTCCCTGTCTGGTCTCACGCTCGATATGAAAGCCCTGGCGGAAACCCCCGCCGACGCATTGCCTACCACGCTGCTCCCGATTGTGGAGACCTACGCTGCCTGGATTGCCTCGCAACAGGAGCGCATCACCAGCGACGCAAGCCTGACCCTGCATCGGGACGTTGCCACATCTACGCTGGAAGCGTGCGACACGGCGCGGGAGCGCATCCAGGCGGGGATTGACCTGCTCGCCACGAATGCTCAGGCTGCCGAAGCCTTCGCCTTTATGAACCGGGCGATGTGGCAACAGCGCATCCAGACAATCCTTGCGGAAGGGGTTCGCAATGAGAAACCTACTCCGCGGGAAACGGTAGATATTCCGAAAAACCGCTCCTGGCGGCTCTTCCAGCTTGCGTTCATTCTGATCAATCTGCCGGCCCTGACCGACCCGCACCACCCGGAGCGCAGCACCGACCCGACCGCGCTGGCTGATCTGCTCTGGTTCCCCACGGGGGGCGGCAAAACCGAAGCATACCTGGGTCTGACCGCCTACACCCTGGCGATCCGTCGGTTGCAGGGGGAAGTGGCGGGCCATTCGGGCCTGGATGGGGTAGCGGTGCTGATGCGCTACACGCTGCGCCTGCTGACGCTCCAGCAGTTCCAGCGAGCCACCGCGCTCATCTGCGCCTGCGAGGTCATCCGCCGCGACGCGCAGGCTGCGGGCGATCCGCGATGGGGCACCACGCCGTTCCGTGTCGGGTTGTGGGTAGGGCAGCGCACCACGCCCAACACCACCGAGCAGAGTAGCGACGCTATGAGCCGCGAATATGGGCAGGTCCCGCGCTCCAGCACGGTCGGCGGCAGTGGCACTCCCTATCAATTGACCTCCTGCCCGTGGTGTGGCACCGCTATTGAGCCGAAGCATATCACGGTGGATCGGGAGATCAAGCGCACCATCATCTATTGCGGCGACCCGCACGGCGATTGCCCGTTCGGGGCCCGGCACGCTCCCCGCGAAGGGTTGCCCGTGCTCGTTGTGGATGAAGACATCTACCGCCGCCTGCCGTCGTTGCTCATCGCCACCGTGGACAAATTCGCGCAACTGCCCTGGAAAGGGTCCACGCAAATGCTATTCGGGCAGGTGCAGCGGGTGTGCGAACGCCACGGCTTCACCGCCCCCGACCTGGATGGGTGTACCAGCGGGCACCGCGCCAATCACAAAAAAGGCTTGCCCGCGGCAAAGGTCCTGCCGTGCCGTCCCCTGCGCCCGCCCGACCTGATCATCCAGGATGAGCTGCACCTGATCAGTGGGCCTCTCGGTACGCTGGTGGGTCTTTACGAAACCGCCATTGACCGCCTGGCCTCGTGGGAGGTTGACGGGAAACGGGTCCGCCCGAAGGTCATTGCCTCAACCGCAACCGTGCGGCAGGCATCCGACCAGATGCACGCGCTCTTTCTGCGACAGGTCGCGGTGTTCCCGCCGCCGGGTCTCGATGCCAGCGACAACTTCTTTGCCATCCAGCGAGAGGCGACCCCGCAGCAGCCGGGGCGGATGTACCTGGGCATTTGCGCGCCGGGCAAGCGGCACAAAGCCGTGCTCATTCGTATCTATGTGGCGTTCCTGGCGGCATCCTGGAAACTCTACAAACAGTATGGCACCCACGCCGACCCGTGGCTAACGCTGGTGGGCTATTTCAACACGATGCGAGAACTGGGGTCAATGCGCCGCGTGGTTGATGATGATGTCCGCTCGCGATTGAAACACATTGACCGGCACGGACTGGAGCCGCGCCCCCACCCACCGCGCCTGGAAGAACTGACCTCGCGCAAGGGAGCCGCCGACATTCCCAACATTCTCGCGCTCCTGGAGACCCCCTTTGAGCCGCAAGAAAGCCAGCAAACAAACGGACAGAAACCGGGCCAGCAAAAGAGCCGTCAGCCGAAGCCGCTGGATGTGCTGCTGGCGACAAATATGATCTCTGTCGGGGTAGATGTGCGCCGCCTGGGATTGATGGTGGTCTCTGGACAGCCCAAAACGACCGCCGAATACATCCAGGCCACCAGCCGCGTCGGGCGGAACACGCCCGGTCTGGTCTGTACCATTTTCAACTGGGCCCGCCCCCGCGACCTCTCGCACTACGAGCAGTTCGAGCACTACCACGCCACCTTCTACCAGCACGTTGAGGCATTGTCCGTCACGCCCTTTTCGGCGCGGGCGATTGATCGGGGCTTGAGTGCGTTGCTGGTGGCATATGTGCGGCTCCTGGGGAGCGAGTTCAACGCCAACGACCAGGCCGGGCGGATACGTTCGCCCCATCCCACCCTGGATGCAGCCCTGGCAGAGGTGCCCACCCGCGCCGAACTGGTGATGCGCGAAGCGGGGATCGCGGATGGGGTGCGGGAAAAACTCCGCGAACGGATTGACCTGTGGCAGCAGGAAGCGCAACGCTCGACCGGCGGGCGTATACTTGGCTACCAGCGGGCCGGGGAGACGATGGTTGAGCTGCTGAAAAAACCCGAAGAGAAAGACTGGGACACCTTTACCTGCCTGAACTCCCTGCGCGACGTTGAGCCAATGGTCACGCTCTGGATGAGCACGGGGCCGCTCGGTGACGAGACCGGGCAGGAGTACCACGCGGTTTCCCAAAACCACCCCGCAACGGATACGGATACGGATGATGATGAGCCAGATACTCAGGAGCAATGATGACAAAACAAACGAAACGCTACGAAGTGGGAGAACTGCGTCCCAGTCAGATTATCCACACCTTCGGCATCGGTGCCGTGGTTGATCTCCCGGAACTCTCCGTGATGGTGATGGGGCTTGATGAATGGTCGGTCTGGCCAGGAAACGAAATCGGAGAAGAACGGTTGCTCCGAGCTGTGCAATACGAACTGGGACAGCAGGTCAAAGCCCTCTATCCGCCGCCGGTGCCAGCCGAGGATATGCAAATGATCGGGCTACCGGTCGCGCCCTTCCCCCGCTGGATGGTGTGTCCGCATTGTCGGTTGTTGTCGCCAATTGACGATGGGCTTTTTCGCCTGAAAACCGAATACAACCGCCCGGACAAGACCCGCTATGTCCACGAAGGATGCCGCAAGCGCGGGGCCCCGCCGACCGTGCTGCCAGTGCGCTTTCTCGTGGCCTGCGAACGGGGCCACCTCGACGATTTCCCCTGGCACTTCTTTGTGCATCGAGGGGAGCAATGCAATGCCCCCAACGGCGGATCGTTGCGGCTCTATGAGCGCGGGGTGTCGGGGGAAGCCTCCGACATTGTTGTTGAGTGCGAAGGGTGCGGAGCACGGCGGAATATGGCGGATGCCTTTGGCGATGAGCGCAAGAAACACCTGCCCGCCTGCCGCGGTCGCCATCCCCACCTGCGCGAATTTGACCAGACCCCGTGCCCGGAGCAAATGCGGGGGATGCTGCTTGGCGCATCAAATAGCTGGTTTGGGCTGAACCTTGCGGTGCTGTCGGTGCCCACATCGCCCGACCGCCTGGAGCAACTGGTTGACGAACACTGGCAGACCCTGGAGAAAGTAATGAATGCCCAGAACGTTCAGTTGTTGCGGGAAGTTGGGAAGATCAATCGGCTACACGAATATACCGACGACGAAATCTGGGCGTGTATTGAACAGAAGCGAGGGAGCGCATCTGATGACACAGAACCCCGTAGCTTGAAGGGGCCGGAGTGGCAAACCCTGATTGACCCCGCCAACGCGCCGACCCTGACCGACTTTCAGATTAGCGAGGTTGCGCCGCCCGCTGGCTACAACCACATACTTGAGCGGGTAGTGCTGGCCCACCGATTGCGCGAAGTGCGGGCGATGATTGGCTTTACCCGCATTGTCTCGCCTGGCAGCTTTGCCGAAGCAAGCGAAGTGCCGGGGGCTGCCCGCGTGAGTTTGACGCGACAGGAACCGACGTGGGTTCCCGCTACCGAGGTGCATGGCGAAGGGATCTTTATCCAGTTCAAGGAAGAGCGCATCGCCGAATGGCTGGCAAGGCAAGACGTTGCCGCGTATGAGCGGGAGTTTTTCGAGGCGCACCGGATCTGGCGTGCGTCGCGTCGTATCGCGGAGCCGTGGGCCCACTACCCCGGCGTGCGCTATGTGCTGCTCCACACGCTCTCACATGCGCTGATGCGGCAAATTGCGCTGAAATGTGGCTACACAGCGGCGAGCATTCGGGAGCGTATCTATGCGTTGCCGCCAGAGCATGCAGAGGGGCCAATGGCGGGGATATTGCTCTACACAGCGGCTCCCGACAGCGAGGGGACGCTGGGGGGACTGGTGCGACTGGGGGAGCAAGCGGAACTGGGCCGCCACCTTGCGGGCGCGCTGGAGCAGGTGAAGCGGTGCAGTTCCGACCCGCTGTGTGCCGAGCATACGCCCCTGACGGAGCCGCGCAATCTACACGGGGCGGCGTGCCATGCCTGCCTCTTTGCTTCGGAAACCTCGTGCGAGCGGGGCAACCGCTACCTGGATCGCTCGGTGCTGGTGCCCACGGTGGAGCGGGCAAAACATGGGTTGGCGTTTTTTGGGGTGGGGAACACCTGATACCAGAACCAGCAGGAGAGCAACATACACCTCATTTCCCGCCAGAACTGTGATATACTGAGCACAAGCGGTACGAAAAAGAAAAGCCCCATCCATACCAGAAAAACAAACGGATG
>DAOTUE010000149.1:0-12394 GCA_034436975.1 Chloroflexaceae bacterium
TGCATAGCTTTGGCGATCTCCTGCATAATGGTCATGGGAATCCTCTTTCTGTTTCTGCCAGTTTTTTTGCATGATGCCAGAAAAAGGATTCCTATGCCACCTTGCTGCTTAGCTTAATGCGTATGGGGAGCCGGGTCGGGTGGCACCCCCGTGGGAGTGGTTCCCCAAGTGGACACATCTTTTTTTGCGGGCAGATGAGCATCAGGCTGTGGGGGAGATCTTTCGGCTGCCGGGCTGGAAGCCGCTGAGCAGCTACGGGCGGGTTGAGGTTGGTGTTGTCACGGGCGCAAACGATTTCTTTGTTGTGTCGCAGGAGCAAACACAGCAAGCCGGACACGCTCCCTACTTTGTGCCGGTGATGAGCGGAGCGCGGCAACTTCGGGGTATTGACCTGACCACAGATGATTTCCGGCTGCTGGTTGAGCAGGGGAAGCGGTCCTTTCTTCTGGCAACCCGTGCCCCTGCCCAAACGCTCCCCGCGACACTGCAAACCTACCTCCGGCAGGGGGACGATGCGGGTATCAGCGGACGCTTCAAATGTCGCAACCGCTCGCCGTGGTATGGGGTGCCCGCGGTCTGGCCCGCCGATGCGCTCCTGTTGCGGCAGGCAGGCGATATTCCCCGGCTGGTGTCGCTGAGCTACCCCTGTACCGCTACCGATACGCTCCACCGTGTGCGCTGGACGTGCCCGGCCCAGGGCCGGCGGCATGTGGTCAGTTTTCTCAATGTCTGGACCTTGCTCATCTGCGAGCTATCTGGCCGCAGCTATGGCGGAGGCGTGCTTGAGTTGATGCCCCGCGAAGCCAACACCCTCTTGCTCCCGCCGCCGCTCGCGGCTCTGGATGGTATCTTTGCCGCGGTGGATCGCCTCTTGCGGCTACGCCGCCCCTACGAAGCGATAGAACTGGTCAGCCGAACGGTCGGGAGCAATGAAGGGGGAGCGTCAATCCCGCTTTCCTATGACGATGCGCTCGCGCTGCTCCTGCGGCTCATCCGTCGGCGCAAGGGAAAAGTGGCAGGTTGAACAACTACCCCCTAATTTTCCCCTATTTCATGTTACAATAACATCGTATCGTTGCCCGATGGTCGCTCGTTGCGCGACCAGATTTCTGAATAACCACAAGGCAAGGATTCTCATAATGATCGAAACCTATCACCTGGGAAAGCAGTTTGGCAATTTTGAAGCTGTCCGCAATCTCACGCTGACTATTCAGCCAGGCGAAGTGCTGGCCTTGCTCGGCCCGAATGGGGCCGGCAAAACAACGACCGTGCGCATGCTGAGCGCAATCCTCAAGCCCACGAGCGGGTGGGCCCGCATCAATGGGCTAGATGTTGTCCAGGATGCTCGCGTTGTTCGCAGCAACGTTGGCCTGTTGACCGAATATCCCGGCCTCTACCACCGGATGAACGCTCTGGAGTATTTGCAGTTTTTTGGCTCGCTGCTGGGGCTGGATAATGTGGTGGGCTACCAGCAGGCCGAAGCCTTGCTCAAGCAATTTGACCTCTGGGATGTCCGACACAAGCGGCTCGATAGCTATTCAAAGGGAATGAAGCAGAAAATCGCCCTGGTGCGTGCGCTCATCCACAACCCGCCGGTGCTCTTTCTCGATGAGCCGACAACGGCTATGGACCCGCAGAGTGCCCGTATGGTCCGCGACGCGATTGGCGAACTGCGGGCCGCAGACCGCACCATCCTGCTGACAACCCACAATCTGCCCGAAGCCGAATATCTGGCAGACCGCATTGCAATTATCCGTATGGGAGAAATTGTCGCCGAGGGGACAATGAGCCAGCTTATGCTGCGGCTTCTTGGCGACCCGATCTGGGAACTCCGTCTTGCGGCCCCCCTCCCATCCCTGCCCCACCTGCTCAACGGACTGGTGGACGTGGAAGAAGCAACCGAGCAATACCTCCGCTATCGCTGCGCCAACCCGCACGCCCTGAACCCGCAGATTATGGGCCGCCTCGCTGAGCAGGGAGCATCGCTTGTTTCGCTGGCCGAATCTCCCCGGAGCCTGGAGCAGGTCTATCTCCATATTGTGAGCAAATCCGACCGGAGCGACCAGCACTCGTTGGAAGAAGAAGTCTCAGAATGGCAGCAACACCACGCAACACCCCACGAAACCAGCAATCAGCCTGCTGGATACCAGCAGCAACCGGAAGGAGACGAGGTGACTGCATGAACATCGCAACAGTTATGACCATCACGCGGCGTGAAGTGCGCGATATGCTGGGTGACTGGCGCATTATGACACCGATGTTTCTCCTCACGTTTATTTTGCCCTTTATGCTGGCAATTGGCTCGTGGAAGTTCATTCGGTTTGTTGAAGATGATGGACTGGCCTATCGGCTGCTCCCTTTTGGCGTGCTGCTGGTCGGGTTTATTCCGGCCAGCTTCTCGCTCATTACCGCGCTTGAAACCTTCGTTGGAGAGCGCGAGCGCAATAGCCTCGAATCCCTGCTCGCTATGCCCATTTCCAATAACGAACTCTACATCGGGAAGCTGATTTCTTCACTGATAACTCCGCTTCTCTCCAGCTATATTGCCATGTTGACCTACAGCGTCCTCATTGCCATCATCGATCCCCTGGTGATTTTACCTACCATCAGCAATGCCGATGTCGGGGTGCTCTTTTTGCGTATGGGGTTGCTCTACCTGGCCGTCGGGTTGATGGCGGTTGCGATGGTGGCGGGGGCCGTGGTCATCTCCAGCCACATCAGCAGCATCCGTGCGGCAAACCTGATGTCGAGTTTTATCCTGGTGCCGATGGCCCTGGTCATACAAATGGATGCGTTTTTGCTTGTCAACAGCCGATGGGACGTGCTCTGGATAAGCGGTGCGGCTCTCTTTGTCCTGGCTATCCTGCTCGTCCGCATGGGATTGACAATGTTCAACCGCGAGGGTATTCTGGCGCGGGAACACCAGCAAATCGGCGACTGGTCATTCTGGAAACGAGTTTCTCGGCTCTGGAAGCGTTCGGATGTACCGCGCAACCGGACCAGAAACCACCCGATGCTCACCATCGTCAACCGCGAGGTGCGCGAATCGTTGACCGATTGGCGCGTTTTGCTCCCCTCTTTTGTTCTCACGGTGATCATTCCCCTGTCCCTGGTTGCTGGCACAGGCTTCGCTGTTGATGTGCTGATGGAAGAGGACCCGACGCTTATCGGGCGTATCGCCCCCTTTGCCGTGTTGCTGGTCGGCTTCATTCCGGCTACCTTCTCGCTCATTGTAGCCCTGGATGCGTTTGTTGGCGAGCGCGAACGCAACAGCCTCGAAGCCTTGCTTGCCCTGCCCATCTCCGATACCCGCCTCTACTTCAGTAAGGTGATCTCTTCCATCATCCCTCCGCTGCTGACCAGTATCAGCGCAATGCTTATTTTTTCCGTTGCGTTGCGGGTATTTCATCCGGCTGTCTACGCCTTTTCTCTAACACCGCTTCGTCTGGGGCAACTCTTGCTCATGATTGGCATAATGATCGTCTTGATGGTTGCGGGTGCGGTTATCATCTCCAGTCACACAAGCAGCATCCGTGCGGCCAACCTGCTGGCCAGTTTTGTGCTCATCCCGATGGCCGTTTTGCTTCAGCTCGAAGCCTTCATCATCATTGTGCAACGGTGGGAGGTCGTCTCATTTGTTATCTATATTCTCCTGGTGATGGCCATTGCGCTCCTCCGCACGGGCATATCGGCCTTCAACCGCGAAGAGATTCTCTCGCGTGAGCACGAAAACATCAACTTCAAGACGACATTGCTCACGCTTGGCACCTTCTTTCGGGAATATCGGCCCGCCGGGGTGCCGCTGCGAGAATATCGCGGGTTGCCCTTTTCGCCACGCCGCTTCTACCGAGAAGAATTGCCGGCCTTGCTGCGAGAAATCCGTATCCCAATCGGGGTTGCACTGATAGCGGCTATCGGGGGACTCTGGCTTGGCAACTATCTTGCTGTAGACTTTCGCTTTATCGGCTTTGTCCAGGTGTCCTTGGACCAGTATATTGGGCAAGTAGGACAAGCTCCCCCTCCCTCGCCCCTGCTGGCAATTGCGATTTTTGCCAACAATCTCCGCGTCTCTATCCTTTCCAATGTCTTTTCATCATTTGCGTTTGGCATGTTTGCGTTTTTCGTTCCTGCGGTTGCCTTCTTGCAGGTTGGCTTTATCGCTACAACGCTTTATGAGCAACATGGTAGCTGGTTTTCGCTTGAGGCAGGCGGGCCACTCCCCTTTCTGCTGGGCTACGTTTTGCCCCACGGCATCATCGAACTCCCCACGTTTATCTTGAGTGCAGCTCTGGGTATCCGTATCGGAGCTTCTGTTCTTTCGCCGCCACCGGGCTTCAGCGTGGGGCAAAACCTGCTCTGGTCGCTGGCAAACTTCCTGAAAGTGTGGCTACTCTTGCTTATGCCGCTTATTCTTGTTGGTTCAATGATAGAGGGGCTTGTTTCCCCGATGATTATACGGGCCCTCTACCCATAGGGGGCCGGGAGGATCTATGGCTATATTATCACCTTTCCATCGTTGGCTGAGATGGTCTGGTTGGTCTGCGGGTATTATGGTTGTGTTGTTGATGGTTCTCGTGCTGGTGCTGCCCTCCGCCCACGTCCACGCCGATACCATCTATCTCCCGCTGGTGCAAAAATCACCAGAACCGCGTCCACAAGTTCCCTTCGGGATTGAGACAAGTCCAGGCAGCATAACCAGTGATGTCATGCAGCAGCGGGCCAGCGAACTGGGCGCGGGGTGGATACGGCTCCGCTCGCTGAACTGGCGCGATATTCAGCCGGAAGAGGGCTTGCCCCAGAGTGAGTGGAACTGGGACGCGCTGGAAACGCTGGAACAGGATCTTCTCGTGGCAGCGGAACGTAATCTTACGCCTGTCGTTGTTGCTTTCAAAAATCCCGACTGGGCTATGAAGCTGAACGAGGGGCAAACCGAATATGCCCCCTGCGGGGCCATCCACGAAGACCATTTTGAGGATTTTGCAGTTTTTATGCAAGAAATTGTGAGACGATATTCGCGCTCGCCCTACAATGTGCATCACTGGGAGTTTGGCAATGAGCCAGATGTAGACCCGCGCATCCTCAGCAACTTCCCGGAGATGCAGGAATTTTTTGGCTGCTGGGGCGATTGGGACGATCCGACCTATGGCGGGAGACACTATGGCGAGATGCTCAAGGTTGTTACGCCAGCTATTAAACGCATTGACCCCACCGCGAACATCTTGAACGGTGGCGTGCTGCTCAACAGTCCAGATACCCAGGATGATCACCCGTCTCAGCCAGAGGACTTTCTCGGTGGGGTGCTGGATGTTGAAGCCGAAACGAGCGCGGATATTCTCGATATTGTGGCCTTCCATGCCTACCCCTGGTATCACTGGGGGAAAGGGCGGCAGCTAGATACCGACATCTCCGAAAACACCTGGACCTCCTGGGGGGGCGTGACGCTCGGAAAGATAGCCTATATTACGCAGCTCATGCGTGAGCGGAACATTGAGCCAGCAAAACCGCTCTTTCTCAATGAGGCCGCAATGATAGCCAGCTTTGACCCGGAGCAACCTCCTGATGATGAACTCCACCCCGATTTCTTGCAGGCCCAGGCCGACCATGTTGTTCGTCAGCTTACGCGCTCGCTCGCGAAGGGAGTCCCGATGTATTGCTGGTATACCCTGCATAGATCCGGTTGGAATGCATCGGGTTTGCTGAATGGCGACAACTCGCCACGCCCCGTCTTTCTCGCCTACTCACAGTTTATCTCGCAAACACAGTTCAAAGAGGGCGACCCGCCCCCAATCCGCGTAGATGAGGGCTACGAAAGTTATGTGGATAAGGTTCAAGCCTATCGGTTCAATCGCGGCACCCACTACCTGGATGTGCTCTGGTCGCTTGACGGATACAACGACTGGAGCGCAGGGGATGTTAAGAAGTTTTATGTGAGTGTGCCAGAAGAAGCGTTTGTCGCGGCCTACCGCCGCGATGGGGAAGCGGCAGCAACGTTTGTCTTGAGCGACGTGGTCAATGTTGAAGTGGTGGGGGTTGAGCCGACCTACATCCTCCGAAAACCGTAGGATGATTGAAGTGTTATAGCCCTCTTGCAAAGAAACGTTGCGACAAATGCAGCCAGTAATCTCACGACCCGGAACGGAATTGTGTTAATTGTAAACGTTCACGGTGTTCGGGCAATCCCTGATCCCTGGGAGCGCAAGCGTCCCGCTTGCCCCGATGCGCCCCCCCCACCTGTCCTCCCCCCAGCGGAGGGGAGGGATTGGGAGGGGGGACTGAACGGTTACGGGGATTCTATGCAGTTTCATGCCTATCAAATTGCCCGTCAACCAGATGGTTCATTCAAAATCCTCATGCAATCACGGCTCAGTACGGATGCAGATGGCATCGCGGCCTGCCTCGGATTACAAGCTGAAGCCAGAGTGGAACTGGATCAGATTTTCGAGGCTCTACAAGCCAGACTCTCGCCCGCTACTCGCTTTGTGCCAGTGTAGAGATGTGGTTAATCGTGGCATAACACGCGCTTGCACCTGACACCGCTCCGCTGAGACTTTGTGGCACAGGTGAAGCGCAACTCGTTATGTATCAGTTTTTTTCCTCTTTCCAATGCAGCAGATGTATGATACAATAACGTCCAATACTAGCAACAGACAACGTAAAGAGCATAAAGAAAGAGCATAAAGAGCCGGTAGATTTCTATCCGGTGTTCCTGAAATGTAAGGATAAGGATGTCCTATGAAAAAAAAGACTTCTGGTGTTCTCTTGAGATATACCCTCTTGAGGCGTATCGGTGTTGTGGTTTTGTTGTTGCTGATAGCAACAATGAGCCTGGTCTCCTGTGGCGAGGGCGAAGCGCAGATTATCCGTGAGACAGTCATTGTCACCAGTGAACCGGTTGTTGTCACTAGCGAACCCCAGGAGCGGGTTGTCGTGGTGACAGCCACACCCGACCCCGATGCCACCCCCGAACCTGCTCCCGAACAGGAGCTTTCATTCACCACCCCCCACCCGATCCTGAGCGATGTCAACGTGCGCCGGGCCATTGCCTATTGCACCGACCGCGACCAGCTTATCGAGTCGGTCTACCCCTTCCTGGAAGAGGAACAGCGGCAGCAAATGTTTATGGATACGTTCATTCCGCGAGGGCACTGGGCCGAGGCAACCGAGAATATCACTCGCTACCCCTTTGACCCGGAGCAAGGGCGGGCCCTGCTCGAAGAGTCCGGCTGGCAAGAGACAGGAGAGGGCCAGGCCCGTGAAAATGCAAACGGCGAGCCGCTGGCTATCGAGTTTCTTACGACCGATGCCCAGTTCCGCGTCACCTGGGCCACCGTGTTTGAGCAGCAGTTGATGCAAAACTGCGGTATCGAGATTATCCGCAAGCATGCGCCGGGGTCGTGGGTCTTTGGAAATGCCAGTGGCTTGCAGCGACGGCAATTTGAACTGGGGGCGTTTGCCTGGGTGGGCCAGGTAGATCCCAGTGGGAGCACGCTCTATGCCTGCAACCAGATTCCCCGCCCGGAGAACAACTGGGAAGGGCAGAACTATATGGGGTGGTGCAACGAGCGAGCCAGCAATGCAATTATTGCAGCAAACAACACTATCAACCGCGAAGAGCGTATCCGCCAGTATGCCATTGTGCAGGAAGAATTCACGAAAGATATGGTCAGCCTCCCGCTCTTCAATCGCTTTGAGGCTGCGGCAGCGTCCAACACCCTCCTCAACTTCCAGGCCGATCCAAGCGAACAATCCTACGTCGTAGACATTGAGAGCTGGGAAATGGCCGACGGGAGCGATACCGTGGTGCTCGGCGTGACGCAGCAGCCGGCCTCACTCTTCACGCTGCTCGAAGACTCCAGCGTGGCGCAGATGCTCTACGACCTTCTCACCGTGCGGATTGCCACCGGCAAGGGCTACAATTATCAGCCGGTTGCCGTGGAGCAATTGCCAACCCTTGAGAATGGCGGCGCAACCATGCAGGTTGTGGAATTGAGCGAAGGGGATATGGTCTGGAGCACCGCGGGCGAAGCGATGCCGCTTGCGCCCGGTGTCGAGTTTATCAATGCCGACAACGAGACGGTGACGTATGAAGAAGGCATCGTTTCTGCCAATCAGCTTTCTGTCACCTTCAAGCTAGACGAAGGGATTACCTGGGAGGATGGCGAGCCACTGACCAGGGATGATCTGATGCTGGCCCACAAAATAAACTGCGACCCGGAATCCGGTGCGGTCAGCCTGATGGTTTGCAACTCGATAGAGAGCTACGACGTGCCAGACGATACGACGATTGCCATTACCTATTTGCCCGCGGCCCAGTGGCCCGAATACTTTGTCTACACCGCGGGTACCTATGCTGGAACAACCTTCACCATCGGGGCCTACCCGGCCCACCGCGTGCTTTCTGATGGGCGCACCCTGGCCGAGGTGCCGGCCAGCGAATGGTCAACCCTGCCAGAGATTGCCCAGAAACCCCTGAGTTGTGGTCCCTACCGTATTGTTGATTGGCAGGAAGGGCAACGGATGATCTTCGAGGCAAATCCCTACTATTACAAAGGTGAACCGCCTATCAAAAACGTTGTCGTTGAAATCTTTAGCGATACCAAAGCGGCGGTTGCCCAGCTTCTTAGCGGCAACGTAGACGTTCTGGGGACAGAGACGCTCGGCGCAGGGCCCGAACTCGAAACGGTGATGAACGCCGGAACCCGTGGCGAGATCCAGTTCTTTCCGCTTGCCAGCGCAACCTGGGAACACGTTGACATGAACCTTTATCTCCGCTAGTCGGGTTGCCTCTGGCAGCAACGCTGCAAAGAGCGCAAAGGGGATATGCAAAGGGGATGTAAGCGTTCACTGTGTTCGGATAATTCCTGGGAACGCAAGCATCTCGCTTGCCCTGCCTGATGCGGGCGTGCCCCCCCCACCTGGCCTCCCCCTACTGGGGAGAGGCCAGGTGGGGGCTGAACGATCACAAAAAAATAGTGGGTTAGCAGAAAGTTGTCGTCACACACGTATGATAGCGTTTCTTGTCCGTCGTCTTTTCCAGATGATCCTGGTGATCATCCTCTCGTCCATCGTTTCCTATGCGTTGCTCTACATTGCGCCCGGTGGCCCCCGCTGCTCACCGGAGCGGGTGCGGCGCGGGCAAAAATGCCCATCCGAAGCCGATATTGAGCGGTTTGAACTCGATCTCTTCCTGCCAGTGCGGTTTACCCGCTGGTTTATTGGCGAACCGCGTGGGCCGCTGACCATTGGCGGGCAAACGTTTTTTGCCGATCTGCCGGTAGGATGTGCGGAGCCGGCTCTGGTACGGTTGCGCTACCCCGATGGGCACACGGAGATTGTTGAAGAGGGGTGCGCCCGGTCTGTCACGCTGGCAGAGCTGGAAGGGCGGCGCACCAGCCGCGGGGTACTCTTTGGCGATTTTGGTCTCTCGCAGGTCCTTCTTCGCGATCAACCAGTGAGCACGCTCATCAAGAGCCGCTTGCCCTACACGCTTGCTCTGATGGGCATCTCGACAATCATCACCCTCCTGATAGCCGTTCCCATCGGCATCTATTCCGCCGTTCGCCAGTATACGCCCTTCGACTATACCATGACGACCCTTGCGTTTATTGGCTCGTCGCTCCCAACGTTCTTTTTTGGCATTATCTTGATGCTGGTTTTTGGCATTCTGGCAAAGGATGCCGGACTGCCCTATCTTCCCCCCAACAGTGCCACCGCCCCCCGCGACTACATCATCCCGCTGTTTGTCACCGATCTGCACGTTACCGCGGGGTCAGTTCTCGACTATGTACTCCACTTCATTATGCCCTGTGCCGTCCTGACCTTCGTGAACATTGCTCAGTGGAGCCGATTTGTCCGTTCGAGTATGCTGGAGGTGTTGCGCCAGGACTATGTGCGGACGGCGCGGGCAAAGGGGGTACACCCGCAGGGGGTTGTGCTCAACCATGCCTTTCGCAATGCATTGATTCCCTTCATTACCCTGCTGGCCAACATCCTCCCCTTTCTGTTTGCAGGGGCCGCCGTCACCGAGGCGGTATTCAACTGGCCCGGCCTGGGGCGATTGCTCATAGATGCCCTGGACCAGTCCGATTACCTGGTTGCCCTCTCATTGCTTTATATAACTATAATCTTGCAATTGCTTGGGTACCTGCTCTCGGATATTCTCTATACGGTTGCCGACCCGCGCATCCGTCTAACGTAAGCGTTTTTCTATGGACACAGCTACTCTGGAGCGAACTATTGAAAGCCTGGAGGGACCGCCGGAAAGCCAGTGGCGCATTGTCATAAAACGGTTCTTACGCCATCGGATGGCGGTTATCTGTCTGGTGCTGCTTGGGCTGGTGGTTGCCGCTTCGTTGCTGGCCCCCGTGCTTTCGCCCTGCCCCCGCGATGCCATTGAAATCGGCTACGCCAGCCGGCCCCCGTTGAGCGAGGGTCCCGAAGCCTGCCCGGTTTTCGTGCTCGGCTCCGACAACTTCGGGCGCGACTATCTGACGCGATTGTTCTATGCTGCTCGTGTCTCCCTGACCATTGCCATTACCGTCTCCACGATTGCCACGATTATCGGATTGACCCTTGGCCTGCTGGCCGGCTACTTTATCGGGTGGGTAGACATGCTCATCACGCGCTTTCTCGAATTTGTCTCAACATTCCCCTTGCTGGTTATCCTGCTCATTCTCATGGCTATTTTGCTTCAGAGCGAGGATCTTATTCCGATACCCGATGTTCTTGTTGATCTGGTTTCTTTTATCACAGCCATACCGGAGCGCGAGGCCCGCAAGGTAACACTCGTGATGCTTGCGTTGGCCCTGCTCAACTGGACCCCCACGGCCCGATTGATGCGCGGAATGGTCCTCTCGGTGCGAGAGCAACTCTACATTGAGTCATCGCGGGCCCTCGGCGCGTCAAATCTCCGGATCATTTTCAAGCATGTTTTCCCCAACGCATTCCCCCCGCTCATTGTTGACTACACACTCCAACTGAATACGATCCTGGTGCTGGAATCTGCCTTGAGCTACCTGGGGTATGGGGTGCAGGACCCCACGCCAACCTGGGGAAACATGCTGGCCTTCACCCAGAGCTATATGTTTGAGCACCCCTGGATGCCACTCATTCCGGGGTTGCCCATTTTGCTCACGTCGCTGGCTATCAACTATGTCGGGGATGGACTGCGCGACGCACTCGATCCTCGCTTGAAACTGTGACACTATGACTACCCCGAATACCCCACATGCTGAGGCAGAACAGCAGGAAACAATCTCCGACCCGTCCCCCGCCTCGGAGACGCTGCTGCACGTTGAAGGGCTTGTCACCCACTTTTTCACCGAGGGGGGCGAGGTGCATGCCGTAGATGGGATTGATCTGGTGCTGCGGCGTGGCGAAACGCTTGGTATTGTAGGCGAGAGCGGCTCCGGCAAGAGCGTGATGGCTCTCTCCGTTTTGCGCCTTATCGAAACGCCGGGAAAGATCCTCGCCGGGAAAGTTCTGTTTGACGGGCAGGATCTCCTGGCCCTGAGCAGCAAAGCCATGCGCCACATTCGCGGCAACCGTATTTCAATGGTGTTTCAGCAACCTACCTCTTGCCTCAACCCGGTGTTTCGCATTGGCGACCAGATTATCGAAGTGCTGCAAATACACTGCGATATGAGCAGTGAGCAGGCCCGTCAACGCTGCCTCGAACTGCTCACAATGGTAGGGCTACCCGACCCGCCGCGACGGATGCGCCAGTATCCCCACGAGCTGTCGGGGGGGCAGTGCCAGCGGGTGATGATTGCAATGGCCCTGGCCTGTGACCCGGAGTTGCTCATTGCCGACGAGCCAACCACCGCGCTTGATGTAACAATACAGGCCCAGATTCTCGACCTGATGATCTCCCTCCGTGAGAAGGTCAACACGGCCATCATGATCATTACCCACGACATGGGCATCATTGCGGAGATGGCGGAGAATGTGGCGGTTCTCTACGCCGGGCAGGTGGTAGAATACGCTGGTGTTGTCGAACTGTTTGCGGACCCGAAACACCCCTATACTCAGGGGTTGCTTGCCTCAATACCTGTGCTCGGAACCCCCCGCGAAGAACTGGCGGTTATTCCGGGCATGGTGCCGGGGCTTATCAACCCTCCCGCCGGATGCCGCTTTGCCGACCGCTGCGCCTACCGCTTCGAGAAGTGCGATACCCCGGTGCCAATGTTTGCGATGGGGGGAATGCGGCGAGTGCGCTGCTGGCTCTATGACACCAGCGAATGATCCGCTATAATACAACTAGACAAGTGCCAGCAACCAGACGCAATGAAAGGGGAAACCGATGGAAAAGCTGCTCAAACCGTGGCCGCCCGCACCCATGTCCGCGGCAGAACTGGAAGACAGCGATGATGAGTCCTTCTACCCCGATACCGAC
>DAOTUE010000150.1:0-9032 GCA_034436975.1 Chloroflexaceae bacterium
GAGGGATGAGCGGGCAAGTGTTCCCATTCCCGTTGCTGTTTCGGTTCCCGTTACCACGCTTACCCGGAACGCTGGAGAAGCCAGGGCCCGCGCCAGACACTGCGTATAGTCCCCGACTCCGCCGGGGCGGGGGGGGTATTCGGCGGTGAGAAAAGCAATGTGCATACCCGTGTGGCGCGGCTGAGCCTACGTCTGCCGCCCCATGAGCATCTCGGCCATAGCCCGGATGTGCCCCAGAGCTTCGCGTGCTTCGCTGCTCTCGCCGCCCTGCACCTGCTCCAGGGCCTGGAGGGCCTTGCGGTGGTGGCGGGCCGCCTCCTGTTCGCTGTAGCGGTAGGAGCCAGCCTCTTCGAGCACGGTGAGCACCTGTGTCACCTCATCATCACTCACCTGCTCCTGCCGATAGATGCGCTCCAGTGTGGCATTTTCGGTGGCGTGGCGCAGCGCGTGGACGATGGGCAGGCTCACTTTGCGGCGGCAGATGTCGGCGGCTCGTGGCTTGCCTGTGAGGGTCGGCTCGCCCCAGATGCCAAGCAAGTCATCCTGTATCTGAAACGATAGGCCCAGGTTTTGCCCGAAGTCAAACAATGCCTGGACACTCTCTTCGCTGGCCTCCCCCACCATTGCTCCGAGTCCGGCGGCACAGGCTATCAATGCTGCCGTCTTGCGCCCGATCATTGCCAGGTAGTCGGCTTCGCCAATGCTGAGGTCGCCCTCGAAACTCAAATCGAGAAACTGCCCCTCGCAAATCGTCAGGATAGTCTGGTCGAAGCGGCGGATAACCTCTAACGCCAGGGCAGGGGCCACGCCAGCATCGGCGAGACGATGCAGCGCAAGGTGAGCCACAACAAACATCCCATCCCCAACGTTGATCCCGTGCGCCAGCCCCCATTGTTTCCACACCGTGACACGCCCGCGGCGGGTGTCGCTCTGGTCCTCAATATCGTCGTGGATGAGCGAAAAATCGTGGATGAGCTGGATACCAGCGGCCAGCGGCAGTGCGTGGGCTACCTCGCCCCCCACAGCACGACAGGTCAGAATGGCGAGCTGCGGGCGCAACAGCTTTCCCGCATCGAACGAGGCCGGCAGGAGGTTCTCGTCGCGCCAGCCCAGATGGTAGGCCTGCATCGCATAGAAGCGGGCCACGCGCTCCTCCGCTTCGGGAAAGGTTGCCCGCATTTCCTCCTGGATCACGGCCCGAATATCTGATTTTTTCATACGGTATCCTTATCCTTCGCTTGAACAAACGCTTGAACAAAAAATTTTCCGGGATATACCAGAATATACCAGGATATAAAAAGATTACGACAGGGTGTAGCATATTTTTCCGCAAAGAAACCCTGATAAAACAGGGGAATCCTGTTCGTAATCCTGGTGTAATCTTCTGTAACCTGTCGGTAATCAAAAAACATTGTTGGTTGCGTAGCTAAATAGTACACTGAACCTCAGTACATTGCAATGTCAAAGGGAGTATTGGTTCATATATTTTGAAAGGGTTCTGGTATGCCGCTCAATATGCATCTACGGTTTAATCCAACAAAGGATGGTTTGGTAAAGGTTCTGGGTCCGCTTGAGACAGAAATTATGCAAGTCTTGTGGCAAGACAAGCGGAGCACCGTGAAAAAAGTTCATCGCAAACTCTCCCAGAGTCGGGACATTGCCTACACCACGGTGATGACGACGATGGGCCGCCTGGCCGAAAAAGGCGTGCTGAATCGTCACCGCGAGGGGCTGGCCTATGTCTATACGCCGGCTATCAGCGAAGAAGAATTTGTGAGTATGGTTGTTCACCAGGTGCTTGACGGGTTGCTTGATGATTATAGCGATATGGCTGTTGACTACATGATAGATTATCTGGCTCGAAACAATCCCGATGAGTTGCGCCGATTGCAAAAAGCACTTCAAGCGCGCAACAACGGCTAGGTTTGCGAGGGAAGGGCGCAGAAGGGGACCGGCTGCGTCCTTCGTTGTTTTTGTTTTTCTCGCGGTTGTCATCGGGGTTGTCCTCCCTGGCGGCCTGGTATCACCTGTCTACGCGCTTTCCCCACAGATCGTAGGCAGTCGTATGGGTTATTTCCACGCGGGCCACCGTTCCCACTTCGGCTTCGCCCCAGGCAAAGACCTGTCCATCTACTTCTGGCGCATCGCGGAAGGACCGTCCGACAATGAGCAGGCCAGGATCGGTGCTGGTTTCAACGCCATTTTCCCTGTCAGGTTCTCCCTCGGTTTCCACTTCCCCCATCCCCTCAACCAGTACATCAAGGTATCGTCCCTGCCATCGCTGGCTCCGGGCAAGCGAGATGCGCTGCTGAAGCTGCATAGCCTGGTGCCAGCGGCGGTCAATGGTTTTTGGGGGCACCTGCGGGAGGGTTGCGGCGGGCGTTCCGGCCTCGCGGGAGTAGCGAAATATGCCCACATGGTCAAACTGCGTTTCTTCAAGAAAATCAAGCAGCGCGTGAAACTCTGTGCTGGTTTCGCCTGGAAACCCCACGATAAACGTTGAGCGCAAGACCATATCGGGAATGGTCTCGCGGAGGTCGGCAATCGTTCGCTTTGTGGCGGCAATGTCGGCGGGGCGGCGCATACGGCGCAGGGTGTCGGGGTGGGCGTGCTGCAAGGGAAGGTCGAGATAGGCGCATATCTGGGGGTGGCGGGCCATTGTTGCAATCAACCGTGGTGTGATGCTGGACGGGTAGGCATACATCAGACGTACCCACACCGTGAGGGGAAGTGTTGCGCACAGGTCGTCGAGCAGCGATGCCAGTCCCTCTTGCTCTCCCCGGTCGCGCCCATAGTCGGTCAGGTGCTGAGCAACCAGCACAATTTCGCGCACACCCTGCGCGACCAGTTCTGCCGTCTCGGCCAGCACTGTTTCGCGTGGCTTCGAGCGCATGGGCCCTTTGATTGTGGGGATCAGGCAGAAAGCGCAACGCATGTCGCAGCCATCGGACACTTTGAGATAGGCCGAGGCTTGCTGGCTTCGGCGGTGGACCGCGGCAATCCGCCCATCGTGTGTATCGCTGGTATCGCTGGTATCGCGGCCGGGGGCATCGCCATCGTTCCTGGTTTCGAGGGTGTCAAGGAATGCGCCAATGTAGGGCCAGTGGCGCGTACTCAATACCCCGTCTACTCCCGAAAGCGCACGCACAATCCCCCCCTGCACCTCGATCATACAGCCCGTTGCAATGAGCCGCTGCCTGGCCCCCTTCTTCTTGCTCAGACTGCGGAGCGTTTGCAGGGCCTCGTCTCGCGCCGGCTTGAGAAACCCGCATGTATTGACAATGACGACATCGGCTTCTTCTGGCTCGGCAACGGCATGATGGCCCTGGCCGGTCAGGATATTCCCCATTCCCTCGCTATCAACAACGTTTTTGGGGCACCCAAGCGTGACTATACAGTATTTCATACCTGGCAATAGTTAGCGATAGTTGATAAACTGCAACGGAACCGGAATCTCGTTTTCCTGCTCTTTCAAAAAGCGGATAACGTTCTGGAGTTCGTCGCGGCTTTTGCTCCCCACGCGAATTGCGTCCCCCTGGATACGGGCCTGGACTTTTTTCGGGAACTCGTCGCGGATCATCTTCTGGATTTTGCGCGACAGGTCAGCATCAATACCCTTTTGCAGAGTAATTGTCTGGCGCACGCGCCCCCCGCTCGCGTCTTCCACCGGCCCATAGGCGAAAATTTTGATGGAAAGATTGCGGCGTATTGATTTTGTCTCAAGGATCTCGCGGACGTTGCGGAGCGTCATCTCGTTGTCTGCCGTTATCAGCAGTTCATCTTCGCTCAGTTCAATGGTTGTCCCGGTGTCTTTCAGGTCGTAGCGATTCGCCACATCGCGGCGGGTCTGGTCAATTGCGTTGACCAGTTCCTGGCGATCAAATTCCGAAACAATATCGAATGTTTGCTCACCACTCGCCATTGTTCTCTGTCCTTTCCACTCCGATTTTCCTGATGGCACCTAGTATAGCACAGGTTTCATAGTTCTGCGGCCTGCCGCCCCCGCTCGGTCAAGATCAGCATGTCGCCCTGGCGGTGCAGCAGGCCCCGTTGTTCGGCCCGCTGCACCACCCGCACTGCAAAGGCGGGGGGCCAGTGCATATGGTGGGTCAGATGTTCCACATGCGACTCCTCGGCGGCTTGTGGGGTTGCCTCGTGGTGCAGCAGGTGGGAAACGAGCATCTTCTGGGCAAAGTCCCACTTCTGGCGGGTGCGCCGCCGTAGGGCAGAGACAATGCCTCGCTCTGGTGCAAAGAGGAACGCCAGCCCGAAGGCAACCCCGCTCATTGTCGCCATTGACCCGGCAATAGAGACATCCAGCCAGTGGGCCTGCCAGTAGCCGGCAATGGCACTGCCCACCCCGATGATAACACTGAGGCCAATCATCCACGATAGCCGGTCGGTCAGCAGGTAGGCCGTCGCGGGGGGGGCAATCATCAGAGCCACCACCAGGATTGACCCGACCGCGTCGAACGCGCCCACTGCGGTGATGGATACCAGGGCCATCAGGGCATAGTGCAGCACTCCCGGCAAAAACCCGAATGCAGCGGCCAGCCCCGCGTCAAATGTTGCCAGTTTTAGCTCTTTGTAGAAGATGGTTATAAATGCCAGGTTGAGCAGCACCAGGGTCACGCCAACGACAAGCGCACGCGGCCCCATATCCACGCCATACCAGACCACCCGATCAAAGGGGGCAAAGGCCAGTTCGCCCAGGATGACCGCGTCGGTGTCGAGATGAACATTGCCGGCAAAGCGCGAAATCAGGATGACGGCAATACTGAAGAGCACGGGGAAGACCAGCCCGATAGCGGCATCCTGTTTGACCAGCCGGGTGCGGTTGAGCAGTTCGACCAGGCTGACGGTCAGCACGCCCGTGAGCACAGCCCCCAGGAAAAGCCAGGGCGATCCCAGATCGTGCGAGAGGAAAAAGCCCACGACAATACCAAACAGGACGGTATGGCTGATTGCGTCGCTCATCATCGCCATGCGGCGCAACACCAGGAACACGCCAGGGATGGCGCAGGCCGCGGCAATGACTACAGCGATAAGCTGGACTTCTGTTTGTGCAGACATGTGGTTTCTTTCCCTTTCTCAAAACCCTCTATTCCCTCGTGTTGTAAACCCTGGGAGCACAAGCGGGAGGCTTGCCCGCGGGCCTGCGGGGCTGCGGGTAGGATGCCCGCGCTCCCAGCCTTATACTGAACAGTTACCGTTTGCCTCACACCCCTTCGTAGTCTATATCTTCCTTGCGGCGCACGCGCAAGATCGTAACGGTTTGGGTCTCATCATCCATCGTGTAGACAATGCGCCAGAGGCCTGCCAGCAAGATCCGATAGAAACCAGGCTTGCCTCGCAGTTCTTTTGCACTGTTTGGGCGCGGGTTGGTTGCCAGACGACGGAATTGTTGGCGGGCCTGTGCTCGAACGTGTCCAGGCAAGGCTTTGACTTCCTTGCGGGCCTCTTGCACAATCTCAATCCGGTAGCTCTCCCGCCGCCTCCGCTCTATCCAGTTCAGCCTCAAACTCTTGCAGCGTCATAACAGTTTCTGGATGTGCTCGTGCATATTCCAGGGTTTCCATCGCATCTCTGATCAGTTCCTCATCGTCATCATCGTCGTCTACAGGATCTACAATAAACGGTTGCACGGTGCTGACAATGTAGCTAACAAGCTGTAGCCGCTCATCTGGATGAAGCTGATCAACCAGGCTTTGAATATAGGTGTAGAGATCGGGTTTCGGGGTTTTCTGTGTCTCTGGCGTTTCGGGTGCAGTTATCGTTGCCATAGCAACTCCCTCGCTTTCTGTTGTTTTGCTCTCTCGTTTCCATTATAGCATCCTGCCTGGATGCTGTGTTTTCTTCGGTACACAATTCGACAGTGCAGGATATTCGTAATCGTTCAGGCCCCCCACTTGCCCTCCTCTCATACCAATCTGCCTTCAAAAAAGCAAGAAAGCGGCAAAGGATGAGACAGCCCAGGGAGCGCAAGCGTCCCGCTTGCCTGCGCTCCCTATCCCCTATCCCCTATTGGGCGGCAGCCCGGCAACAGATATTCCCTGCTGTGCTGTCCTGCTCAGCCGGCGGCGGGTATGCTGGCGGCGGAGCCAGTTCCAGAGCAAGCCGCGGTTGGGCGCAACCAGCAGCGAGATGACGACGATGGCACTGGCAACCAGCACAATCGTGGGGCCCGTGGAGAGGCCGCGGGCTGTGGCACTGATAACCGCGCCTGTGATGCCGGAGAGTGCGCCAAACACGCCGGAGAGCACAACCATCAGCCCCAGTCGGTTGGTCCACTGGCGGGCCGCCGCAGCCGGGGCGATGAGCATGGCACTCATTAGCACCACGCCAACCGTTTGCAACCCGATGACAATCGCCACGACAATGAGCGAGGTAAGGCCAATATCAAGCAGACGGATGGGAAACCCTAGCGTTGCGCCATAGTCCGGGTCGAAGCTGAGCAGCTTGAACTCCTTCCAGAAGAGCAGGACCATTGCCAGGGCCGCGCCCCCGACAAGGGCCATCGTGATAACATCGTGTTCAACGAGCGAGGCGGCCTGCCCGAAGAGAAACGTATCCAGACCCGCCTGGGCCGCGGTGGGCGACTTTTGTGCAAAGGAGAGCAGCACCAGTCCGAACCCAAAGAAGACAGAAAGCACCAACCCCAGCGCACTATCTTCCTTTACCCGCGTGTGGTTGACAATGGCAACCATCACCAGTGCGGCTATCCAGCCGGCGATCGCTGCGCCAAGCAGCAATATGGGCAATTCGCGCCCGCCAGTCAATATGAAGGCCAGGACAATCCCCGGCAGCGCAGCGTGGGACATGGCATCGCCAAGCAGGGCTTGCCGCCGCAGCACCGCATAGCAACCGAGTATTCCGCTGACAATGCCGAGCACGGCTGCGCCCAGCGCAACCGTGCGGATGGTATAATCAGTAAACAATTCAAAAAGCAGATCAGTCACAGGGTAAATTCCTTTCGTTTGCTCCATTTGCTTCTTTTTCCTTGTTGGCGTTGCCAGCGTTGACAATGTTGGCAAAGGCGTTCATCCCTTTGCTGTCCCCCTTGCCACTATAGACCAGCCCCAGATTGTGCTCGGTGAACACATCGGCTACCGGTCCGTGGGCCACGCGCCGCACATTGAGCAGCGTCACCCAGTCGAAATAGTCGGGCACGGTTGAGAGATCGTGGTGGACCACAACAACCGTTTTTCCCCGCTCCCGCAGCTCCCGCAGCAGTGCAACGATGGCCCGCTCGGTTGTGGCATCCACCCCCTGAAACGGCTCATCCATCAAGTAGATGTCGGCGTTTTGTACCAGGGCCCGCGCCAGAAAGACCCGCTGCTGCTGTCCCCCGGAAAGCTGGCTGATCTGGCGTTCGGCAAAATCGCCCATGTTCACCTTGTCCAGAGCCTCCAGGGACATCTCGCGTTCGCGCTTGCCGGGTCGTTTGATCCAACCCAGGGCCCCGTAGCACCCCATCATCACCACGTCGAGCGCGTTGGTGGGAAAATCCCAGTCTACGCTGCCGCGCTGTGGCACATAGCCAACCAGCCGGCGTTGTTCGCGGTAGGGCTTGCCGTAGATGAAGACGCGCCCGGCGGCAGGCTTGACCAACCCCAGAATAGATTTAATCAGGGTGGTTTTGCCCGCACCATTGGGGCCGACAATGGCCAGCAGCACGCCGGGGGGCACACGAAAATCAATATCCCACAGGACGGGCTTTTCTTTGTAGGCCACCGTCAGATCGGTCACGTCAATAGCTGCTTCGCTCTGTACTGGTTCATTGTTCACCATTGCTATCGCCTCCAAGCGCGGCAACAATCGTATCGGTGTTGTGCCGCATCATGCCGATATAGGTTCCCTCTTCCGTGCCGGGGTCGCCCATTGCATCCGAGTAGAGTTTCCCACCAATGCGGACCTTGTTGCCGGTCTTGGCGCGGACAGCGGCCTGTACCGCTTCGATGGTGCGTGGCGAGATTGTCGTTTCGATGAAGATTGCCGGCACGCCCCGCTCAGCCACAATCTCTGCAAGATCCTGCACATCGGCGGTGCTGGCTTCGGTTTCGGTGCTGATACCCTGTACTGCCTCGACCGCCAGCCTGTAGGCCCGACCGAAGTAGCCGAAAGCATCGTGGGCTGTCACCAGGACCCGTTGTTCAAGCGGAATGCGCTCCACTTGGTCGAGAATGTACTCGTGCAGGGTGTCCAGTCTGGCCTGGTAGTCTGCGGTGTTGGCCTGGTAGGTGGCTGCGTTGGCGGGGTCGGCTTCGGCCAGCGTGCTGCTGATGTTTGCAACAACCTGCTTCCACAACCGGACATCGTTCCAGACATGCGGATCGTTGGGCAGGCTGGCCTCTGGCTCCCAGCTCAGCAGCGAGGTTTCCTCAAGCTGCTCCGCCACTGCGATAACCCGTTTTCCCTCTCTGGTTGCCATCTGTTTCAAAACACGCTCAAGCTGGGCTTCCAGGTGCAAGCCGTTGTAAAAGATAACATCAGCCTCTTCAAACGTTCTGATGTCTGACTCTGTTGCAACGTAGGTGTGGGGGTCTATACCCGGCCCGAACAGGGTTTTAAGCGTTACGTTGTCGCCGGCGACATTCTTAACTGCGTCAGCGATCTGTTGCGTGGTTGCCAGGACCATCAGTGGTTTTGCCCCTGGCCCTGTTGTAGTCCCGCCCGCATCTTCGCCAGGTGTAGCCTCTCCGCCGCAGGCGGCCAGCAACAACACCAGCACCAGGCCTATCCAGAATGAACGCATACTCCCTCCTTGCTGTGCTCTTGTATTTCGCTTGTCCTGATTTCAGGATCAGGATAAGCAATGCCCTGATTTATGATAGCCTCAATCTATTTTTAGTTAATCCTAAAATACCAGATTATGGGGGGACTGTCAAGGGGCTGTTGAGAAAAAACACAAAAGGCGCAGGAATTGGTTACACCATCTCCGTTTGAACACACACAAAAAGCACAAAGACACAAAGGGCACAAAGGCTTTGTGAAAGGATTTCCCTTTGTGTACTCCGTGTCTTTGTGGTGAA
>DAOTUE010000151.1:0-3564 GCA_034436975.1 Chloroflexaceae bacterium
CCGGTAGAGTTCGAGCAGTTCTGCTCACGTATCGTAGACCGGCTGTCGCTTCGGCGATAAGCGGAGCATGCGTAGTCCCCTGGACACGGGGCAAGTGGCTTGTTGTGCGGACTCCCTTGGGGAGCGCACGCAAGAAGCCGCCGCGCTTTAGCGCGTGCGGAGTGTCACCAGATCAGGTGATGAGTGATGAGTACCCATTCATTCCGAAACGATAGCAGACCGTCTGTTCCCACTGTCCCTGCTGAGGCACGGGTGGTTGAGCCGGTCTGCATCCCCCGTCGCGATGGGCAACCCTGGAGTGTTGCCGACCTGCTGGCCCTTTCCGATGAAGAAAACCACTATGAGCTGGTACGAGGAAACTTGCTGATGATGAGGCCGGCGGGGCCGGTGCAGGGGTTGTTTGCCTCTCGAATAGATTACGCGCTACGGCATTTTGTGGAAACTCACGAGTCAGGTCATGATCTGGGCGAAGTCTACACAGCAGAACCCGGCTTTGTGCTCCAGACAGAGCCAGATATTGTCATCCGGGTTCCCGACGTGGCATTTGTCCGCAAGGAACACATCCCCCCACCCGAAGCGCAGGAAGGGTTCTGGCACCTTGCACCGGATCTGGCTGTTGAGATTATCTCCCCATCGGAATCGGCCGTCGGGATACAGGCAAAAGTCCAGGATTATCTTGATGCTGGCGTGCGGCTTATCTGGCTGGTCTACCCAAAAAATCAGACGGTCATTGAATATCAGCCGCCGGACCTTGTCCGCTCCATCCGTTACCTTCGTGGTGATGAGGTGCTTACCGGATGCGAGGTGCTCCCAGGGTTTGCCTACCCACTGGCTCGCCTGTTCAAGTAGTGTCAGAGAAGGAGAGAGAAGAGAAGGAGGGATCTGGTGACTATGCTACCAATGAAACGAATGACCATTTATAAGCATGGTATTGGATATTTCGAGCGGCGTGGCGAAGTGGATGAGGATACCCTGCGGATACATTTTCCCCGCCAGGCAATGGATGATATTCTCAAGAGTATGATAGCGATAGACTCCGGGGAAGGGCATGTCCGCGGGGTAGCTTTTGAAACCCCGGAAAATCGAGCGGAACTGCTGGCAAAGGGAAGTATTCATCTCTCCGAGAACCACTCGCTGCTGGACCTGGTGCGCGACCTGCGCGGGCGGTGGGTGCGTTGTGTGGTGCAAGAAGACCAGCGTGCGGAACAAACGCTTGAAGGCATGGTTGTGGGGGCGGAATATGGAAATAGCAACGAAAGCACCGTGCTCGACAGCGCGATGGTAACAATTTACCAGCCGGAATCGCGTAGTTTGCGCTCACTGCGGATCAAAACTATTCAACGGCTGGACCTGCTCGACGAAGCCGCCGCCGACCTGAGCTATTTTCTCCGTGCGGCGCAGAGCGAGGAAGAACGACGGACCGCTACATTACACCTCTCGCCCGGCAAACACAACCTGCAGGTTAGCTACATTGCGCCCGCCCCGGCCTGGCGTGTTGGCTACCGGATGCTCGTGCTCCCGAAAAAACGGCGTGACAAAAACAATAGCCAGAAAACAGACCAGGAATCCTCACGGACTGCTGACGATGCGGACCCCCCCCATCCCTCCGAGGTGAAGATTATTGTTCAGGGGTGGGGGATTTTCGACAATCATCTTGATGAGGACCTGCACGAGGTTGACCTGACGCTTGTTGCAGGGATGCCAATATCGTTTCGCTACCGTCTCTACGAACCAAAAACGCCGCAGCGTCCGCTTGTCGAAGATGAGGAGCGCACAATCAATACCCCGATGTTTTTTGATGCCGCTCCCCCTCCTGCGCCTGCCGTAGCCGGGACCAGCGCAAAAGGGAGAGCACAAGCCATGCGCTCAATGACCCTGGGAGTAACCGAGGAAGAGATGAGCGGCGCAATGGCAGATAGCGAAGCTGCTGCATCCTATTCCCTCACCCCCGAAGCCCTTGAGCAATCTGCCGAAATAGCCATCGAGGGGAGCGAACGGGGCGCATTGTTTCACTACTATGTAGCCTACCCCGTGACCGTGGCCAGGGGGGAGTCGGCTATGGTTCCCATTATCGTTGACGAACTGGCGGGACGGCGCGACCTGCTCTACAACAGAAGCAAACTCCCCAACCACCCGGTGGTAAGCGTGCGAACGAAAAACACCACCAGGATGGTCCTGGAACGTGGCCCCGTGACGATTCTGGATGAAACCGACTATGCAGGCGAGGCGATTATCCCCTTCACCCGCGAGGGGGGCGAGATCATCATTCCCTATGCCGTCGAACTTGGCATCAAGATTAGTGAGGAGCAAACAAGAGAGCGGCGGACTGTTGGTATCCAGGTCAGTCAGGAATATCTCCACATTCAGGAGTATGACATCCAGCATACCACCTACCACCTTACGAGCACGCTGGCGAACCCGGCCGAAGTTATGATAGAGCGGAGCATTGATGCCGGCTATGAACTGACAGAGACCGCCGAACCCGACGAACAAACCGATCAGGTTGTGCGCTGGAGCGTCACCTGTGTGCCCCACGCCCGAACAGTTTTCAAGGTCCACCAGCGGCGTATGCGTCGGCGCAGAGAGAGCATAAGCAGCCTGACAGCAACACAGCTTCAAGACTATTTGCGCAACAAATTTCTCGATGAAAAGACAGGACAGATGCTCGAAGAGGTGCTCCGGCTATTTCGCAGCATAGATGAAGCCCGAAAACGTATACGCCGAACAGAGCAGCAACGAGAGGCAATATACAAGCAGCAAAAGCAAATTCAAGGCAACCTGACTCCGCTGAGGTACGAAGGGGACGAGGGGGCCTTGCGAAAGCGGTATGTTGCAGAGCTAAACAATCTGGAAGATCGGCTGGAGCAACTGAAGAAAGATGAACAACGCGACCAGCAGAAGGTCACGGAGCTGGAGGAAGAGGCAAAAAAGAAATTGGAAGCATTGACCCGGAATGAGTAATCACGCTGAAACCACAGCCCAACAGATGCAAGCATCCCCCCGTCGGTTCGGGTTCGATGGGCGAACCTTCGGGATGATGCTCGGTGCGCTCATCGTCGGCATAGCCTGGGCCATCTTCAACTACACCAGCACTGGCGGCGAGCGTGGCGAAGACCAGCTCCGCCCGCTGGTGTGGACCATCTTTTCCACGCCCTTTGTCCTGTTCATCGGGTGGGTGCTGGCCCGCCGTGCCGAGGTGTGGCTTGCGGCGTTCACTTGCTTCTGTCTCTATTTTTTTACTCCCTTTGTGGCGGCCCGCATCGAGTCGCTTGTCTATACGGCAGAGCAGTCACGGTTCAATGGGCACGAACTCTACTTTACAATGGTGATCGTGCTGCATGGAGTGGTGGGGTTGCTGATTGTGGGGTGGCGGGCGTTGCGTCCACTCTCATAACCTTCATTGCTCATTGCCTTTATTGCAAGGACTTCACAACAGTCAACGACCACCCGCTGAAGCGGGTGGCTTGGAACTACCCTCCACCGCAATTCCTGTCCGGGGACAGGCTTTGGTTTCATCAGGCGTTCCTTCGGGGGTGGCTGACAACCACCCCGTCCAGCTCCGGG
>DAOTUE010000152.1:0-13442 GCA_034436975.1 Chloroflexaceae bacterium
TGTAATCGTTCAGGACCCCCACCTGTCCTCCCCCTGGCGGGGGGAGGGATTGGGAGGGGGGACGCACCCGCATCGGAGCAAGCGAGACGCTTGCGTACCCAGGAATCAGGGATTGCCCAAATACCGTGAACGATTACAATTTTGTCAGTTTTCCAGTGAAAGGTTTTTCTATGAGCTACGAAGATCGAACGTTCGTTTGCCGCGATTGTGGAAAAGAATTTATTTTTACCGCAGGTGAGCAGGAGTTTTACGCAGAAAAAGGGTTTTTGAACGATCCGGTGCGCTGCGGTGAGTGCCGCCGGGCGCGAAAACAATCTTCTGCGGGTCGGCGCAATCCGCGAAATGGCAATGCTCGCCGTGCCTCAATGAAGTAGTGACAGGAAGCAGGTGAGCCTATGTTGCGCTGGCTTGCACTCAAGGTAATACGGTTCTACCAGCGAGGCGTTTCGCCCTGGTTTCCCCCAAGTTGCATCTATTACCCAACCTGCTCCCAATATGGGTATGAGGCAATTCAAAAATACGGAGTCTTTAAGGGCGGGGCCCTGACGGTGTGGCGTATTCTTCGCTGTAACCCCCTCTCAAAGGGCGGCTACGATCCGGTCCCCTGAAGCTGAACACACGACCTGAGTTCGGGATAATGCAATAAGGAAGATTGCAGTCCTGTCAATCGGCATCATGTCGTTCAATACCGTTGTGCCGAAAAATCAGTGCTTTCCCGAATTCAGGTTACTCCGCACCGTTTTCCAGAATTGCAAGGTGTTTTTGCCATTCTGACAGCATATCGTCACTATGAGTGCCTGTATGTTCAGCATACAGGGAAAAGTCGTTGATCAATACGTGATTTGCCTCTTGCCCCTGTGAAACGGGAGCTTGAACAAAATCTCCCAGTCGTTCTGCCCCCTGTGCAAAACGTTTGAGGGTCGCTTGAATGGCCTCTTTGCTGTTGTCTATCCCTATCCACTTTCTTCCCAACTCAGAAGCTACCGCTAACGTTGTCCCCGAACCAGCGAATCCGTCAAGAACAATATCTCCTGGATTTGAAGAAGCGCGAATAATCCGTGAGATCATATCGGTATTTTTCTCTGTCGGGTACCCGGTCGTTCTTTCATTCTGGTTGCGGGTATCACGAACATCAAGCCATATATCCTGAATGGGAACCCCATCACTATTTTCCAGATAGAGCTTACGGCGGGGGTTTCCAGAGGGCGACCAATAAATTTCTCCTCGTGCATCCATTTCATCAAGTTGTTCTGGGGAGTATTGCCAGTGCTTTCCTGGCGGGGGCAATTTTCCTCGCCAGGGTTGGCCGGTGGCCCCTTTTCTTACCCCAGGAGCATGAACCGGCACTTTTTTATATCTTCTCCCGGTTTCCTCCTCAATGCAAGGATACTCCTTTTTGGCACGCTCATCGGTCCATTCTTCCAGCGGACGATTCCAGATATAGTGGTCTGATTTTGTATAGAAGAGGATGTAGTCTGAGATATTGCCATATTGTTTCCTGGTGTAGTTTTTATGGCTACATTTTCTCCGAGTTATCCAATTTCTAAAATTTTTCTGGCCAAAGATCTCATCCATAATAACTTTGATATGGAAAGCCATATTTCCATCCATGTGAATATACATAGAACCATCATCCGCAAGCAATTCACGAAAGAAAATCAATCGCTGGCGAATAAACTCGATGTAATGAAAACCAACAATCAGATCTTGATAAGCGTCAGAAAGAGACCTTGACTGAAATACACTGTTGGTTGCAAAGGGCGGATCAATGTATATCAGTCTGACCTTCCCCTTTATGATTGTATCGGACAGGAGGTGGGCAAGGACAGAAAGATTATCACCATAGTAGAGTTGGTTTTGCGGAAAACCAGACCATAACAAAGAAATCGGTGCTGGCTTAAGCGTTAGAATACTTTCCTCTGGGAGTTTCCCCGGATATTCCAGTCTGATTTCCGGTTCATTGACAACCGTACCGGTTTTTTTTCCTTTTCTGTACTTTCCAGGGATACCAATTGCCATGATGACCCTCACAGAGAACAAAGCCAGTCGTATGTGATGCGAACAGGAACCATTCGTAAGGTGACAACGACAACTCTTCCTTTTCCATAATCTTCGAGACGTGCATAATCATCCCACATAGAGCCAAGCAATAATCCTGGTCCATCATTGAGGAAAACAACTTTTGTTGGGATGGTATGGTGTTCTGCATAGCTGATAATTTCTTGAGCGCAATTGTGATACCCTCCCGTTCGGTCATCCTCCTGGGCACCGCCTCGATCCGAGTCGTAGCGAGCAAGACCGATTGCCAGGACCGTGGCGTTATCCTCGCTATGGATAACAAAGTCAATCGGGCGTTTCGGGTTGGGGTAGTGGGGAAAAATATCCCCCAGCAGAATATCTCGCCCGGCACGTTCTGGGCCGGTGATAGGGAGTGTAGGGAAAAGTGAGCGAAACAGATCGAAGAAACGTTCGGTCAGATCATATCCTTTTTGCCCACGGCTTTTATATTCCCATAATAAGACACAGAGTGGCTCATCTGGTATGGGACGGCTGGCAAAAGCCCTTTGAACATCCTGAATAGCCCGAAATGTACGCTTGTACTGGTCAACAATTTGTCTGGCTTTCGTTTTTTCTTCGTCATTTCCACGGGCATGGCAGGGCTTACATACCGCTTGAAAACGCGCAAAAGCTGTATCCTCATCCAACTTTCTTTAACCGCTGAGATTTGCAAAAAGAGCCGTTCTGAAGACTCTGATGAGCGTACAAGCATACCGAAATGTTGGAGAACGGGAGTATACAGGAAGCAGGCTTGCTCCAGAATATCCGGGTAAAACTCTCCTGTAGCCAGCGTGACCCAGGTATACCCATCATCTTTGTAATCTGCAAACTTTGTTGGCAATTCGGGCATGGTGCTGACACTTTTCACAAACGTACCTGTTGCTGCTAAAGATTATACCACACGACGTATCTACCTTCGGTGATATATGCCTTTGGAAGGATGTTTTCAGGTTAATTCAAGCTCCCCCCTTCAGCAACCGGGCGGCTCCAGGCCGTGTGCGTCCAGGAGCGCGTGGTTTTGCAACACCGTTCGGGTTTCTCCCTCGGCGACAACGGCTCCCGCATCCAGGAGAATAACGCGGTGACAAACCTCGCGGATGAGGCGCAGGTCGTGTGAGGCGATGAGAGCCGCGGCGGGCGATGCTTGCAGAAAGTGAATCAAGCGTCGCCGGGCGCGGCTGTCGAGGTTTGCGTCTGGCTCATCGTAGAGGATCATCTGGGGGCGCATGGTCAACACACAGCCAATGGCAGCCATGCGCTTCTCCCCGCCGGAGAGGTGATGGGGGGGGCGGTGGGCCAGTTCGCACAGCCCCACGCTGTCGAGCGCATCGGAAACGCGCTGCTCCACCTCGTCTGGCGGTAGCCCCATATTGATAGGACCAAACGCGAAATCGTCACGCACAGTGGGCGAAAAAAGCTGGTCATCAGGCTGTTGAAACACCAGGCCAATCTCCGGGCGGAAGGAGCCGGGCACAACCGGCTGGCCCGCCAGCACAATCTTTCCCGCCTCTGGTCTGAGCACACCGCAGATAATGAGAAAGAGCGTTGTCTTGCCGCTCCCGTTCGGACCAATCAGCCCCACTCGCTCCCCGCGGCGCACCAGGAGTGTTATGTCACACAACACACGCACGTCGGCATAGGAGAAACACAGCCCCGAAACCGTCAATATCGCGTCGGGCAGGCTATGGCAACCATCGTTACTCATTGCAAAAAAATACTGGCCGCCCCAAACCCCGCCGCAACAAAGAGCGTTCCGGCGAGGGCCAGTCCATCGCGAACACCGGCACGGAAGGCCGGCCGCCTACCCACCCGCTGCCCGTAGCCGCGAAGCACCATTGCCCGATAGACACGCTCCGATTGCTCCGTGCTGCGTATGAGGAGCGTGCCAACCAGGGCCGCCAGCGCACCCAGGCTGTGGCGGCTGAGCGTTTTCCCCCCGAAGCCACGGAGCCGCATCGCGGTTTGCATTGTGGTGAGGCGACTGGCCGTATCCTGGAGATAGCGGGAGAAAAAGAGGAGCATGTCGGTCAGGATGGAGGGAAGTCCCAGGGCGTGCATGGCCCGGATTGTCGTGAGAAACGGACCTGTTCCAAATAGGACCAGAGCCGTGGTGAGGATGGCAGCGAAGCGAGCAACGACCAGCAGCGCGGCATGCACCCCCTCTTGCCGCAGCGTGAGCGGGCCAATATGCGCCAGCGGTGTTTGCCCTGTGGCAAAGGGCAAGACCAGCACGACAGCCAGGAGAAACACCACGGGATAGCTTAACCGGGTAAGCAGGAAGCGGAGCGGCAAACGCGAGACCCTCGCCAGAGCTGCTGCAACCAGCAGCATTGCGGGGGCCAGCCGTATATCACGAACGGCGGCAAAGCTGACCATGAGCGCAGAAAGCCCCACCAGTTTGTAGCGGGGGTCCCAGCGGTGCAACGGCGAATCGCCATGCGCGTGCTCATCTATGCTGAGTCTCACAGACCTGCTGCCCTATGCGATGGCTTCTTCCGACGGCACGGGGGGCGCGGTGGATTGCTGGCTCTGGCTCCGTGGCAGTCCGAGCAGGTCGGGGCGCACCCGCTGGAGAAACAGCACAACCATTGCCGTAAAAACCCCTTCAATGATGATCAGCGGAATGTGCCCGACCAGCAGGGTAATGAGTGCGGCCCGTTCCATTACCGGGTCAATCGTGCTGGCAGGAATGCTGGTGATGAGCAGCGCAAAAAAGAGCAGAACGGAGAGCGCGGGGCCCGCCGCTCCTGCCAGGAAACCAGACACGCCGAGACCCACGCGGTGCTCGTGCCAGGCTGCCGGGCGTATCCGAAAGAGCAACGCTGCAACCAGCGCGGGCACGCCCATAATCGTCGCATTGAACCCAAGCGTTGTCAGCCCGCCGTGCCCGAACATGACCGCCTGGAAAAAGAGCGCGACAAGGATGGCCGGAATAGCATAGAACCCCAGGATAGCCCCAAGCAGACCATTCAGGAGCAGGTGGACGCTGGCCGGCGGAATGGGGATATGCACCCACGAGGCGACGAAGAAGGAAGCGGCCAGTAGCGATGCTCTGGGGATGTGGGCGCGAGGGTCGGGCTGCTGCCCAATGGTTCGCAGGGCGTAGCCCGTGAGGGCCGCTGCCGTGGCATAGCCCCCCACGCAGATTTCAGCCGGGAGTATCCCATCGGGTATGTGCATCAGATGTTCCTCCGATTTTGAGAAAATTTTCGAGAAAAGTAGAGCGCGGTTCCCACAAAGCCCCACACAACACAGCCGCCCATCAACACATATTGCAGCGGGGTGTAGTGGCCGCTGGAAGCATGGACCTGGAGAGCCAGCGGCTCCGCGCCGGGGCCAGCGTCAGCAGCGGCGGTAGACGTAGTTTCTGGCCCGACATTGATATAGAGTATTGCCCCATGCCCCGACTGGCGCACCTGCACCTCCCAGGTTCCCGCCAGCGATGCGTCGGGCGTAAAGCGGTAGCGTCCTTCGTTGTCGCATACGCCGGTTTGCCAGGGCGTTTTCGGGTTGTCGGGCGCAAACACCGCCACCTGCCCCCCCCGCATCGGCTCCCCCGTGTCAAAGGTCGCCACTATCTCAATGACGGTGATGGTCTTTGTCGTTGCGGTGTAGTCGAGATGCACCCCGTGGGACAGGGCTTCACCCACGGGGAGACCGGCCGCCACAAGCAGAGCCAGCAGGATTATCAGGGGGCGCAATGGTCGAGATATTCCGTGCATACCGATAGTTCCTCTAGTGGCCCTCGCCAGTGCAGTGGCCCTCGCCAACGTGGGCCAGGTGCAGGTGTTCAACCTTTGCGTATTCGTCGGGCGACAGACGAGCCTGGAGCGTGGCCGTGTCCACATTGAGCGTGCCATCGGTGGCCAGGGCCGCCAGCGGCGCGAAGCCCAGGGCCCCCGTATTCAGGTTATCATCCATCGGGGTTTCGGCATCGCCAAAGAGGTGGTCAAAGTGGAACGTAGCCTCAACATCGGCAGTCCCCCCTGCCTCAACAATCCCCTTGCGCTCATCGCCAACATAGTCGCCACACGTATGAGCGGTCTCATTGTCCAGCGCAATACGAAAAACGATAGTTTGCCCATCCTCATCCTTGCTGGCGGTGCCTTCCAGCACAATAACCGCACCGCTGGCCGGCCCCTCCTGCGCCCGTACCATCTCCCACGAGAGCGCGTTGTAGCGTCCGGGTGGGGCGGTCCGTTCCGCAACGAGAATGGGGGGGGCGTTCTCATCGCCCGCAGCGAGATCCACGGTGTAGGGACGGTCAAGACGCACGGTTGTTGTTGCCTGGATGGGCCCGCCAGCTTCCGCATCGTAGGGCGGGTCGGCCTGATACGCTGTCATTTCGTCAAGCGTCACATAGACATGGTCGAAGGTGATAGCCCATCCGTCCTTTGTCAAAAATCCCTGGCGGATAAAGTCCTCTCCGTTGGCGCGGAACTGGAGCGTGCCGGTTTGCTCTCCGTCGTTGGTATTGCTGATGGTTGGGGAAGGGGAAGGGGAAGGAGCCCCCCCCGCCGGAGTGGGGGACGCGGGGACATCGGCGGTTTCGCCACAACCCGCCATCATCAGAGCAACCAGCACCAGAACCAGTGTAATCGTCCTGCGAATCATTATACTTCTTCTCCTATTACTCGTTTTTCCTGACACCTGAAGCCTGGCACCTGGCACACAGTCCAGGCAGCGAAAAATGGTTGAGTTCGACAAGAAACCCGTATTGCTCTTGCATATGCTGCCGGAACTGCCGGCATATCGAAGCGATGGTATCCTGACCGACCTCAATGACAATCCCACACTGCCGACAGTAGACATGGATATGGGGGCCATGCCTGACAGTGGCATACACGGTTTTGCCACCACCAAGATCGAGACGACTGGCGATTCCCTCTTTGACGAGGAAATCCAGCGTTCGGTAGATGGTCGCCAGATTGACAGCATGGATGCGGTGATGCACCGCCTCCGCCACCTCTTCCGCGGTCATATGGCACCCGCTGTGGGCAATCGTTTCAATGATCATCTCGCGCTGTGGGGTGATGCGGTGCCCCCGCTGGCGCAGTTCTGCTATCAAGGTGTGGCAGTGTGACATAGCGATTAGTTGTTCCTGCAATTTTTTGCAACAGGGAACATTATACAGAAAAAGGACGCGGTGTCAACTACCGCTATGCCCGTATGCCCGTTGTCTGCGCTGTGGTTCAGAAGGGGTGTTTGCATCATCAAGCTGCCGGATGATGCTGACGACAAGTTGGACAGTGTGTTCAATCGCTGTGGGGGAAACGCTTTCTCCTGAAGGTTCGGGGTTCTGGCGATTCGCTGAGCGGGCAGCAGGGGATGCAGGGGAGGTAGGGGACGGAACATCGTCTGTCAGGATAGCCAGGGTGCGATAGCCACGGCGGTGCAACGGCAGAGCGAGCGTGGTTGCCGCCGGATAGGGGCGAATCTGGATTGCCGTATCTCCTGCTGGTATCGTTGCTTGCGCCCGGCTTGCCAGGTCGAGCAGTAGCGGGTCGGCCCGCCACTGGCGAAATGCTCCCTCGTGCGACACGCACACCGGCACCCCATGATCTATGCACTCCAGCGTGAGGAAGAGCGTTTCTGCACGGGGAAACGGATAGCGGTTGAGCAAATCGCGCACCCCATAGCTGCCGGTGGTTGAGGAACCAACCCCCACCCCCCACAATTCGACCGAACGGGTTGAGGGAATTTGTTCGGCGATGGCTTGCAACACAGCCAGCCCTCCCGCTCCGCCCAGGGCCGGGTTGCGGCGGGGGCGACGGGGCAGGAGTGAAACAAGCAGCAATACGACAACGACTCCCTGTCCCAGAGGCAACACGCCTTCTATATTCAGGCCACCCGGACTGAGACTGGCCGGGAGAAGGTGCTCTTGCTGGCCCAGAAACACCAGCGCAAGGATAGCGAGGGACACCGCGGCGATGAGCCGCACAATGAGCATAGCTTGCTGCTGCCGGACACAGGAGCCGCCTACCTGCATAGGGGGAGGGGTGTCGAGGGGAGCCAGCAATACCACGCGCCAGCGGGGTCGCTTTTCGCTGGCTCGCGTGCCAACAGTGTTTTGACTGTCGCGGGAGCGAAATAGTGGCATTGGCAGCGAAAAACCAGCCAACTCGAAGAGCGTGAGCACAATGAGCCAGAGCGAAAGGAATAGCGAGGGAATTACCACCCATCCGACCAGCAATGCCGCCAGAATACCCGCCAGCGAGAGAAGGGGGGCTGTCGGGGGGGGAGAGGCAGACGCAAGGAACGGATCTGCACTCACCTTCATACCAGCCCGGCGTAGCCGACCATCAACATAGGCGGCAGCGCGAGCTTCTTCCAACGAGGTCGCCCGGCGGGGCCCTATGGAAGTCGTCAGGTGACGAACCCTGTGGCTCCCATCATCCTGTCTCACGTTCTCTCATACACGCGCTCTCATCAATGGCTCAAGGTCGTGGTGGGGGTTGGCCATATCGCCACTCATAGTAATGCTGCCCGATATTGCTCATCTGCACCTGCTCACCGGGCGGATTTGCTGGCAGATAGGCCAGCACCCGACGCTGATAAATCTGCACCAGCGCATCCCGCTGGACCTGGTTGATATGGGCCCGTATCCAGTAGGGTTCGCTGATGGGATAGCCGACAATCGGAAGCCATTCCATCAGGGGGCCAACCTGGTATTGATTCTGGGTGTATATTTCGCCCTGCCGGTTGAAAAACTGCCAGAAGATCATCGGGATATTGTGGCCCGTTTCGGCGACATAGGATGCCAGACGGGAGTCCACATAGCGCGGCCCTTCGTAGATCCCGATATTCCCCGCACGGTCAAGCGTATCGAGCGGGTATTCGCCGGTCAGGTCGGGGTATGGCTCTCCTATCACCCCCCGAAAGCTGGCATAGGTGGGAGCCGACCAGTCGTTGCTGTCACCCACAATGGGGATATTGGCTGGCGGATGCGAGAGAAAATCGCTGTTGCCAACCTGAATCTGGCTACTGGTCATCTCTTGCGCCAGCAGGCCAAAGGTGACAAACCATTGGTTTGTGGGTTCGGCGAGTGGATTGGTTATCTCCATGCGGCCTTTGTCGAAGTATTGCACCTGTCGGCGGCCGCCGCTGGTCTGGGCAAAAGGTTCGTTTCTGCTGGCCAGAGCCGTTCCCCATATCCAGCTTCGGGCAACACGCTGACTGGCGACAGACTGATCGGAACGTTGCCATATCTTCCAGAAGGCGGCATTGGCAAAATCGGGAGGCGGGGGAGAGGCCGGGTTGCCCGACTCCGAAGCTCCCACCGGGGCGGGAGGCGGGGTGCTGGTGGCATCCAGCGAAAATGCTTCCCGTGGCACGGTGGGGCTACGGGAGGGGCTGCTGCTGGTATCTGCATTCCCGTTGGTATCACTTGCCGGGTTGCTCACGCGGCCACAATCGGTCTGGCCGGGTTTGCACAGCTCCAGCACCAGGTCGTAGCGAATAAACTGGTTGCCAATATCGCCCACATTCTTGATCTGCACATAGTAGAACCCGTCTACCTCTGGTGTGAACTCAACCTGGGAGTCGAACGTTTCGCCGCCGGGGATGTCGTCGTTGTAATCAATCATGCTGACCCCATCGCGGTCGGTTAGCACAAGAATTGTATCGGCTCCCGTCTGGGCCTGGTTTACTTCTTTGTCACCATATGGCTCGGTGTCAGTGTAGATAAAGTAGCGTTTTCCTTTTTTGCCAAAGAACGTTATCCAGTCGGCATCCCCGGTGGGGCAGAGTTTTCTATTGCCCTGCCGCTCATTCGAGATGATGAGCGAAGCCTGTTCGGGCAGGCCATCCGGCTCGAAAATATCCAGACATTCTTCGACGACATTCACGGGGGTGGGGCCATAGCTTTCGGTCAACACGCGGATGCGGTAGGTCCGGTCGATCCCGCCGCGTCCAGCCGCATCGCGAATACGGACAAAGTATATGCCATCGGTCGGGGCCTGCCACGAGTCAATGCGGGGCATAATCCAGTCTTTTTCGGCTTCACGTTTGAAATAGTCATCGTTAAACGCGATGCTCCGCCCCCGCTCATCGTAGACTTCAAGCGACAGGTCTATGCCATCGGCCATCTGGTCTATGTCAATGGTATAGACTTTTCCGCCCACCCCTCCAAACTTGATCCAGTCCTCATCTCCGGGGGGACAGATAGCCCGTCGGTCGTCGGTGTTGTCGTCGGTGTGTCTGTTCGGGTTGGGCTGCGGGACATTGACATCTATGACAACGGCCTGGTCTTGCTCGTCGTCATCTTCGTAGATGTCCCGGCAAATGCGGCTCAGTGGCGTGGGGGTAGGAGTGCGCGTGGGGGTGCGCGTCGGGGTTGATGTTGCCTCAAGCACGGTTGTCGAGAGCACCAGTTCGGCCACCACATCCGGATTGCCTTCGAGTTCAACCCGGATGGTTGTCTTTCCCACCTGGTCCTTTTCGGCACCTGAAGGGAGATTAACAGAGACCTCAAATTCCCGCGAGGTCCCTGCGTCGAGTTCGACAGCGGAGAGGTTGGTTGTTTCGTAGCACCCGGAAATGTCGAGACCGCACGAGCGATGGTCTTGATCAATGAGAAACCTTCCCTTGCCCGGCCCTGGGTTGTGAATGGTAACTTTGTACTTGACGGTTGCTCCGGGCAACCCCTCCAACGAATCATCGGGCACGCGCAACTCGACGGAGGCCGGAGCGGGAACCGGCGTATTCGTCGGGGTGGGATCTACCACGTTGACCGTCAAATAAAACGTGCGAGTAGCTCCGCTTGTTGTCCGAGCCTGTATCTGGAAAATGTGGATCTCGCCGGGCGCAGCATTGGCTGGAGCAGAAATAAAGACCTTGTATGTCTGGTCCCATCCTGGAAGCAGGGTCAGGCCTGGGTCGCTGGGGCTGGCCTCGGCGGTCCATCCGGGGGGGAAATCGCTGTTGTCAAATGTCATGGTCAGCGTTTCCGATTGGGTACCGGTATTACGGATGGTCGCATCAAAAGTACGGTTCACCTCTCCTGGCAGGACATTGAGCGTCCCATTGGGAGTGTCCCAGGAAATGGATGCCTGTTGCAGCGGCGCATGGGCCGGGCGCGACTGCGAGGGTGGGGGCAACGGATAGCCCCAGCCCGCCAGAAGAAATATCAGGGATGTCACCAGGGCGGTTATTGCAAGGTTTCGCCCATGACCTGTTGAACGTGCCACCGTAGATGTCTACCTTTCCCAGACTCCTGAGGGATAACGCTATTGTCTCCCTTTCCCTATTTTATAGCAGTGAGGATACCATTGTCAAGCCAACTGTGCTCTTTTTAACCAATGTTTTACCAATGTTTTACCAGTATTTTCCCACGTCATCTCTCGCATGTTGTTGTTTTACGCTGTTTTGTCGCTGGCATTTAAGGATTCAACGAGAGAAGTTCCAGCTTTTTGTAGGTTTCGCAGCACATGTTGAGAAAAACAGACCAGGGGTATGGTATCATAGGCTCATGAATTTTCGGGAGATATGGGGGGGTGGTTTTCTGGCTCTCTTCTTGCGAAGTGGTGTTTTTTTTATTCTGCTGCTGGTGCTGCTTGCGGCCTGTGGAAATGCGCCATCCGGCGGGGCCGACAATGCGAACGGGCCGGGCGATCCTGCTGCCGGAAAAGACCTTTTCCACAACACCCACGAGCTAACTGGTGCCCCCACCTGTAGCACCTGTCATCCTGTGGAGCCGGGCCAGCCAGACATTGACGGGCCGAACCTGAGCGGCGTTGCACTACGGGCCGGGCAGCGCGTGCCCAACCAGTCTGCCGAAGCCTACCTGCGCGAGTCCATCGTAGATCCCTACGCCTATGTTCTTCCTGGCTACCAGAGCGGTATCATGATCCGCAACTACGAGGAGTACCTCTCACCGCAGCAGATTGATGACCTTGTCGCCTACCTGATGACGCTCGAATAGGAGGAACAGGTTGGTTTCCATCCGAGAGGCCCGAACGCCAGGCAATAGGCCCCTGCTTTCCCTATTGGTATTGAAACAGGGTGTAGAGTATTGCACCGATACCAGCAAGAACAAGCAGGATAATGAGACCCGCCAGACATCGGAGTATTCGTTTGACAATGCCGACAACCACAACCACAACAAGCACAGCGACAATGGCCAGGACGACCGCTTGCTGAGGGGAGAGCGAAAGAAAAAATTCCATGCCAGTCCTCCCTATCAAGGTTTCAGGGTTTTCAGGTTTTCGGGTGAACTCATCCTGATTATAAATCGCCTTTTGAAAAAGGACAATTCAGGCAATTCAAATAAGGAGCTATTATGCAAAAACCAGATCATACTCACACAACCTCCGGTGCCTCTGGCCCCCCGCGCTCCGGGCGCGGCGTGCTCTGGGCAAGCCGTCTGGTTCTTCTGCTGGTTCTTTTCCTGCTGTTCCCCTATGTGGGTATTGCGCTTATTGCGGCCTATGTGCTCGGCACGCCCCCCCGCCGAAAGATTGTCGGTACGCCCACCAGCGTGGGAGGAATAGTCTATGACAATGTAACATTTCCCGCACGGGTGGACCAGACCACGATTTCGGCGTGGTTTATCCCCAACCACAGCAGCACAAAGGCAGTTATTTTCGTGCATGGCAAGGGGCAATGTCGCACCTGCGAGTTTAGCGACCAGGCAATACCCTTTGCGGTTGCCCTCCGGCAACAGGGGTTCAATGTGCTCATGCTTGATCTGCGTGGGCACGGCGAGAGCGGCAAGGGGATGTTTACCTTTGGTCTGCGCGAGCGGCGCGACGTGCTTGGCGCGGTAGACTGGTTGCGTGGGCGCGGGTTTGCCGCGGGGAGCATCGGGGTGCTTGGCGTTTCGATGGGAGCCGCCAGCAGCATCGGCGCAGCCGCCGAAGAGCCAGCCATCGGGGCCCTGGTGGCCGATAGCTCCTATGCCGAGTTTTACCCTATTGTCAAGGCGGAATTTCCCAGAGAGAGCAACCTGCCCGGATGGTTTTTGCATCCCATGCTGGCGTTCCTGCGGCTGATGAATGGCGAAGACATTAGCCGCGCCCGCCCGGTTGCGGAAATCGGAGCCATTGCGCCGCGCCCAGTGCTGCTGATCCATGCTCAGGGAGATAGCCTGATTCCGCTGGCGCATGCACACCAGTTGAAAGCGGCCCTGCCCACTGCCGACCTCTGGATTGTCCCGACCGAGGAGCACGCCAAAACCTACAACCACGACCCGGCAGGCTATGTACAGCGAGTGGCGGCTTTTTTCCATTCGTCTTTGTAGCGGTTCACTCATAAGGGTCAACGACCACCCGCTGAAGCGGGTGGCTTGGAACTACCCTCCACCGCAATTCCTGTCCGGGGACAGGCTTTGGTTTCATCAGGCGTTCCTTCGGGGGTGGCTGACAACCACCCCGTCCAGCTCCGGG
>DAOTUE010000153.1:0-2123 GCA_034436975.1 Chloroflexaceae bacterium
TACCACACCTGACGGACGGCAAAAACGGGCAACCAGAGGGAAAACAACACAATATCCCATCAGAAAGGGAAATAAAGAAGATTAAACATCGCGCTCATCATCCAACAAAACATCAGCAGACACATCAAAGAAGGCTGCGGCTTTCCTGACCAGATCAACGCCAGGCTGTCGCTTGTCATTCTCGATCTCACTGACTGACCCATGCCCAATGTTGAGTACGTCCGCAAGCGCACGGGTTGTCATACCACGTCGGATGCGTAGCTCTCGTATCTTTGCACCAAGTCGGTGAACAACGCGCTCAGGTCTACTACCCATGTACCTGTTACAAATTTGACTCGTAGGAAAAACTGTGGTATTGTCATGCTCTAGCAAAAGAGCATCAGGAACACCTTGTGAACTTGCATCATGATACCACACCTGACGGACGGCAAAAACGGGCAACCAGAGGGAAACAACACAATATCCCATCAGAAAGGGATAAAATGGTATGAATGCGATTTTTCTAGCCGCACTTGAACTGGCCGCCGCAGGGTTCGCCCTCGGTGGAGTAGTTGCTGCTATCCGCGCCCTCTGGCGCATAAGTGGGCACATCCACAGCGACACCGATATGCAGCGGCTTGCTATCCAGGCCGACCTGGAGAAAGAAAAAGCCCGTGCCGAAATCGCCTCCGCCCACGCACGCGCCACCGAAGCCCTCCTGCCCCGCACTATCCACTACGCCCCCCACACCACCCACGCTCCCCATACTACCTACTCCCCCCGCATCACCACATCCCACACCAGCACCCCCGCCGAACTTCCCGCCCCTGCTCCTGCTCCCGGCACCCCTGCCCCCGCCGAAACCCCCACCTATGCCAACCTCATCGCCGAGGGCAAAGTTGGGCCGGGCAACCCGCTTTTGCTCGGCTACAACGAAGGAAAGCCCATCTATGGCGACTGGCGCGACCTCTACTCAACCGGCATCGGCGGCATCTCTGGCAGCGGCAAATCCTGGACCGCCGCCTATCTCCTCAGCCAGAGCGCACTCCACGGGGCCCGCATTGCCCTGCTCGACCCCCACTCCGGCGACAAAGAAAGCCTCAGCAGCCGCCTGGCTCCCCTCTCCTCACGCTTCCTCTGTGAGGCGGCCCAATCGCCCAGAGATATGCTCAACCTGGTCAAAATGGTCGCGGACGAACTGGGGCGGCGCAAGGAAAAACACCGCAAAGGCGAACACTGGATCATCGTCGCCGACGAGTTCAGCGGGTTGATGCGTGGCGAGCTGGCGGCTCCCCTGGCCCGTATTATAGAAGAAATTGCACAAGAGGGACGAAAACTATCAATATATGCTATGGCTCTGGGGCAAATCTGGCAGGTGAAGCGGTCGGGAGGTAGTGAACTGCGCGACAGTCTGGCCAGCGCATATATCCACCGCATCCGACCAAGCCAGGCCCGATACCTGACCGGTCTGACCGCATCGAGCCTGCCATCCGACCTGCTCGACCTGCCCGCGGGGACAGCCTATTTGCTCTCCACAAGCGGAGAACTGCAACGCATCGCCATACCACGCTGCACCGATAGCGACATCGAAACCATTGCAGGGTTGCTGCCCAACACCGCAGCGACAATGCCAAATCTCGTATCCAGGGGAACCACCAGGGAACCACAAGCAACACCGCCGGCAGAAGCCCCCCCAAAACCAGCTTCCGCAGAAACACCAGCAGAAGAGCCAGAAACAGCTTCCAATGACGTGGCGGAGGTAGCATCTGGAAAGCACATAGGAAGCACATGGGAAGCACCAGAGGCATCAACTCAGGCGAACACCACCCATGATCCCGAAACGGCGCGTATTCTGGCAGCGTTCGCATCTGGAAAAGAGGTGCGGGAAATCGCTATGGAACTCTGTGGCGTAGGGTCGGGGCGAGCATATCAGCAGGCATCAACGCGGGTTCAGGAGGCATTGCGTGCAGCTATTGGCTTGTGACTGTGAGAGATATTGTTGCTGGGAACGTGGGCATCCTGCCCGCCCCAATGCAAGCTGGGAACGCGGGCATCCTGCCCGCCCCAATGCATGCTGGGAACGTGGGCATCCTGCCCGCCCCAATGCAAGCGTCCCGCTTGCGCTCCCAGGGTTTCCCCGCAAA
>DAOTUE010000154.1:0-11540 GCA_034436975.1 Chloroflexaceae bacterium
CTTGCAGAGAGTGCCTTGTACAACAGTCTAGCACACTCATTCAGTCGTGACAACCAGGAGAAAGGAGGATGGCGGCAATTCCCCACACCCGCTGAAGCGGGTGGTTCCCTTGCCGCTTTTTCCTATGGACTCGTAAGGGTACGGTTGTTTCAATGGTATCGAGAGCCACAAAAAGCCTTAGAATCACTTGAATCATACCACACGCCCGAAGAGTTCGCAACAGGCACGATTTCTGGCCCTGTTTAGAAGTGAGAGAGACAAACCGTGGAGCGCATCCGTCCTGGTTGCTTCGGTGCAAGCAAGACACTTGCGCTCCACGGTTGTCCTCCCAGGGAGAGAGAATGAGCCGGATGAGCGACGGGGGAAAGCTGGCATCACTGGTTTGCAAAGGTCCAGAAGATAAAGCGAGCGGTATTGTTGTTCGGGTTTGCATCGTGGCTGCGTGTTGAAACGAGCACCGTATTGCTGTTGTAAGGGGGAATAGCATAGCTTACAACTCGCGCCTGGATATGGATAACCACCTTGTCATCGGGCATCAAATCGCCCATTTCAACCTTGACCCCATTGTTCTTTTTCGTTACTGTACCCCAGCTTGTCGTTGCGCCTGCCAGTTCAAGGAAGGGTGGCAATATGCCGGCAGCTTCAACGTCCTCCGCCACCCCGTCACCATTGTTGAGCACGGTGCAGACTATTTCTATTGCCGCGCCGAGGTGGGTTTGATAAAGACTGGTCTGGCCAATGATGAGCGGGTCAGGGTCGGGACTCCCGCCGCCACTGCCGCCGCCTCCCCCATGACCGGGTGGAACTGGCTTCGGTGTCGCTGTGGGAGCAGGACCGGGTGGGGTTGTTGGCACGTCTGTTGGCGGCTCTGGCACGTCTGTTGGCGGCTCTGGCACGTCTGTTGGCGGCTCTGGCACGTCTGTTGGTGGTTCTGGCACGTCTGTTGGTGGTTCTGGCACGTCTGTTGGCGGCTCCTGTGGCGGGGTTGGGCGTGGGGGGAGATCCTGCTGGGCAATAGCCACGCTATCCCACGCCGGCTGAGACTGATGTGTACGGAAGGCCAGGGCAGTAATTATTCCTACCCCTATGAACAAAACAACAAGAACAGGAAACGGTATTTTCACAAGAGACTCCTTTCTTTGCCATTGGTGAACAGATCACTGAACTATTCCGACAACGGGCCGAATTATCGGGCCGATCACCGGTTCATTCAATCAATTTCGGATCAGTAATTCTGTGCGCAGATTCTCGCTCCGGAAGTAAAGAGCCTGTGCGCATTATACCATAGTTTTCTCTCTCTTGACAGTCCAGGGGGGCTTTGTTATAATTTGCAGGTATGATATTCATATCTGTGAGATATTAAATAATCTCCGAGCATTCGGCAGGGCAGGAATCTGAAAAATAGAAAGGGGGCCACGATGAAGTGTTCACGCAGCATTCGGGTGTTGATAGTTGGCGATCATGCGATTGTTCGCCGGGGACTGGCATTGCTCCTGTGCGTCGAACCTGATTTCGAGGTGGTTGGTGAAGCAGAAAACGGTGTTTGCGCATTAGATCTGGTCCCCCTCTTGAAGCCCCACCTGGTTCTGCTCGACCTGATTATGGCTGAAATGGATGGGATAGCGACAGCAATGGCCCTGCGCACCTCCGCGCCTGATGTGCGAGTTCTGGTTCTGACCGGTACCGAGAGCCGCAAAGGGGTGGCCAAACCCTTGATCCGTGCCCTCTCGGCAGGCATCCGAAGCTGTATCCCAAAAGATGCTTGCCCTGAAGATCTCGTTGAGGCGGCTCGGCTTGTGGCTCAGGGAAAAGACTATCTGCACCCCCTGATGCTCGAACATCTTCCCCACTGGGAAACCGACAATGGGAATGCCACGCTCAACCTGACCCCCCGTGAGCAAGAAGTTCTTCTCTGGATGGCCACGCCAGCCACCTATCGCGAAATTGCCTCCTACCTGCAATTGGGAGAAGAGACGGTGCGGAGCCACGCCAAAAATATCCTTGCCAAGCTACGCAAGCCCAACCGTTCGCAGGCTGTGCTCGAGGCAGTGAAGGATGGCTTTATCGAACTGCCCCGTTGAGCCACCTGCTTCCTGCTCGAAATCACAATCAATTCTCTATCACAATCAATTCTCTTGAATTGACACCCCAGGAGAATTGATTGTATAACAAACTGGACCAGTAAATCCCCCCGGAAGGGGATACCCTTTTCCCTTCAATTGAGTTAGAATGAGGGTTACATATATGCACCAGTGTTACATAGAGTGGTTCGGTGCGACAGATGATAACCCTGATATTGGAAAGGAAGGAAAGAGGATGGGACCAAAACTAGAGCGGAGAATTCCCCTCTTGTGGCTCTGCCTGGTGTTGCTGGTGCCTGTGTTGCTGGCAGCGTGTGTGCAGCAACAGCAAGGAGATACAGGGACCGGCCCGACGGTAAGGGCGACAGCGGAGGAAACGCCGTCGGAGCAAGATTTCGCCGTTATTGCCATTATGGCCGATGAGCAGCGGGAGCGGTGGAGCGCGAGGCAACCGGCAGAATATCGTGAGCTGGTGCATCCCTTCTCGCTGGATGATGAAGATGCTATTGCTGCGGGAGAGCAATTGTATTTTGAGCAGAATTGTACTATCTGTCATGGTTTTCGTGGCCGTGGCGATGGGATGTTCCGCGAGGGAATGAACCCCAGACCAATTGACCTGACTGATGCAGTCCTCATGGAGCGTCTTGGCGATAATTACCTTTTCTGGCGGCTCAGCGAGGGGGGGCTAAACCCGCCCTTCTTCTCCGCTATGCCCGCATTCAAAGACATTCTCTCGGAGGAGGACCGCTGGCAGCTCATCGCCTACATTCGCAGCATCGCCACAGAAGAGGATGGGGACATTGTGCTTGTGGGAGGTGTGGACCGCCAGGTTGGCCTCAACATTCTCCAGACCCACGGCTGTTTTGCCTGCCACCGCTACGGTGGGCAGGGAAACTTTGTCGGGCCCGACCTGGACAATATCGGGGCAAAGTATGATACCGACTACATCCACCGTGCTATTGTCGAGCCGTCCGCAGATATTCCCGAAGGCTTCCCCGATACGATGCCCCCCGACTACGAAGAGAAAATCCCCGCCGAAGACCTGGAGTTGATGGTTGGTTTTCTCGTCGGTTCGGTAGGAGAGGGTGAGCGTGTTGCCACGGATGAAGCACAAGATGAAGCACAAGAAGATGGTGCAGGAGAAGACGATGCAGCAGAAGATGTTGAGGATGTTGCCGCGGACGAAACAGAAGGAGCAGAAGGCGATGATGAACCAGGCGAAACCGAACCGCCAGAAGCCTCCCCCGACCTGCCAGAACCGCCAGAAGGCTTGCCCTTTGCTCTGGGCGGGCTGGAGACCGCATCCATCGGGGGACAATCGGTCTTTTTGCCCGTCAACCCCTACAATATCTTCGTCAACTATGAACTGGGGATGCACTGCGTCGGGTTCAATATGAGCTACTGCTGTGTTATTCCCCCCTACAATAGCGTTCAGGGGCAGGCTGTGCGTTCGGGCACAGCCGACGAGAGCCGCCCCATCCTGCTCGCGCCCGAAGACGGTGTCACGATGAGCTACAGCATTGACGACAACTCCTACTCCGAAGGCGACAAAATGCGCTACTGGAGTGTGGCAAAAGATACCAATGGCGATGGCGATTTGAACGACCCCGATGACAACTTCGCCAACTACGTCTGGACCCACCTCTATATCTACGCCGACCTCGAAGGGACCATCCCGGAAGATGCAACGGAAGAGGACCGCCTGCATGTCGGGCAGGATATTATTGTCCAGCAGGATCATGGCCCCTCCGGGATGCCGATGGAGGGTGAGGCCGTCTACGCCGACGAAGATGGCGGGAACGTAGTCTTTACGAACTCGCGCTATGGGAATCTCCCAAATATCCCGCTTGTGCTCACGGCAAGCCATCTCTGGGATGCGTTGGGGCTACCGTTGACAGCGTTTACCGATAAGATGATTGCCCAGGGGTCGCACCGCGCCATTGACGAAACCTCCTTCCAGCCCTACCAGTATGCGCGGATGACGCTGCACAATGCGGAAGATGGCGAGATGGGCGATCCCATTTTTGTGGATGATGAACCAGTAAGTTTCTTTGGCACAAACCCGGTAGACATTCCCAACTGTGTCTGGTGCCATAGTTCCGACCGCGCCAACCAGTTTAGCACCAACGATTACAGCCTCTACGAAACGGAGTATAACTATTGGAAGGACAACTACCCCGATGTGAGCGAATATATGGCGCGGCTGAGCGCGTCAATGGTTGGTATTCTCGAAATTCACGACGACAAGCACGACACGGATTTTCTGGCGGAATATGACTCGAATGCAACCACAAACCGCCTGGGCCAGCGAGGCCCCGTCAACTGCTCCGACTGCCACGGCGACAATGTGCAGGGGCGGCTCGAATCAAGCGACGAAACGCCCGAAGAACCGCTCAACTCGCTGACCGAAGCGATCCATGTAACCCACCTGGCTGCGGTGGCCGACCCGGACGATTTCGGGCGCACCAGTTCGTGTCAGGCTTGCCACCCCACGCACCTGCAAGACCCCTCGCTGAATGTGTCGGGCCAGGCTTTCAGCCCGATCAACCAGGATGGCACCATGCGCTCGTTCGATGGGGATATTCGCAATGCCTCCGGCTGCTATACCAACCGCGATGCACACACCAACCGCGATGCAAAACCGCCCTTCTTCCTGAATGCAGTCGGAGAATATCTGCTCACCAATGTTTCGATGGTAGATGGGGAGATGCGCGGCCTCTATTGCACCAATTGCCACAATAGCAATGCCCAGGCTCTCTACCGCACCGACAACCTCGTTACTCCGCAGAACCCCGGCGATGATGAAACGCTCCGCAATCGTTCCCTTGAAGAGATTGCCGAGGCGATTACTGGCTCCGACGATGTGGAAGCCTACGCCGCCTACTACCTCGACCCGAAAGTTGGGGGAGAGGGCAACCCGCTTGTTGCCTTCTACAAGGACCACGAGCCGGCGGCTTTGCCAGAGGTGGCCGAAGGGGCAACCTATGCGGATGCCTCGGCAGGAGAGGACTGGTGGCTCTCGGCCTCCGAACCCCACTGCGCCGATTGTCATGTGGCTCCCTTTGTCGAGAGCATGGGCGGAGCCTATTTCCCCATTGACCAGGAGGGGAAGTATTCGCTCTATCGCTACTCGAAAGCGCATGGAAACCTGGCCTGTCAATCGTGCCACCAGTCTATTCACGGGTTGTACGCTGTTACTGAGGGCGAAGGAGCCGCCGACCAGACCACCCACCAGCAGGCCCTCCAGTTTAGTCCCGATGGCCAATACACCGGCCCCGTCACCTGTGTGGCCTGCCATACGGTCGGGCCCGCGGGCGTGCCGGTTGAGCTGGCCGATACCGAATACTACGACGACTACTGGGCCGCTGTGGTGCTGATGCACCTGACCCGCGGAGACGATGTCACGATGACCATAGAGGACTTGATGGAGCAATACCCCTACTCCGATGCATCATCCATTGTTGAAGAGCATCTGCCATAAGTTGAGATTAGGAAAGAGCGTGGGGATGTCCCCCCACGGGCCGGACTCTTGCACATCCGGCCCGTAGGGGGCTTTTTCTGGCCTGTGTATCATTTGCCTGTTTCTGGCTACATGAAAACCCGATTGATCTCAATTCCCTTTTTGCATTCTTTCAGGGCATCGTTTCGATGCGTTCCGTGTGTTTCTCAGGGATTCCTGAGAAACTTCTCAGGGATTCCCTGATAGACGATGCAACCGGTATCCATGTACACTGACTTTGTGACAAAAAGAACGTGACCAAATTAACCCTGCCGCAAGCTACCGCCCTTCATGGCGGGTAGATAGGCGGGTTTCCGGGAAGGCTTTAGCCCGCCGAATGGCCGAAAGACTTTGATGACGGCAATGCTTTTGGTACAATACCTTTCAGGTTTTCCCCTCCCACAAACCAAAGGCCCATTGTGGCAGACGAGCGGTATTCAGGGCTTGGGAATGGACCTTTCCAATGTATCGGTATCTGGTTCCATCTGCGAACCTTCAGATGGGTAGAACCGGTAGCGTTTGAGCAGTTCTGCTCACGTATCGTAGACCGTCTGTCGCTTCGGCGCAGCGCGGAGCATGCGTAGTCCCCTGGGCACGGGGCAAGTGGCTTGTTGTGCAGACTCCCCTGGGGAGCGCACGCAAGAAGCCGCCGCGCTTTAGCGCATGCGGAGTGTCACAAAAAGAACAAAGGTCACAGCCTGTCACAAGCTCTTGAGAAAGACAAAGAAAGTGAGGAAACAATGTCTGCAGACCAGAACACACAAAAAAAACTGGAAGAAAAAGAGAGCAGGGAAAACCAGGCATCGTCACGCTACAGCATCGGGGTGGTGAACAATCCGTGCGGCAATGCCAAGTGTGTTGCGCTTGACATAGATCCTGAGCACTTCCTGTCTGAGGGGTGCGCCTCGGTCTGTTGGGACTGCTGGTTCGTTTCCCAGAAAATTCAGCTATAGTAATTTTTTAACACGTTTCTCTCTAATTGTCTGGCGCGGGCGGGGCGCAACCTGTCCGCGTTTTCGCGTTTGCGTTGTCCTCCCCCGGCGGTCTCATACCATGTTCGGCTGAACACCTGGAAAAAACCACAAAGACACAAAGGGTACAAAGGCTTTGTGAAAGGATTTTCCTTTGTGTACTCCGTGCCTTTGTGATAAAATTATCTATCCGAATTTGTTCTCAGACCACCTACCCGACCGTATCGGGCAGAAGGAAGGCCCGTGCGAGCTGAGGCCAGCCGGGGTTATTGAGCAGCGTATGCTCCAGCATCACCAGGTCTACGCTACCATCGCGCACCACGCTATCAGCGAGGTAGGGTTCGCCAAGAAAGCCAGAGCCGATAACGGGCACGTCTGGAAGAAACCGCTTGATCCCATGCGCCAGCGGAATGCACCAACCCGGAAAGCGAGCAACTGGTGCATCGGGAGTGGCTTCTGCCGTCACATCCAACAGGGTTGCCCCGGCCCGCACCGCACGAACAGCAATAGCACGCGCATCTTGCAGGGTAATACCGCCAACCGCAAACTCATCGGCAATCAGACGAAACCCGATCATCATCCGCCCCCCAAACCACTGGCGCATCCCCTCTATGACCATGAGGGGGAGGTGGAGCCGCCCCTCAAGCGAGCGGCCATACGCATCGTAGCGATGGTTGCGGAGTGGCGAAACCAGCGTTTGAAAAACCCCACCATCGGCGGTTGAGAGGACGATTCCATCGAAGCCAGCGGCCAGCGCACGCCACGCCGCCAGCAGAAAGTGCTCGGCCAACGAGCGCAACTCCCCCTCAGTGCCTTCGGCCAGCGCGGAGGGCGCATCGAGCAAAATGCAAATTCTCGTTTCCTGCTCGTGGACAAGATCAACCATGCGACGCAAACGGAGAATAAATGCATCGGAATAGAGGCCAATATGGGTGCGGGTTTGTTCTTCGTGGGGAGGGACCACCCGCACTGGCTCAGTGATAATCAACCCCACCCCTCCCTGGGCATACTGAAGATAATGATTGAACAACGCCTCATCAATAAACCCATCAAGCGTTGCGTAGCCACTTGGGAGTGGGGCCATCACAATACGATTGTTCAGCTTTTTGCGAGCAATCGTCATTGGACTGAAGAGATGTGCCATACAATTTCAGAAAGATCCGTTTTTCTTGAGCCTACCCGGTGCCCGTTCGTCATTGTCGCTATGATACGATATCATATCGAGATCTCTCATTATAGCGCGAAATACCCCGCCCGGCAAATAGCAAAAAAGAAAAAAACCGCCTTGAATGAACCGATCTTCAGTAGTTGACACAATGCGAACTTTGATGTAACATAATCCCTGCGCGAGATACCTGGTATCGAACCATAAAGTACTTGATAGTAGTAATCGTTCACGGTGTTTGGGCAATCCCCAGTCCCTGGGAGCGCAAGCGTTTCGCTTGCCCCGATATGGACGGTGCCCCCCTCCCAATCCCTCCCCCCACCGGGGGGAAGACAGGTGGGGGACTGAACGATTACTGATAGTAACCCGACCATGAACATGAGGAAGTCGGGCCCTAGAGGATTCCTGTATGCAAGAGCACATAGAAAAATTCCTGGACCATGTGACCGAAGAACGCGGACTAACCAGCAATACGATTGCTGCGTATCGCACGGATCTTGAGCAATTTATGGATTTTCTCAAAGAGCAGGGGATGGAACCTGTCAACTGGACCAACGTCGCCGAAGATGACGTGACCGGTTTTATGAACTTTCTCCGAAGCCGTCAGTATGCCAATTCAACCGTTGCTCGCCGCACGGCTGCAGTAAAATCCTTCTTCTCCTACCTGTACAAGGCCGGTGTGATTGCAGAAAACCCGACAAAGCAGATCAACTCTCCGAAAGTGGAGCGCAACCCGCCCTACGCAATTTCTCCCAACCAGGTGGACGACCTGCTTGAACTCCCGCTCCGGGTGATGACCCCGGAAGGATTGCGGGATAAAGCAATGCTGGAACTCATCTACGCAACAGGGATGCGGGTAAGCGAACTGGTTGCGCTTGACATTGATAATGTTGACATGGAAAATGGGACGGTGCGTTGTCTTGGCAAAGGCAAGCGACAGCGTCTTTTGCCGCTTGGAGAAACGGCAATGACGGCGATGGAAGAATATCTTGACCTGGGGAGGCCGCAGCTTATTCGCAACAACCACCAGATCAACCCGACCGAAGAAGCCCTTTTCCTCAACCATCGGGGCCGCCGCTTGACGCGGCAAGGTTTCTGGCTTATTCTTAAGATCTACGCCGAACAGCTCGGGCTGCACAACCTTACGCCCCATACGCTGCGGCATTCGTTTGCGGCTCATATGCTCAATAGCGGGGCCGAGTTGCGCGAAATCCAGGAGCTTCTGGGGCACGCTTCGCTCTCGACAACCCAGATCTACAAAACGCTTACGGCCGAGAGTTCGCGGAAGGATCGGCACAATGGACGGTTGCCCCGCCTTGCGGCTGGACAAGAAGCGCACGATGCAGGCGAGGATGGGACGGTGGAAGCCAGTGAGAACGAGACCATGAGCAGTGAGAACGAGACCATGAGCGATGTTGCAGTAGCCAGCGAGAACAAAAGCTAGACAGCGGCAAATGGAAGCATGATGGAAGCATGTAAGTTAAGAACGATAAGAATGCAGGAACGGTAAGAATGGTAAGGAGGATATGGTTTGCCTGCACGGACACTCGATCAAGTGGTATCGCTGTGCAAACGCCGTGGGTTTATCTTCCCCGGCAGCAATATCTACGGTGGTCTCCAGGGGACCTACGACTATGGCCCGCTTGGTGTTGAGCTAAAAACCAACCTGAAAATGGCCTGGTGGCGGGCCAATGTCTACGAACGCGATGACATGGAGGGCCTGGACGCAGCCATCTTGATGAATCGCCTGACCTGGAAGTATTCTGGGCATGAAGAGACCTTCATTGATCCGTTGGTAGACTGCCGTGATTGCAAAAGCCGCTGGCGGGCCGACCATATCAGCGGGGCCTGCCCGGCCTGTGGTTCGACCAACCTGACCGACCCGCGCCCATTTAACCTGATGTTCAAAACGCAGGTCGGTCCTGTGGCCGAATCCGATGCAACCGCCTATCTGCGCCCCGAAACAGCCCAGGGCATCTTTGTCAATTTTGGCAATGTGCTGGCTACAACAAGCCGCAAACTCCCCTTTGGCATTGCTCAGATTGGCAAAGCCTTTCGCAACGAGATCAACCCGCGCAATTTTATCTTCCGGGTGCGCGAGTTTGAACAAATGGAGATTGAGTATTTTGTCATGCCCGGAGAGGAAGATGCGTGGCACCAGCGATGGCTTGAAGATCGCATGGCCTGGTGGCGTAGCGTCGGGCTGAGCAGCGACAATCTTCAGGTCTACACTGTTCCCCCCGGCGAACTGGCTCACTACTCCAAAGCAACCTACGATCTGATGTATCGCTTTCCCATCGGGTTTGAGGAACTGGAGGGGATTGCCAGTCGTACCGATTACGATCTTGGCTCCCATTCGAGAGACCAGAGCCGCCTGGGCCTGCGCGCAAAAGTGACCCCCAACACCGATAGTACCGAGCGACTGACCTACTTTGATCAGGCCAACAATCGCCACCTGGTTCCCTTTGTCATCGAACCATCGGCAGGAGTGGACCGCGGGGTCCTGGCCCTCCTGACGGAGGCCTACGACGAGCAGCAGGTAAAGGAACTGAAGCCAGAGCGACAGCAAGCCGTCCAGGATGCCCTGAATACCTTTGCCCGTAGCGTGGGCCGCAGCGACAAAATCTCTGCCGAGCAGCGCGACGCGCTCCTGGCCCGAACCGAAGAGGTCTGTCAGCAGTTGCCCGCTTCGTTGCCACAGGTGCTTGCTCTGCTGGATATGCCCGGCGCAAATAGCATTGAGGTAAGCAAAAAAGTGCGGGGGCAAGCCGATCCTGCGCTTGATGAAGCCTTTCGCACCGTCTTGCACCTCAAGCCCACGATGGCTCCCATCAAAGTTGCCGTTCTGCCGCTCAAGCGCAATACACCCGATATTGTGAATATCGCAAAGCAGATCCGCAAGGACTTGCAAGCCACCGGCGCAATGCGAACCGTCTACGACGATACCGGAGCTATTGGACGGCTCTATCGGCGGCAGGACGAAATCGGCACACCCTTCTGTGTTACGGTTGATTTTGACACCCTGGGCCAGGGCAAAGACCCTGCGCTCAAGGATACCGTCACAGTGCGCGAACGCGATAGTATGGGCCAGGAACGAGTTCCTATCGGTGCGCTACCCACCTATCTGACAGAGCGTATGCGCTAATTTAGAGATGCAGGCTATGGAGCAGGGCTTTTTTACCATCCCGACACGAGTCTATCTTACAGAGAAGCAACGGGACAAACTCAAAAATCTAATGCGGGAACGCGAAACCGATCTCCCAGATTTGCTGACCGAGTTGCTGGTGAACTTTCTTGAACATCAACCCGAACCCCAACACTCCTTGCACAGCCCTGCTCTCGAAACGGGCAAAAAAATAAGCAACCTGAGTGAGCTGGAGGAAGAGATACGCAAACGTCGGGATGAAGTGTATCGGTTGCAAAAACGAGCCGACCTCGACACACATCCACCTCGTTGGGTTAAGGGGTATATTGAAGACCTGGAAAAGGAAATCGAACAGTTGGAACAAAGGCTTCGTTCTGGCAGAACAGGGCGAAGGCAGTCCCGATAAACGGGCCCTGTCACTCAGTCATTTCATGACCATGATATGCTTATGAACCACTACCTTGATGTTGCTATTCAGATGGCCCGCGATGTGGGGGGTATGCTGCTTGAACACCAGAACCAAACCCACCTGCTGGGATCGAAATCTACCACGATAGACCTTGTCACCGAAGCAGATGAGCGGGCGCAGCAGGAGATTACGCAGCGCATTCGGCACATGTTCCCGGACCACAACATTATCGCGGAAGAAGGCGATTTACCCGATTTGCCTCATTCGCAA
>DAOTUE010000155.1:0-7440 GCA_034436975.1 Chloroflexaceae bacterium
ACTGGCGAGCAGTTTCCACCGACGATCCCGATTGGTCGAGGTCATCAGCAGCATTGGGCACTGTATCTCAGGCTGTCGCATCAATCGGCGCAAGCAGCATCCCAACACCTATCAACTGTTGCTGGATGCCAGCTTATTGGGCTTGGGAATGGAGAAAGAGCGTGCTTAGCTTAATGCGTATGCCCCTTCGACTCACGTATCCCACACGATGCCGAAGAGCAGGAGCGAGGCGACAAACGTTGCGACGGCGTAGGCCAGGAGCGACTGGAGCGACGATGCCCCCTCCTGCCACGACACGCCCGCCAGGGCCGGAGCCGTCCCCTGGATGGCGACGATGAGCGGCGGCACAAGCAGCGGAAACGCCAGCACCGCAAATAGCGCACTTTTCAGGCTGGCGCGGGCAATGATTGCCGCCAGGATAGTCGTTGTGGTAGCCAGGCAGAGGCTCCCCGCGGCCAGCATCGCCACAAACAACCCCACGTTGCCCACCTCGATATGCACCAGGAGCAGGAAGAGCACGCTGGTGACACTATCCAGCAGGGCCAGCAGCACCAGGTTGAAGAGGAACTTTCCCAGGTAGACGGCAAGCGGCGGGGCGGCAAGGCGCAGGGCCTGGGTGGTGCGCGTCTCCTCCTCGTGGACAAAGCTCCGCGCAAGCCCATTCAGCGCGGCAAAGAGCAGCGCAATCCACAATAAGGCCGACTGGATAAGCAACGATTCCTCGTCGCGCTGGATGCCGAGGAACCCGCCAACCCCCAGACTCACCGCGACCGCCGTGCTTGCGGCAAAGAGCAGCAGCGTATTGATGGCGTAGCGGGTGCGAACCTCGCTACGGAGGTCCTTTGAAAAAACGGCAATGCTGGCTAGTAGCAGCGATTTCATGGCAATGTGCTCTCTGTGATTGGTGAAGACGATATTCCCCCGACCTCTGACCGACCGTCAGTGATATTGTATCAGAAATCCCTTGCGTCAGACCAATGGTATAATACCCTTACATTGATCATACCGACAACAACCATACCGAAAACAACGGAGGCGGAGAGCAGCAATGATTGACCACGACAGGTTGTTCAAGGAATTGATCACCACATTCTTTGTCGAGTTTCTCGAACTCTTCTTTCCCGATATGCTGCGCTACATGGACACTAGCAAGCTAGCGTTTCTCGACAAGGAACTTGTCACCGATGTCACGGGCGGAGATGCGTATGAAGCTGACATCGTGGCAAAGGCTGCGTTTAAGCAGAAACCTGCCTTTTTTATTGTCCATATCGAGCACCAGGCACAACCCAAGCAGGATTTCGACCGGCGAATGTTCCGCTATTTTGCGCTAATGCATCTCAAATACAACGTCCCTGTTTACTCTATCGCCATCTTTTCCGATAAATCGGCTCGGCGGGAGGAACCAGACACCTACTGTGTCGCGTTTCCTGATATGGAGGTGCTAAACTTTCGCTATCGCGTCATCCAGCTTCGCCGCCTGCGCTGGCAGGACTTCGCCACGCGAAGAAACCCGGTTGCCAGTGCGCTGTTGCCAAAAATGGGGATGGAGCACCATGAACGCCCCGTCGTGCTGCTGTCGAGTTTGCGATTGCTGGCCCGACTGGGTCTGGATGCAGCACGGAAGCGGTTGGTCTCAGGGTTTATCAATACGTACCTGCGCCTTACGAAGCAAGAGGAGGCGCAATTTCAAGAGGAACTGGCGAAGTTGTCGCCACACGAACGGGATGATACTATGGAATTAACAACCACCTGGAAAGAAGAAGGCCTTCAGGAAGGCTGGCAGAAAGGCCTTCAGGAAGGCTGGCAGAAAGGCCTCGTGGAGGGGAAGCAGGAGGGAGAACAAAAAGGTCTCCAGGAAGAGGCACTCAACCTGACACAGCGGTTTCTCACCCGGCGGATCGGGTTGCTCCCCCCGGAGTTGGAAGAGCGGATGGGCAACCTTTCGCGGGTGCAACTCGAACAGCTTTTTGATGCGGCCTATGATTTTTCCAGCTGCGATGAGCTACAAGCCTGGTTGGACAACAACCCGCCAGAAGAAACACCGTGATGGCGCGAAAAGTGGCGGTATGAAGCCAGGGATTTCATTGCTTCCCCAGCGTCAGCACGTAGTCGCCAAACTGCTGCTCGCGGGGGTCGTTCGTGGCAATCACGACGATACCGGCCCGTCGCTGCTGCTCGATAACCCGCCGCACCATCTCCCCCCCCCGCTCGTCCAGCGTCACCGTCGGCTCGTCGAGGAGCAGCACCGGTGGCTGGTGGAGCAGCGCATACCCGTAGCGAAGCCGATGGACCATCCCCGATGAGTAGCCCGCCACGCGCTCATCGCCGCGCCCGGCCAACCCCACCATCGTCAACACCTCGTCAATGTGTGTATTGTCGCGCTGTGGCAACCCGCGCACCGCCGCGAAAAAGCGCAGGTTCTCTCGCCCGGTCAGCTCCCGATAGAGGGCCATATCGGGCGAGAGCCACCCGATCAGGTGGGGGGTCTGGCGGGGAGCGTAGCGGTTTCCCTGCCAGTGGTAGCGCACTGCTCCCGCCGCCGGCGGCTGGAGTCCGCATAGCAGCCGCAGAAACGTGCTTTTGCCGCTGCCGTTTTCGCCACACACCACCAGCGTCTCCCCGGCCCGCAGCGTCAGCGTGAGATGCTGGAACACGATACGAGCACCATAGCTGGCCGAAACATCGTCTATCTCAAGGGTGCAGTGGGATGGGTTGTTCATCTACTCTCCGTGTTTCGTATTCCCCCTGGGGCCCACGCACCAGTGGCTCTCCCTGCCATCCGCCAAAAATCTGGTCAATGAAATCCCTCCGGCCAGCCCCGATCCTCAGTCGTTGTCTCCCCATTTGCACGGGAGTGAAACGTCACCACCACATCCAGCGCGACCTCGCTCATTCCGACGGGCACTTCCAACCGCAAAATGCCATCGGCCTCGACGTGGGCCTGGAGGGTTATTGTTTGCATAAGGCTTTCTCCCTCTTGTTGTTGCTCTCTTCCCCCTGAGAGCGCAAGCGTCTCGCTTACCCCGATGTGGGCCGTGCCATTCATCCCAATCCCTCCCCCCACCTGTCCTCCCCCCGGTGGGGGGCCCTGAACGATTAAAAAATTTTTTCGCCTTCGGCGCGAGTAGGGGGGCACAGCCCCCCTTGCAACCCCCCGCGGGGGCGGGGAGACCCGTTCTCCCTGCACCCCAGCCTCTCAGAATCCAGAAATCAGGATTCAGAATCCAGAAATCAGAACGTGCGTTCTAATGCGAGGGGAGGAACAGCCGAAAACTCCCGTCGTAGCCGGCGTAGAGCCAGTCGCGCGAGCCGCAGCGAACATCCGTTCTATTACCATAATAAGCATGACCCCGAAACGACACCTTTGTATCCGTAGGAAAATCCTCCCCCACCGTGCCGCTGCCCGCCGCGTAGCTTTCCCAGCGACTCGCGGTCCACCCCCACACGCGGCCCACCAGGTCCTCCGCCCCGCACGCCGCGGCCCCCGCGGGCCGTTCGCCAACCGGCGCGGGGCCTTCCCTGTTGTAGTCCTTGCCAAAATCGGCACGGCTCCGGTCTGGCTCCGGGCTGTCTCCCCACGGGTAGGTACGTCGTCTCCCCTCGCTGTCATACGCCGCCGCGGCTTCCCATTCGGCTTCGGTGGGGAGACGGATGCAATGGCCCGCCGGCAGCGCGTCCGCAAGTTCAACCGTCAACCACCGCGCAACCGCCGCCGCTTCATACCAGGAAATTGTTGTAACCGGCTGGTTCTCCTCAACGTTGAACCGCCCTTCCTTGTCCTCGTTCGCGCCCGGCCAGAAATAGGGGTTCGTGCGTTTGTTCCCCTCTTTCCATTTCCAGCCGTTGGGGGTCCAGTAGCGTTCGTTCGTATAGCCGCCTGCCTGGATAAACTGGCGGTACTGCTGCACAGTAATGGGGTATTTTGCAATCCAGAAGCCGGGGAGCGTGATAGTGTCCACCGGGTCGCCCTTCTCCCACCCGCCAATCAGGTAGCTACCGGGGCGCACATAGCACCAGTAGCCGGCGGGCTTGCCAAAGTCCTTGTTGCATAGCGTCAGCTCGTCGCGCCACTCGGCCAGTGTCACGGGGAACAGGGGGTTGATGCGTTGGGCCCGCACCACTGGGGGGATAACAGCAACACTATTCAGCGGCGGCGGACTGTTCGACCTCTTGATGCGTTGGGCCCGCACCACTGGGGGGATAACAATATCGGGGGCGGGGGCGGGGGCGAGGGCGGGTTGGGGTTGAGGGGCGGGTTGTGTGGGAGAGGATGCCAGACGCATCGCCTCGTCACAGAGATCGGTAAAGGTAAGGTTCTGTTCTTCAAATTCCTCATACACAAGAAATTGAAGACGAGCAATGATTTCCGTTCGTGCCGCCTGATTCGCGGGATCGTCGGCAAAGTGCCGCGCCCGCTGCACATTCTCGTGAAGGCGGGTTTGCAGCGTGAGCACCTCGATAAAGCGGGGGTGCTTGCGCCCGAGCCGCCTGATCAGTTCTCGTACCCCCTTTTCGTAGTGCGTGTAGAGGTCAGCCATAGGATTTCCTGTTGTGTTCGGAGCGGTTCCCATTCTTTTGCCAACGTATGCACTCTATGGTACCAATTTGTTGCAGAAACCGCAAGGGGGGGGACAGGGGACATATTGAGAACATATGGGTATCAGGGTTTCCCTGACCAGGCTTCAGGGTTTTCCCGATTGTCCCCAACGACAATAGCTGGTATGCTGAGTCATGAGATAATCCTCTGCGTGTGCAAAGGGGCACACGTGCACGCCTGCAAGAGTCCTTCTCAGTGGTTGAGGAGGAAAGTACATAAAAGTACATAGGTGAGAATGATATGATTTCTAAAAAGCCCGGACCTCCAGGCAAACTTCGGATCACGTTTTCGCTTCCGTCGTCGTTCTGGGCTGATTCTATTCACCTGGTAGGCGACTTCAATAACTGGAATACCACAGCAACCCCACTCAAGCTGAAAGATGACGACTGGTCTGTCACACTCGATCTTGACCTCGGACGCTCATTTCACTACCGCTACCTCGTCAATAGTTCTGAATGGATTAACGATTGGCAATCCGACGCATTCGCCCAGAACGAACACGGAGAAGAAAACTCCGTGGTTGTGGCAATGCTGCCGCAAGAAATGACCTTTTTTCAAGGAAATGGGGAGATGAAAAGCCCATCCTCGCAACGACGTTCGATGCTGCGGCTCATTCCCGGAGGACGCTCTGACTCGGAAGAGAAGCAGGCGGTGTAGCCGCGTATTTTTCAGGATGCTTGTGCTATGCATACTCCACCCATAGGCATAGCAGCAACAGGAATATGGCTGCCCGAACAGGTTGAGACAGCCGCCGATATGGCCCGCCAGACCGGTATCCCCGAATCGGTCATCATTGAGAAGATGGGGATACAACGGAAGTATGTGGCCGGGCCCGATGATCAACCCTCGCAGATGGCAGCGCGGGCCGCGGTTTGTGCGCTCAATGCAGCTGGCCTTGCACCCGCCGACGTTGATCTCATCATCTACCACGGGAGCGAATACAAGGATTATTTCGTCTGGTCGGCTGCGGCAAAGATCCAGCACCTCATCGGGGCTACGCGGGCCTGGGCCTATGAAATCTACGCGCTCTGCGCAGGCACCCCGCTTGCGCTCAAGGTGGCGTGCGACCAGATGCGGGCCGACCCCCATCTGCGCTCTGTGTTGCTGGTGACGGCAGCCCGCGAAAATGATCTCCTTGACTATGCCAATCCCAGAACCCGCTTTATGCTCAACTTTGGAGCCGGCGGGGCTGCCCTGCTCCTGCGGCGTGGGCAGGAGCGCAACCGCGTGCTGGCTTCGGCGGTGCTCGTGGATGGCTCCTTTAGCGAGAGTGTGATTATGCCGGGCGGGGGGAGTCGCCACCCCACCAGCCACGAAACGGTTGCCCAGGGGCTACACTCTCTCGACGTGCCGGACCTCGACGATATGCGCGAGCGGCTTGGTGCGGTCTCGCTCCCCAATTTCGTGTGCGTCATTGATGAGGCTGTGGAGCGGAGCGGGGCCAGGCGCAGCGACATCGGGTTCCTCATTATCACCCATATGAAGCCCTCGTTTCATCAGGAGATATTGCAAACGCTCGGACTGCGCCCGGAGCAGTCGCTCTACCTCAGCGAATTTGGCCATATCCAGTCGGTTGATCAGCCACTTGGCCTGCACGTTGCGGATGAGCACGGCCTGCTCCGCAATGGCGATCTGGTGGTGCTGGCCGGGGCGGGAACCGGCTACACCTGGAGCGCAACGGTCCTGCGATGGGGGCAACCGCCGCGTTGATTCCTGGGCGGCAGTCCCTCGATGTACTTTTCTATCGGATGAGTCCTGCGATGGGGGCAACCGCCGCGTTGATTCCTGGGGGAGAAGGAGAACGGGCCTGTGCGATCTGATAATCACCCGCGGTACGAACGATTTGGGAAAACCTGGCAAAGGGAGGGGGGCGACCTGACCCCCGCCTGGCGATACCACCTGGTAGGGAACGGTTCGCTGGAGCAAACCGACTCGACACTGCGGTTGGTGACAACCGATGCAACCAGGAAAAGCTACAGCGACGCGCAGCTTGATGATTACCGGCGTTTCTCCGCGCTCCCCTTCCCCTGGTTCCCCCCCCTGCGGCTCGTGCTTCGCGCCCGCTTCTCCCACCCGGCGGGCGAGTTGCGTGGCACGGCCGGTTTCGGGTTCTGGAACTATCCGTTTTTGTTTCCGGAGGGACGGCTCCCCACACTGCCGCGAACCCTCTGGTTCTTCTATGGCTCTCCCCCCTCAGATATGAAACTCGACCTGGATACGCCCGGCTATGGATGGAAAGTCGCCACAATAGATGCGCTCCATCCCCGTGCGCTTGCGCTCATTCCACTTGCGCCGCTGGCCGTGCCGCTTATGAATGTAGCCCCGCTCTACCGCGCCCTCTGGCCCCCCCTCCAACGCAGGCTGAGGATACGCGAAACGTTGCTCCAGAGTGAGATGACCGACTGGCATATCTACGGTATCGAGTGGGGTGAGCGGGCAGTCCGTTTTACGGTAGATGGGAGCCTGGTGCTGGACGCGCCCGCGCCGGCGGGGCCACTTTGCTTTGTCGCGTGGGTGGACAACCAGTACATGGTTGTCAAACCGTGGGGGCAATTCGGGTGGGGGTTGCTTGATTGCCCGGGCCGTCAGTTTGTCGAAATATCCTGGCTGGCTATTGAGCCGAGCCACGCCTGCCACTCCTGCTCCAGCGTGGGGAGATCCTTCCCATAGATGCCTGCATAGTCTGCCGACCCTGGCGACTTGCTGCCGCTCACATACACCGCGTCAAACTGCTCGCGCCCATATTCCCCGATGAGGTATTCCACGAAGGCGGCCCACTGGTAGTAGAGCTGATTCATATCGCTGATGGGGCGGCCCACATAGCTAGTGGCCAGCGGCAGAAG
>DAOTUE010000156.1:0-11618 GCA_034436975.1 Chloroflexaceae bacterium
GTCGGGAAGCAGAGCGGAAAGTGTTTCCATATCCATACGAGAGCATCTCCTTTCACTTCACTTCGCTGGTTCTTTTTTGCCTTCTGCAGCTATCTTACAATACCGAGGCAAGTTGTGTCCTGATCTCAGACTCGTAAACAAGAGCGAATACGAAAGCCCCCGGCAACCCTACACTGGGTCGGGGGCTTTTCGCGCCCGCTACGAGCTATTCTCCGACGGCTGGTGCCGCAAGGTTCGCTGGAGCGCATCAACCAGTTGTTCTATCTGCACTGGCTTGCTAATGTAGTCGTCCATCCCTGCATCCAGACACCGCTGGCGGTCGCCGGCCAGGGCGTGGGCCGTCATGGCAATAATATGTGGTTGCTGGTTGGAGGACCAGTGGTTGCGGATGTAGCGGGTTGCATCCAGCCCATCCATTTCGGGCATCTGCACATCCATCAAGATGACATCGTATGAACGCCACCCAAGCGCGTCGAGCACTTCCTGTCCGTTGGCGGCAACATCGGCGCGATAGCCCATCTTTTCCAGCAGCCGGAGCGCGACTTTCTGGTTGATGGCGTTATCTTCGGCCAGCAAGATACTGAGTGGGTGTTCCTGCCCCATGTGCGGGTTTATCTGTCGGAGTGCAGCAAGCGGATTGCGTCCTTCCCGGCTGGGATACTCCAGGCGCGGCGGGGTCTTCTTCTGTCCATCCTGTTCCCCCTCTTGGTCACGCTGCTCAAAAATTGAAACCAGTACCTCGTAGAGCTGCGATGGTTTGATGGGCTTGTAGAGGAAGGCGGAGACGGTCAGCGGGAGGCGGCGGTTGAGAGGCCCGGCGGCTCCCACCAGGGCATAGAGAATGAGTGGCAAACGTTCCGATGGGCGGTGCGATTGTATTCGGGTTGCCAGTGTGTGCCCATCTTGCTCTGGCACAACCATATCGAGAACCGCGACATCAAACGGTATCCCGATGCGAATCCACTCCAGAGCTTCATCTGCACTGGTTGCCAGGTGCGGCACCATTCCCCAGGAGGCGATATGGTGTGCCAGGATCGAACGGTTTGAGGAACTATCGCCGATAATCAATACCTGCTTGCCCTTGAGCGGCATATGTTGCCCCGACGGGACCGTTGCAACAAGCGTCTGGTCGGGGCTGACTTCGACCCGAATGGTGAAATGAAACGTTGAGCCTTTGCCCATTTCGCTCTCGACCCACATGGTCCCACCCATCATCTCGGCCAGTCGTTTGCTGATGGCCAGGCCCAGTCCGGTGCCCCCGAACTTCCGCGCTGTTGATGCATCTACCTGGCTAAACGAGCGGAACAGCCGATCAATGCGATCGTTCGGGATGCCGGTCCCCGTGTCGCGCACGGCAATATGGATTTCGTGCAAGGTGCTCTGGCGGGCCAGGCTTGTGGATGGGAGAGGGTGTTCGTGTGCCGACACCGGCTGGCTCTCCACCTCAACAACGATCTCTCCCTGTTCGGTAAATTTGACTGCATTGCTGAGGAGGTTTACGAGAATCTGGCGCAGGCGGGTGACATCGCCAATAAACACCGATGGGTTCGCCTCGTCCATAAAGTAGGCCAGGTTCAGATGTTTTTTCGAGGCATTGGGGGCCAGCAGGTCCAGCGCATCTTCCACACATTCCCGTAGATTGAAGGGCTGGTTTTCCAATTCTAGCTTTCCGGCCTCAATTTTAGAAAAATCAAGAATATCGTTCACGATGGACAGCAGAGCCGAGCCACTCATCCCGACGGTCTCGACAAACTCTTTTTGTTCATTGTTCAGGGGAGTATCATGCAGCAGGTTGGTCATACCAATAATGGCATTGAGGGGGGTGCGGATTTCGTGGCTCATATTGGCGAGAAACTCCGATTTGGCGCGGGTGGCGGCTTCGGCTATCTCGCGGGCCCGTTCGCGCACAATTTCGGCCTGCTTGCGCTCGGTAATGTCGGCCCCCACGCTGATGACCCGGGCCACAGCCCCTTCCTCGTTGTACATCGGAAAGACGCGCATTTCAAACGTTTTGTAGCCGGGGAGCTTCTGCTCCGCCGAGGTCTCGCTGGCCTCAATGCCCTGAATATCCGCACCGTTCTCAACAATATCATCCTCAATATCAACCGTGGTGTTGATCTCCTCGCCTGCGAGGGCCCGCCGGATATGCTCTGTCATAGCCGGCTGGTTGCGGTAGAGGCTGGTATAGTGGGTTCCCACATCCTGGCCCGGCCTGCTGCCAAGATCAAGCAACCCTTTTCCTTCGGCCAGGGTGACAATGCCGCGGCTATCTACGGCAAGCAGAATGATGGGTGCGCTGGAGACGACAGAGCGGAGGAGTTGCTGGCTTTCGCGCAGGGCATCTTCGGCATGCTTGCGCTGGAGAGAAATGGCGTAGAGCGAGGCCATCGCTTCGACAAGCTGGAGGTCGCGCTGGGTATAGTCGCGCTCCGAATTGGCCAGGGCAATTTGCCCCACCAGGGTATCGCCAATCAGGGCCGGAGCCGAAAGGAAGCGGCGGATGGGGATATGGCCGGGGGGGATGCCGGTGGAGCGGGGTTCGTTCCCCGGCGTGTTCGTCATCAGCGACTGACGGTTTTTCAGCACCCACCCCCACAGTCCACGAAATTCCTTGAAGACAAAACTTTTGTTGGGCACCTGGCAAGTTTCCCAGATGTCGCGGGTCATTGTTGAAGAGACCAGGTAGCCCGTGTCGGGGTCAATGTGTCCTACAAAGCCATAGGTGCTGCCAGTGAGTTTGCGGGCTTGCTGGAGCACGAGAAAGGAGAGATCGTCGAGCGGGATCTGGGAAAGCAGGGCGCGGGAGAGTTCGGCAATGGCGGCGTTGCTGTCCGCTTCCCAGGCCAGAGCTTCTTCGGCCTGCTTGCGTTCGGCAATCTCCCGCTGGGCATCGTCAAACAAGCGTGCATTGACAATCGCCAGGGCGGCCCGGTCGCATACATCCTGCAAAAAAAGCTGGTCGTCGGAGGTATACGAGTAGCCAGTATTGCGAAACACATTGACAATCCCCACAACGGTTCCCTGGGCCCGTAGCGGCAGGATAAGCGCACTGAAGACCTGGTATTGTTTTATTGTCGTGCGGTATTCTGGCTTGACGAGGGTTTCGAGATGGTCGGGAGTCATCTGTGGTATGAGGATAGGGCGGCCCGTCTTGATAACCTGGCTCGACCACCCCTCATCTGTTCGTTGGGGACTGAAGAGCATCAGGTTGTGAAGATATTCGACAACCGCCGGGTCGGGGTGGTAGAAGGCGACCTGTTCGAGCCACTCCCCGTCCGGAGAGACCAGGCGGATGAGGCAGGCATCGCCCACCAGGAGCGCAACCAGGCGACTGATGGTATCCAGCAACATCTGGTAGTTCAGGCTGACCTCATCGAAGGCCTGGGAGATTTCGATGAGCATTTCGGAGCGGTCTATGCCGGCGTGGATCTGGTCCTCAATCGTCTTGCGTTCGGTGATGTCGCGGGCCACTTTTGCGTAGCCGCGGAGCGTGCCGCGGTTGTCGCGCAGGGCTGTCACGATGACATTGGCCCAGAAGGTTGAGCCATCTTTGCGCACCCGCCACCCGTTTTCTTCAAACCGTCCGAGCGTGACCGCCTCCCGCAGGACGCGGGCCGGCTTCCCCTCCTGTCGTTCCTCCTCCGTATAGAAACGGGAAAAATGGCTCCCGATGATTTCGCTGGCGGCATACCCCTTGATACGTTCTGCGCCCGCGTTCCAGCTAAGGATACATCCATCGGGATCGAGCAAAAAAATCGCATAATCCTGCATCCTGTCTATCAGCAGGTGAAGCAGGTCGTCGTTTTCGTGCAAACTTTCAAGCGTCTTTCGGTGCTCAACTTGTTCGGTTTGCTCGCGCTGCTCGATAATAACCCCCCGGCCGCGCCCTTGAACGTAGGGCGTAATAGTTATCCCGAACCAGCACACACTCCCTGGTTGTTCCTTGTTGCAGCCAGCCGTTGCGCGATATTCCAGATCGAACCGCTGTTGTCGTCCCGAAGAAACGGCGGCAATCCCTCGCTTTATCGCCTGGACATCGGCACTATCCGGGGCAAAGAGTTCTTGCAGACGGGCCAGGTAGTCATCGCCAGGATGAAATCCTGCTTGCTCGGCAGCAACATTGAGGAACCGGACCTTGCGTTGGATGTCTAAAACGACAAGAGCATCGGGAAGCGCATCAAGAATAAATTCCCCATTGAACATGCCATGCTTCTTTTGTCTCGTATATGGTAAAGCCATGTCCAGTATACCACAAAAGGTAAATGGGGAAGAGGGGAAGAGAAGGTTCGGGGGTTCGGGGAGCGCGTCCATCCTTCCCGCCCCAATGCAAGCGGAACGCTTGCGCTCCCAGGGTTTGCCAAAAAAGTGAACAATTACGTGAACAGATACTTTTGCTTATGCTTTCCCGTTGCTCTCTGCTCCCTTGCCACAGTCTCTCAGGAACGGTACAATACTCCCACGAGAGAAACGATAGTCAGATAAGATAACAATAACAATACCCGGAATTGTTCTATGCCGATTGGAGAGTATTATCAGGAATATGGGCCCATCCGGCGACGGCGTGGTAGCGAGGAGCCACAGCCCCCCGCGGGGGAGCCGCCTTCCCGCCCTCCCCGCTCTTCTCGCCGCCGCAGGCCCCGCCGCCGCCCGCCCCGACAACCTCTGTCGCTCTGGCGTGTGCTTGTTCGCACCGTGCTGCTGTTGCTGGCGATGTTGCTCCTGCTGCCCTATGGGGTTTCGCTCTTCTACCACGGACGGGCCCTGCCGGGGGTGCGAGTGCAGGGCCGCCCGGTCGAAAACCTTTCGCGAGAGGAACTTGAAGCTGTTCTCGCGCAGCAGTATGCTGGCTTCGTGCGTCGGCCGGTGCGCCTGACCTATCTTGAGCAGAGCTGGGACCCTTCACTGGCAGAGCTTGGCGTGCAGTTTGAAACCAGTCATCTGGTTGAAACCGCGCTTGAAGCCGGACGACAGGGCGGGCCGGTCGCCCGCCTCGCCGTGCTGTGGGATCTCTGGCACAATGGGCGGGAACTGACCCCGCGTCTGGTGATAGACTGGCACTACCTCCAGCATTTTCTGCTCGACCTCAGCCCATCGGTTGAAACGCCTCCGCGCAATGGTTCGCTCAGCATCGCAGGGGGGCGTGTGCTGGCCACGCCTGCCCGCCACGGCACCCAGGTGCTGGCCGATGAAACCGTTATTGAGATAATCCTGGCTCTCCGCCAGCTTGTTCCACAGGCAGTGGCTATCCGCACCCGCCCGCTTGCGCCGCTCATTGGCAACAAGGCTCTGGATGCAGCGGTTGCCGAAGCCCAGGATTTTCTCACGAGTACGCTTGTGCTGACCCACACCACCGGCACCTGGCGATGGGAGCAAGATAAGCTCTCGGAGTTGCTCGTTGTGGAACCCGCCGGGAGCCGGCTGGATGTGCGCGTGGACCCCGGACGGCTGACCCGCGCCGTTGAGCGGCTGGCGCAGCTTGTGGACACGGGGACGGCAGAGCCGCGGCTGCGCTTTGAGCAGGGCACACTCCTCATTGTGGAAGAGGGACAAACCGGCTGGCAACTCCGGCAGGCCGAAACAGTCCGTGCCATCAGCACAACGCTGCATCACGACCCCGCCATCACGCGGACGGTGGCCCTTTCGGTGGAAAAAACCTTTCCCCACATTACCGCCGATTCGCTTGACAGTCTGGGGATTCGGGAGTTGGTCAGCGAGGGGCGAAGCAGCTTTGCGGGGTCGGCGCAATACCGCATAACGAACATCAAGGCAGGCGCGGCTCGCCTCGATGGGGTGCTCATTGCGCCGGGCGAAGAGTTCTCCTTCAATACGCAGCTTGGCGAGGTCAACGAAGAAAACGGCTTTGTTGAGGGCTACGCTGTTGTGGGCAATCGCACTCAGCTTGAGTGGGGCGGCGGAGTCTGCCAGAATTCAACCACAGTGTTTCGGGCTGCCTTCTGGGCCGGCCTGCCCATTACCGAACGCCACGCCCACCCCTTCTATATTAGCTGGTATGACCGCTTCGCCTATGGCAGCGAGGGGAACGGGCCGGGCATGGATGCCACAATTTTTACCGGTGTGAGCGACCTGAAGTTTGTCAATGATACGGGCCACTGGCTACTGATGCAGACCAGCGTGGACGAAGCAAACCAGATTTTTACCGTGCAGCTCTATGGCACGCGGCCCGATCGCCAGGTTGTGTTTGACGGCCCCTACATCAGCAACGAGGTGCAGGCCCCTTCACAGCCACTCTATATCAACGATCCGAGCCGCCCCGCAGGGAGCGTCTACCAGAGCGACGTGGCCCGCAATGGGCGCGATATTGTCATCTACCGCAGCATCTTCAAGGATGGGGAAGAAATGCGGCGCGATACCTTCTTCACGCGGTTCAGGGCGTGGCCCAATGTCTATGTTCGCGGTACAGGCGAATGATACCACCATACCTATTGGGATACCTTCGGGGAAGCCGTTTACGGGCTTTCTCCGCTTCAGCCGCTTGAGATTGCTTTACATACTTGTTGTGGAATTATGGTATGATTAATCTGGCTGTGGGGCGACACAGCCTGGGTTTCGACCCTGGAAGCCCAATCCTTTAGGGTTGGGAGTAGTCACCCACAAGTCTACCGACAAAGACCCGGAGAATAATACAACGGGCAAATGCGGAGAATGTCTCCCTCTTTGCCCGTTGTGTTTGTGTTCATCCTGTCTCTTGTCGTTTTACCGGCCTACCGCTCAACCAGCGGAAGGTAAACATAGCTTTTCTCCAGTGCGTCGCTCTGAATGGCGATACCGTGAGACGTGCTCACGCTACTGGCCAGGCCAATGTTCCATACCTTGAGCGTGACCGTCTGTACGCCTGTTGTGGTAAACAGATAGCGGGCGTGGGGCATTCCCTGCCCTTCCAGCGGCTCTGGTGCCCACTCATACTGAATGGGTGGCGTGGCATTCTCTGGCTGGAGCATTGCTGTAAACGGGTAGGTCGTGCTGATAACGCCGGTTGTTGGAGCGGTTATCGTTGCTCCTTGAACGGGCACAATCTCTACAACATATGGCTCGCTCCGGATTGCTTCCGTTGTCACAAGGTTATCAACAGCAAGCGTAATTGTGTAGGCCCCTGCGCTGGTAAATTGATAGGGTATGGTATCTTTCCCCATGCCAGAAATCACGATAGGCTTCTCGCTGCCGGGGGTGTGGATACGCCAGGTATAGCTCACCGGTTGGGTCGCGCTGGTTGGTTCGAGCGTGGACGAGAAGATATACGTCTCATTCAACCGGATTGTTTCGGGTTGTGGTCCGTGGATCGTGGTCTGCTGGAGGGCGGTCCCGCTGGGCAGCGCATCTGCAACAACCGCATCGCCTTTCCCATTGTGGTAGGTCGTGTTGCCGGCCCGGTCGCGGGCTGTCACCACAAAGCGCACATCGGTTGCCTGCTCTATGGTTGCTGGCATAATAGCAGACCAGATTTCTGCATGACCTTGCTTACCAACTCGCTCAAAGCGCAACTGCCACCATTTGACATCTTGCTTATCTGTGCCAGTGCCGTAAGTATAGGTACAAACCGCTTCCATCCCCTCGCCCGGCAACCCTTCGGGCGACTGGGGGTCGAACACGGCAACAATGAGCCTGACTTCGGGATGGTCGGGCGTGGGATGGACCAGACGAACTTCGCGGATAACCGGCGGTGTGGTATCTTCCAGCAGGGCCTCAAACTCTTCTTGCCGGTCTGGTGGCACAGAAACGGAAGGATCGAGGTATTGCACCTTGAAAACCAACTGCTCATAGAGCCGGAGTTCTCCCTGGGTGCCCCCCAGTGGCCCGTCGTCAGTTTGCGCCTTATACTGCACGGGCATAACAAGCAATTGACTGCGCTGCTGCCCTCCCTCATTCGTGGTACTGTAATTGTAAATCCCATCCGGATACCAGACCCCTATCCCAGCAGGGAACGTGGGCGGCAAAACAGCCTGCTTGTTGGTGACAGCCTCTGTCACCTGTGGCTCATACCCTTCAATGGATATATCATCCCCATTGGCAAGAATGACCCCTTTGATCTTCAGCCTCTTGCTCATATCCTGGCTCCCGCGGAGCGTGAGGTCATAGACAAACTGCGGCAAGATAGGCGCACCCTCCTGCCCGCTAGACCGGAAGTGGAGCGATATTTCATTTCCTGGCGCAACGAAACTATCCTCAACAACCACCTGATCTGTGTTGAGCACAGGATAGCTCCGCCCATTCCACGAGGTTTCGTGTTGATAGGTCAGGTTGGTGAAGGTGATGATGCGCGTGGTTGTGCCAAGATCGCTGACCATCGGCGGCGTGCGGTCGGGGGGCAGGGCTTCGTCGGGGATCTCTGTCGGGTTGGGCACCTTGACGCGCAAAAACGGAAGCCCATAGAGTGTGGACTGCATTAGTGTTTTGGTGTCATACACCTCAAGCGTCGTGGCGTTGCGAAGGTAGCGTTGTTTGGCCTGCGCCAGCGCATCCCCGATGGGTTGCCCGATATAGACCGTATCCGAAAGGACGTTGCGGCCTATCTCAGCAGTAAAGAGCAACATAAGCCGCTCGCCATAGGCCACCAGGTCGGTATCACCATAGCCATAGCCAGTATTGCCAACAAAGTTTCCCCCCTGCTTGATAAAGGCCTGGGGAAAGTCGGCCAGGTATTTTACCTCGGTATCCGGCAGGAGCGGGCGTAGTCCTCCAAGCACATCATTCTCAACGTATTCCACATTCAGCCCGCTATGACACCCCACCGAGTAGCAAATCTGGTTATGGAAGAAGGGCAGCATCCCATCTCCGCGGAAGGGTTCGAGCAAATCCTGAGCATAGAGGACTTCCCCGGTGTCCGGGTTGCTGTCGGCGTAGGCCGGGATGGCGGTGAAGTGATCGAAGTGGGCATTGATAGACTGGATGGGTACACGGCTTGTGATACTATAGGGCGAGGTGCGAAAGATGGGGAACAGCCCATCAAACCACGCCTGTTTCAAATCATCCGCCGTCCAGGTATCGGTCGTGAGCGTGTTCATATTGTTCAGACCCATCTGGATAAAGATCTGCGAGGTCTCAATAGCCTGATCTTCCAGAAAATCGTAGCCAGTCACGACCGTTTTGCTCTGCGGGTCCGTTGCATCAATGACAAGCTGCGCTTCATCATCAATATATGGCTCCAGATAACCAATGATGTCATCGGGTGCCTCGACCAGCCTCCCCACGGCACGGTCGGGAACGTAGAAGGGGTGCTCTGGCCAGTTGTAGGGGTCGTCGTTGCCGTAGATGTCGTCGGTCAGCGTGGTACGATGACGCAGGGCCCCACCGAGCGCACTCCCCTCATTGATCAGCCCTTCCAGGTAGAGATTGTATTCCGCCTCGTTTGCAAATGTGGTCAGGTCGGGCACGCGATAGAAGGGGATAACTGCATCTCCCCCCACAAGAACGATGTAGCGCACATTTGGGAACGGCGGGGAGATGTAATTCTCAGGGTTTTCCGTATACGAAGGGTTGCGGTGGGTGGCGGCGGTAATGTAGTTGTCAATCGTCTGGGCGATGCGGTTCGCCAGGAAGAGGTTGTCGGGGTTGCTGTCCCAGTCACTATAGAGCGTTTCAAAGATCGGGCTTCCCTGGATGTTGAACACCGTGTCCAGGTCAAGGATAACGCCGTTGACTTCCGGCTTGAGGGAGAGGGTTTCAATCTTGTAGCGAAGCGTCCCGACATCCGCATCGGGATAGAGTTGTTGCATGCGGCTCTCGTTGAAGATAAACAATGTCTTGATGCTTTCTTTGGTTCGATCCCCAAGATCTATCTGGGCCGGATCAATGCTGATAGTGGGGGCATCCGCAGCGGCTTCCAGCCCACTGTCGTTGATCTCAACCTGCAAGGTGTAGGGCAGGTCGCTAAACTCGCCGTTGGCATTGAGCACGACAACGTAGTAGTCGCCGGGCTGCCAGAGCGTGGTTTCAATGAGTTCGTCGTCGCGGTCCATCTCCATGCTGACCGCCGAAATAGGAGCGGTATCGGTACGGGCCCGACGACCCGTGCGGGCCCGACGACCCGTGCGAGCACGGCGGCCAATTTCGACAAGTTGCCCTGTGCGAGCGCGGCGACCCGTGCGAGCGCGGCGACCCGTGCGAGCGCGGCGACCAATTTCCATAATAGTATACAACCCGTCATCCATTTCCCCAAACGTTTCGGGAAAAATCGTCAGGTTTCCCATAGCCAGGTCATAGTCTTCGGGAAGGTTTGTCAGGGTAATAACGACCGATGCGGCGGGGACGGTTGTTGTAAACTTGTACCAGTCAAGATCATCAGCGTGGCTAATTGTTCCGCTAATGGTCTGGGTCCAGGATGGATCGTCTGTTGTCCCGATAGGATTTATTTCTCCGGGGTCATCATCGTCAGCATCTTCAAAATCGTTTGGCTCGGATTCGTCCATTGGGGGGAGTGGAATGGGCGTGGATACAAGGCCCGGGTCAGAACCGTTGGCGGACGGTGCTGTTTCTTGCGCCCGAACTGGCTGTGATGAAGCCTGGAAGAAGCCGGCGGGCAACAGCAAAGCACTGGCAAATAGCACAAGCAAGATATTGCGAAACAGGTGACGAGTATTCATATCTAAACATCCTCCTCTATATGAAGATCAGGAGACACATACCAATGTGATAAACAACGGAAATAATAGACGGGTAATTGTTCAGTCCCCCCTATCCTCCCCCCGCTGGGTGGAGGGATTGGGAGGGGGGAGCTTCGTCGTATCAATTGTTTGAGAGCAGCGGGTAAAACAGGTGTAAGGAGCAGGGTTGAATAAGGCCGCGTTGGGCAGAGCAAGGGTAGAGCGAAGCAGCAACGGGTTATCATTCGCTTTGCTTTCTTAAACGAGTATCCGAGATGAATGTTACATATCCCTTATCTGCCTGCTGGCTCGTCGGGGTTCTCCGTGGCAGAGACAACCGTGGCCGGGACAGCTCCTTGCTGGTGCCCCATCGTATGCTCAACCTCCTGCTCAAATTCCTCAAGCAACAGCAAGTCGCGTTGAGCGTCCAGTTCCTGAAAAATGTCTTTTGCCTGCTGCAAAAAGGGGGAAACCTGGGCAAGATCTCCGCTGGCCCGGGCCAGTCGCGCTTTCCAGAAGAGCACTTTTCCCAGTTCGTAGCGGTAGTCAAGCGGTTCAAGGGCTGCATGGCTTTGCTCAAGATAGGCTCTGGCTGCGGCAAAATCTTTCTGGCTCAGGGCAATCTGACCAGAGACAAGGTAGGCCATCGCCTCTTCGAGAGCCAACCCCAGGTCGCGGGCCATGGACAGTGAGCGGGTGGCATACGCTGTTGCCTGCTCGTGGTCGGCAAGGGCCAGCGACCCTTCGGCACTCAGCCGCAACACTTCGGGCAGATCTATAGGGGAATTGATCCGTTCAAGAATTTCGATACTCTCATGAAAAAGCTGCATTGCCTCGCGTGGTTGTTCTTGCAACAACAGGACCTCCCCAAGATTGAGCGTTGAGAGTGCAAGCAACTGCTCGGAGCCAGCGTTCCGAAACTGCTCACAGCTAAACTCATAGAGTCTTCTGGCTTGCTGGAGTTTCCCACGTCCAAGCATCACCAGAGCCAGGTTGTTGGATGTACGCGCCTGTCCTATC
>DAOTUE010000157.1:0-8444 GCA_034436975.1 Chloroflexaceae bacterium
ATTTCCCCATAAGGTGGGGGCACCGCCTTCAGACGCAAACCTTCCCGGTGGGGAGGGTTGTCTGAGAAGCCCGATCCTTTAGGATTGGGAGTTGTCACAGGGTGTGGGATGCGGCAGAGTCGGAACCAGGGTTGGTTTTCCCTGCAAAAGCCGGCCTGCTCACTACCGCCAATCCCCAGAGCACCCACACCAGAGGGGCCGGGCGGATCATCCCCCAGGTGACAGCATCAACCATCCCATGCATCACGAGAGCGACCTGGCTGCAAACCAACCCCGCCCCGGCTGCGGCAATTTCGTTGTTGCCTGCCGCAGCACCATACCGGTAGGCTTGCCACGCAGCGGCAACAACTACCAGCAGGATAGCGAGCCACGCAATCAGCCCCCCCAGGCCCAGGTCGGCCCCAACCTGAAAAAAGATGTTGTGGGCATGCTCCCCTCGATTTTCTGGTATGATAGTGTAAGGGTAGAGACGTGCGACGGTTTGCTGGAAATTTCCCATTCCACAGCCGGTGAAGGGAAAATCCTGAAGCATATACCAGGCTCGCGTCCATATCTCTATCCGCCCCTCTACTCCGCCAGGTGCATCTTTGGCGGAAACAAGATCTAGCATGCGCTCCCACCCAAGCAGAGGCAGGCCTGCTCCGCCAATGAGCATCAGCAGCACAGTCCGCAACCAGTTTTCTGGCCAACGCAGCAGGAACATTGTTGCCAGAGCAAGCCCCAGAGCTATCAACGCCCCGCGCGACTGGGCAAGAAGCATGACCCCCACCATGACCAGAATAACTCCGCTTGCCAGGAGCCAGATAAGCCACCGCACCGGCCATCGAACCGCAAACACCAGCGGAGCGAGCAGCATTGGCAGCAAGATAACCAGTTGCCCCGCCATAACATTGGGGTTTACTGCATCTGAAATCGTCTGGACGAACGTATCGTAGAGCGAAGCGGGAACGAAATCAACTGTTCTCTGTATCTCCTTAACGCTGACCAGGGCAAAGAATGCCAGCACCACCCCCGCCAACCCTACGCCCCCCCATATCAGCCGAAACCGAACCGCAGAGGTAGTCCAGTTGGCCAGGGCATAGTAGAGGGCGATGCCTGTGAGCAGCCGGTAGACCTGGGGGATCGTTGTCTCCGGGTGAGGCGTTACCAGGAGCGTGAGCGGCAGCATGAGCACAAGCCCGATGATAGACCAGTCGGCGGGTGTGCGCACGCTCAGGCGGCCCGAAGCCAGCCAGCGGATAATCCAGTATGCGACAGCAATGAGCAGGGCTGGCAACAGCAATCGCTCACTGACAACGCTGGCTGCCACGGCTCCCCCCACCACCCAGATTTCACTGTCCGTCAGAATGCGACGGAACCTCGAAAAGCGCGGTTGTCTGGCAGAAAGGGGGAGCCGGTTTGTTTCTTCTTCGCCCATCAGATTACAAAAAACAGCCCGTAGAGCTTACCAGCTTTAGCGGTGGAAGATAAGGCTCTCATACCGTTGAACGGATAGCCTCAACAATTGCATCGTGGATGGGCCCGTTGCTCGCAATAATCCCGTAGTTATGCTCCAGTCGGGAACCAGCAGAAAAATCAAGCGGCTTTCCGTGCAGGTCCGTTACCATTCCCCCGGCTTCCTGGACTATCAGCCACCCCGCCGCATGATCCCAGATCTTTTCGCGGTAGTCTGCACGCGGAGAAAGGCGCAGGTAGTATTCAGCATCGCCAGCAGCAATGGCCGCATACTTATCCTGCCCATCCATCCGTACAACCTGCGCACTTGAAAAGCCTGCCTCCACTCGTACCCGCTCAAGCGCGGCATGGTTGGTGTGTCGTTCTTCGACACTCTCCAACCCACGGACCTGTGCCGCGAGAGATTGCTGGCTTACCGAGACAGCAACCGCGTCGGCATCATCATATTTCCCACAGGACCCGCCTGCGTCGGGAAGGGGCCAGCAAAAGGCTCCTTCCCCGGCTACCGCTGAGAAGAGTATTCCTTGCATCCCCAGGCGGGGATATTTGGGGCAAGCCAGGATGCTGAAGACTGGATGCCCCCCTTCCAGGAGAGCAATGGCAATCGTATAGTGTCGTCCGGCGAGAAACCCTTTTGTGCCATCAATCGGGTCAATAACCCAGGTGCGTGAGGCTGTGTGGTTACGCCCCTGCTCCAACCATGTGCAGAGGGTTTCTTGAGAAACTGGCTCTTCGAGCGCATCCTCCAGGAACTGGACAATAGCTTCTTGCTGGTCGGGAGGGACTTTTTCTAAAAAGTCGCTGGCCCGCTCCTCGGCCACCACGGCATCGGAGGGGAAGTTTTTTGAGAGGGCACGGCAAAGCAATGCCTGCGAGCCAAAGTCGGCAATGGTCACTGGCTCACCTTCCCCCTTCTCGGCCGCGACAACCAGACGCTGGTGAACACGGCGGGTGAGGAGCGCGGCCTGGCAGGCAGCCTGGATGACACAGTGTTGTTCTCGTTCATAGGAGTCCATGGGGTTCTATCCTTTCCTCATTTCAATCATGATCCTCCCGGATACAAGAACCCCCGGTCCTCAAGCAAGGAGATAATTGCATAGGCGTTTTCTTCTGGGAGACGATTCACGGTATCGAGTGTCAACTCCGGGTTGAGTGGTGGCTCGTAGGGATCATCAATGCCCGTAAACCCTTTGATCTCCCCACGGCGTGCTTTCGAGTAAAGCCCCTTGACATCGCGTTGTTCGCACACATCCAGCGGCGTATCAACAAATGCTTCGATGAAGCGATCTTCGCCCATCATCTTGCGTACCTCGTCACGAGTAGCACGGTAGGGACTGACAGCGGCACATATCACCACCCCATTATGGCGCACAATCTCACCACTGACAAAGCCAATCCGCAGGATGTTTGTATCGCGGTCCTCTTTGCTAAAGCCCAATCCCTTTGAGAGATGGGTTCGCACCACATCGCCATCCAACATCGTCACCTGGCGCCCCCGTTCCAATAGCAGGATCGTCAACACCTCGGCGATGGTTGATTTGCCAGCTCCGCTCAACCCTGTGAACCATATACAGAATCCCTGCTGGTGGCGCGGCGGGTTCATCTGGGCCAGAATCTCGGCGGTTTCGGGGCGGGTAAACCATTCAGGGAGCGATTTTCCCTGGGCCAGATATTCTTCTCGTACCTGGGTTCCCGAAATACTCTTTACGGTTGCTCCTTCGGGGACCTTGTTTGCTTCGACATATTCGCCCTTTTCTTCGATATAGAGCAGTTCTTTGAAGGGAACCATCTGCACCCCGATTTCATCTTCGTGCTGGCGAAGCAGTTCCTGAGCATCATAGGGACCATAGAAAGGCTTGCCTGTGCTATCTTTGCCAGGTCCGGCATGGTCGCGCCCAACAATGAAATGAGTAGCACCATAGTTGCGGCGGACAATGGCATGCAACAGGGCTTCGCGGGGGCCAGCCATTCGCATAGCCAGCGGGAGCAAGCTCAACAACGTTCGGTCCGTGTCATAATATCGTTCTACGAGCGTGCGGTAGATGCGCACCCGGGTAAAGTGATCTACATCACCCGGCTTGGTCATGCCCACAACAGGATGAATAAGCAAACTTCCTCCCACCTCATCGGCAGCGCGTTTTGTCAGCTCCTCATGAATGCGATGGAGCGGGTTGCGTGTTTGAAACGCGACGACGTTGGATGCGCCCATTTGCTCTAGCAAGTGGCGAACATGTGCTGGTGTGCGGCGAAGGTCAACAAAATCGAAATAGCGTGGTAGTTCAAGCATCCGAATGGGGCCAGAGATACAACGGTTGCCCCAGGTTATCATCTCCGATACGAGCGGGTGGCGCGAGTCGGTGGTGCCCAGAGAGAGTCGAGCATCCTCCTGTGGGTTCCAGGCAAAGGTTTCTTCTACCTGCATAATGCCAAGAACATTGTTGCGCGAATCTCGTAGGGCAACGGCTCCATCAACGGGTTTCAAAGCGGCTTCATCAACCGTCAGCGTTATGGGGAGAGGAAAGAGCGTGCCATCGCTCAGACGCATCTCATTGATAACGCGCTCATAGTCGGCTTTTCCCATGAAGCGGTCGAGCGGGGAAAATGCTCCTATAGTCAGCAGTTCCAGGTCGCACACAGCGCGAGTAGAAAGCTGGATTGAAGGAAGACTGCGGGATTCCTCTTTCAGTGCCTGTTGTTTTTCTTCCGAAACGAGCAGATTGACTAGCTGGCCTCCATAGGGAGTAATACAGCTCATACGTTATTTGCCTCCTGATATTTTCCTGACCTCTACGTTCCTTTTTCCTCATCGCTTTCGCATTCCCCATATAATACCACAGGTTTCCGCAAGGCTAATAGGAATAGAGGAATAGAGGAATAGGTGGTCACAATATCGCCAGACCACTGATGAGGAACTGGACTCCAATGGTCCCGATGGAGAGAGCCAGTACCCGCATAATCCAGACACTCTGGACATGGGATGAAAGCCACGCTCCTGCCTGGGCCCCAAACGCCACCCCGATGGAGAGGACAATAATTTGCTTGATACCGGCAAACATTGCTCCGGAGAAGAAGTGGACACTACTTGCGGCCAACCCCTTTAGGGCCAGGATAAACTCTGAGGTTGCCACGGCGATATGCACAGGGAATCCCAGACCATAGACCATCATGGGAACCTGAAAGATGCCGCCGCTTATGCCAACCATGCTAGAGAAAAACCCGATGAAAAAACTGAGGGTCGCCCCAATGATCCGTTTTCGACGCGAGATAGCAGCAGCATTGGCCGCAGGTGTGCAGGACAGATCGGATGATGCTCTTTTTCCTGCCGGGCGAGAAAGCAACAGAATGCAGGCAACAAGCAACACTCCCCCTATCAGCGCATCGAACATCCCGCGGGGAACAAAGACGGTGCTACTGGCCCCAAGAATTGCACCGGGAACGGTGGCAGCGGAGAAGATCCCGCCAGAAAGAAAATCTATCCGCTTCATTCGGCGATAGGCCACAACGCCGGAGAGTGAGTTGACGCTGACGACGGCCAGTGAAATACTGGTGATAAATATCGGGCTTTCATTCGGGTAGAGCCAGAGCAATACAGGAACAAGAATAAATCCCCCGCCTGTACCAACCAGTGTCCCGAATGCTCCCAAAAAGAAGCCCAGAAAAATGAAAAAGAGAAGATGTGCCATAGAAATGGCGGCACAGGAATCCACTCGCTTCAGCGGGTAGAGGAAGTGCCGCCGTCCTCCTTTCGGTTATCAAAATTGAATTTGTGCTCTGTATTTTTTCATGAAATGTTCTCGGTATGAACGCTTCTGTCGCGGCAAGGCCGCAGTGGAACCGGGTGTTTGTCGTCCACCACGGAAAAAATACCTGACGAAACCAGAACCTGTCTCCGAACAGGAGTTGCGGTGGAGGGTAGCTGACTACACTGGACTATTTGCTCCAACACTTTTGCTCTTCATATCAGAAACGGTGGGAGATGTCCAACGTAGACAGAGAAAATCGCTCGTTGCCTCCACTTTCTGAGGGGGTTGATATTCTGGGACCAGCATCTTGAGCAAGTGACGGATAGCAACGTGGTCATCGCGTTCGGCGGCCTGCTCAATCGTATTGACCATCTCGCTGAGGTTGGGGGAGGATACCATGCTGGCGTTGACTACAAGGGAGATTTTTTCGTGGGGCGTGGGTTGATATTCCTCTCCCGCAATGAACAGTTCTTCATACAGCTTCTCGCCAGGGCGCAAACCGGTGAAAACAATATCTATATCATGTCCCACTTCCAACCCGGATAGCTCGATCATGTCCCGTGCCATATCAACAATCTTCACTGGCTCGCCCATGTCAAGCATGAAAATCTCGCCGCCCTGCCCCAGCACGGCTGCCTGCAGCACCAGTTGCACTGCCTCAGAAATCGTCATAAAGTATCGGGTGATCTCCGGGTGCGTGACGGTAACAGGCCCCCCTGCTGCTATCTGCTGTTTGAAGGTCAGGACAACACTCCCCCGGCTCCCCAGCACATTCCCAAAGCGCACTGCGACATAGGGCAACCCGCTTGTCAGGGCCGCATGATGTACCAGCAGCTCGGCAGTTCGTTTTGATGCCCCCATGACGTTTGTTGGGTTGACGGCTTTGTCAGTCGAAATCATTACAAACCGTTCGACACCGGCCTGCTGTGCGCAAGTAAGCAGGTTCTTTGTCCCCAGAATGTTGTTGGTGACAGCCTCGGCCGGATTGGCTTCCATCAAGGGCACATGTTTGTGTGCCGCGGCATGAAAGACAATCTCCGGGCGGTGCGTTTCAAAGATGGACCATAGCCGCTCCATAAAGCGAATATCTGCAATGATGGTGTGGAGCATGGGAGGGGTATATCCAGAGGGTTTGTCGTACCCGGCAGCGCGGATGGCCTGCTGGAGTTCGTTACTGATGCCAAAGACACTGTTTTCCCCATGCCCCAGGACAATAAGGGCCGCCGGCTCACAGCGAAGAATCTGGCGACACAGCTCGCTCCCGATGGAGCCACCACCACCTGTGACCAGGACCCGTCGTCCGCGGACCAGTTCTCGGACAGCAGCAATATCTGTCGCCACAGGCACACGCCGCAGGAGATCCTCGATCTGGACATCGCGAAGTTGACTGATCTGGGCCTGGTCTTTGATAATCTCAGAGAGACCGGGCAATGTGCGCGTTTTCACTCCCACCTGCTCACAGATCTTTACCACATCGCGGATCGCTTTGCCCGGTGCGGTGGGCATAGCGATAATAACCTGACTGACCTGGTATTGCTGCACCAGCCGGGGAATATCCTTTTGCCCACCCAACACGGGCACCCCATGGATACACACCCCGAGTTTGGCCACATCATCATCTACTAGACCAACCACTTTCATATCCAGCGTCGGATTGCGCTGCATCTCGCGCAAGATTAACGCCCCTGTCTCACCTGCCCCCATGATTAACACCTTTGCTCCGTTGCCATTTTTGCCCCTGTTGCGCCCACGCGGGTAGCGTGTCATCAAGCGCACAAACAGGCGCGGACCGGCGGTGGCCCCCAGGGCCAGGAGTAGAAAAATAGTGGGGATGGAGCGTGGGATAATTGGCTGCGAGGGCAACAGAGGTAGCAACAGGATGCTGATGCTGCTAGCAAGGATCGTGGCAATTGTGATCGCTTTTGCCAGTAAAAACACCTCCTCCACCGACGCATAACGCCAGTAGCGGCTATATACCCCACTCATCCAGAAAATGATAGGCACAATGAGGAGGACCGCAAGGGTAAAAAGCGAAAAACCGCGCAGGGCATTGAGCGGGATGTTGAATGTTTCTAACCGCAAGACATAGCTCCCATAGGAAGCTATTGTGAGCAGGAGTATATCAGTAAGGAGAAAATAGCGATTACGCAAATAAGTCATAGTTTTATTGGTTCCCTTTCTTTGTAATCGTTCAGGCCCCCACCTGTCTTCCCCCCGCTGGGGGGGTTAGGGGCGGACAGTTTATTGTCGAGTTAGGCTCTATATGCCATTGGCAAGCGGAATACACCAACCTGTTGGCACATTATTTCTGCCTCATTCCAAAGCCATAAAATCGGAACCTGTCCGCCCCTAAACGCTGGGGGGAGGGGGCCGCGCCCGCATCGAGGCAAGCGAGACATTTGTGCCTCCAGGGATCAGGGTTGCCCGACCGCAGTAAACGCTTGCCTTTCTTTCGATGCTTGCCTTCAGGCTATGGAAGTCCACATGCTTGAGCTGTGGGAGAAAAGTTTCGCCCGAGCAGCTTCAGCCCACAGTTACACCAGAAAAACGTTCTTCTGCGACACACAGAGGTGTGCAAAGCTCCCTGATCAACCTGCCTATTGTACTGCATCCTTCCGAGGAGAAGGAACGAGCACAAACCCATGCGATTGAGTTGTGGGCTATCTCATCCTTTTATGCTAACGATTGCAGAAGGGAAATGTTACAAAAACAGTCCGTAAAGTCCACCAGCTTTAGCGGTGGGATATAACTAACTGAGGATACGCGAAACGTTGCTCCAGAGTGAGATGACCGACTGGCATATCTACGGTATCGAGTGGGGTGAGCAGATGGTCCGTTTTACGGTAGATGGCCGGCGTGTGCTGGACACGCCCGCGTCGGCGGGGCCACTTTGCTTTGTCGCGTGGGTGGACAACCAGTACATGGTCGTCAAACGGTGGGGGCGATTCGGGTGAGGGTTGCTCGATTGTCCGGGTCGTCAGTTTGTCGAAATATCCTGGAAATATCCTGGCTGGCTATTGAGCCGAGCCACGCCTGCCACTCCTGCTCCAGCGTGGGGAGATCCTTCCCATAGATGCCTGCATAGTCTGCCGACCCTGGCGACTTGCTGCCGCTCATATACACCGCGTCAAACTGCTCGCGCCCATATTCCCCGATGAGGTATTCCACGAAGGCGGCCCACTGGTAGTAGAGCTGATTCATATCGCTGATGGGGCGGCCCACATAGCTAGTGGCCAGCGGCAGAAG
>DAOTUE010000158.1:0-9033 GCA_034436975.1 Chloroflexaceae bacterium
TCCGTACTGCCCGAAACGTCAACAATGAAGATAACGATGCCATCATCGCCCCCAACCAGTTCATAGGAGTCAAGTTCGCTGTTGGCATTCAGGTCTTCATACTTGACCCCGTAGATACCAGGGGTAATCGTTGCGTTCGCATCGGGGACGGTGCCATCGGTCTTGTAGTTGAAGCCAACCTCATCCTCGGCGTAGGGGTAGACCTAGAAGTAGTAAGTAGTATTGCCATCCAGGCCAGTCCACCAGGCCCGTTCATCGCCGTAGGACGAGGAGTACATCACATTGAAGGCCCCGCTTCCGTCGGAGAGGTCGAGATCGTCGGGATAGGAGGTGCCGTCAACCGGGTCGGTAAACGTACCGGTTTTGTTTGCCAGAACAAGGTAGCCGTCTGGCAAATCCGAACCACCTGCGTCAGTCCAGGTCAGCATGATGCTACACTGGCTGGCCGTGGCAACAAAATCGCTTGCGTGGCCGGTCGGTTCTGCTGCATACGTCCGCGGCACCGAAAGGATCGGCAGCAGCGAGAGAAGTGCTACAACAAAAATGGCCAGAGCCGTTGTCACAAAAGTGCGTCTTTTTCGACGCATTCCACCGTAAGAACTCATAGTTTTTCCTCCACAAGGAATGTCCTGTTTCCAAAAAATTCAGCAGACAATTTCATCTCAGTTCCATCGGGACGTGTGGAGTGATTGTCGGAATACTCTCAGGGACGTGTACGAGAAAGGTTAACCGCACGTATGCCAAGACGGGCCCCTTATTCAGGCCCGACAGAAGAAATGCCTACGTAGCATAGTAGCATAGAAAATCAGGGGAAGCAAAATTTTTCGCCCTGCAGGAGGAAGAATCGGACAAACGAAATATCCCTTTTCAATAGGACGTATGGGACAAGCTGTTGCTTGTTCATAGGTTTCTCGATCTCAATGCAGAGAAAAAACGACACAGGATAGGTGTAGAAGCTACAAGCCCCCCGCCGATCTTGACTTCCCCCGAATTCTATGCTATAGTTGGGCCAGCTATTATTATCAGGGATTTTTTGTACAGTGACAACGAAAATGGCAACAACACGACGCGATACTTTCGCATTCTTCTTCTGGTTTTATTATGCCAGCGACAAAAGCGTCTGGTTGCCTCCCGTTGCGTAGTTTTTGCTAGAGAAAAAGAGAAGAACACAGGGCGTGGGGCACAAAAGGCTCCACGCTTTTTCTGTTGGGTCGGTCGGCAAACGATGTCTGTTGTGAAAAGCAAGAGAGACAAGCAAGGGTTGCAAACAAAGAACACAAATAAGGAGGGATTATGGAACCTATCTGGTGTCGGGGTATTCGAGGGGCTATCACAACCAGCGAGAACACACGCGAAGCGATTCTCCAGGCCACTCACGAACTGCTCACAAACCTTATCGAAGCCAACGGAATACAGGTTGACGATGTAGCCAGTGCCATTTTTACCACGACACCAGATTTAGATGCTGAATTTCCTGCTGTGGCTGCCCGCGAAATCGGGTGGAGCAACGCGGCTCTGATGTGTGGGCAGGAGATGAAGGTGCCGGGAAGCCTGCCGCGGTGTATCCGCATTCTCATTCATTGGAATACCACACGGCGTGCAGATGAGATTGTCCATGTCTATCTTCGAGAGGCGCGTATGTTGCGCCCTGAACACGCTCAGAGGGAGAATGAGAAATGAGTACCATAGCCGTGGTCGCCCAGAAGCCCACTATGCACCTGGTTCCATCAACCGTCAATCCAATGGGCGAACATCTATCACCAGTCAAAGAGGAGGATAATTCCATGATCGTCGTGATGCGAAACGATGCGACGAGTTCCGATGTCGAAGCTATTCTTGACCGCCTGGCCGAACACAACCTCAAGGGGCACATCTCCAGTGGCGAAGAGCGGACAATAATTGGCGTTGTCGGTGCATCTATTTCCCCCACGCTGAAGGAAGAACTGGAGTATTTCACCGGGGTGTTCCAGTGTGTACGTATTTCCAGTCCCTACAAGCTGACCTCACGAGAGTTTCATCCGCACAATACCATTGTGGATGTTTGTGGTATCGAAGTTGGCGGCCCGGCGTGCGTGGTCATTGCCGGGCCCTGTTCGGTTGAGAGCGAGGAACAGATTATTTCCACGGCCTATGCCGTGCGCGAGGCGGGCGCAACAATGCTGCGGGGGGGGGCGTTCAAACCGCGTTCTTCGCCCTACTCCTTCCGCGGCCTGGGCGAAGAGGGACTAAAATTGCTGGCCCGGGCCCGCGAGGAAACGGGGCTGCCCGTTGTCACCGAGGTGATGACCCCCACCCACGTGGAGATGGTCTGCCGCTACGCGGATGTCTTGCAGATTGGTGCGCGCAATATGCAAAACTACCAGCTTCTTGAGGAAGTGGGGCGGACCAACAAACCGGTCCTGTTCAAACGCGGGCTTTCGGCCACCATCGAGGAGTGGCTCCTGAGTGCCGAGTATATCATTGCCCAGGGCAATCCCCACGTCATCCTGTGCGAGCGCGGTATCCGCACCTTTGAAACAGCCACGCGCAATACGCTCGATCTCAATGCTGTTGCATTGGTCAAACGCCGTTCCCATCTTCCTGTCATTGTGGACCCGAGCCACGGCACGGGAAAATGGCATCTCGTGCCACCGCTCTCGCTGGCCTCGTTGGCCGTTGGAGCCGATGGTATCATCATTGAGGTCCACCCCGACCCGGACCGGGCGCGGAGCGACGGAAGCCAGTCGTTGAATTTTGAGAACTTCGCGGCCTTGATGCCGCGTCTGGCAGCCATTGCGAGTGTTTCAGAACGGAGTATTGCCTCAATTGCCGAGCATGTGCCGCATGTGCCGGCCTGATACCAAATTCGGATAAACAGTCTGTAAGCGTTCACCGGGTTCGGGCAATCCCCAATGCCTGGGAGCGCAAGCATCTCGCTCGCCCCGATGCGGACGCGGCCCCCCTCCCAATCCCTCCCCCCGCTGGGGGGAGGACCGGTGGGGGGACTGATACCATGTTCGCTTGAACACTTGGAAAAACCACAAAGGCACAAAGGGCACGAAGGCTTTGTGAATGCGAAAGAGGTTTCCTTTGTGTACTCCCGTGCCTTTGTGGTGAAACTGCCTGCTATCTACCGCTCCTCACGATTTCAGCGTAGTGTTCTTCGCACGCAACAATACGATCAGCGGTCATCGGCTCCTCTCTTGCATAGATAACAAATCCGCGGTTCCATTCCTGTACCACATTCGGTGTAAAACACTCGACATAACCACCAGGAGGGGTACGTTCGTGGGCCATCACCCGTCCGGGGTGCAGCATCGGGTTCCGCGCAACAACGTAATCATTCAGCCCATAGGTGTCAATGATGTTGACATAAGGTAGAACCCATCCCAATACCCCCACCGACTGCCCCGCCAGCACCGGGTAGCCATCGTCCCGTATCTGCTTTCCCACTTCCCGCGGTGGGAGTATCTCGCGCAGGGAACGGTAGAATACCTTGTGCTCCTGGTGGCGCATACAGATTGCATGGTCAATGAGCCAGAACTGCATTGTGTCATACCAGCGCAGGTAGGCAATGATAACGTCGGGGAGGAATCCGAACTGCTCGCGGGCCGCCTCCGCCAGCGAAGCCTTGAGAAAGCCCGTTTGCTCCCGTTCGGTCAGGGTATGCGTGATGGCCCGGTGCCCCCACGGGATTGGCTGTGCAAAGACGAGCCAGGCTCCAAACAGGAGCGTGGCCAGCCACGCCCGGGCCCGTAGCTCGTTGAGCATCCAGAGGAAGGACACGAACAGCAGGGGAATAAGGTGGCTATAGACGCGAAATTCAAAATGGTCGCCCCCGATATACACCGTGTAGGTAAACCAGTGGGCTACAATGACCAGCACCACGACAAGCTGTATGGGCGAGAGGAGCCGAAAGCGGGCAGGAAGGGCCCGCACCACGACAACGGCAACAAGGAGCGCAAGCCAGAACCAGAGCGCATACTCGACAACGAACGAGAGCGCGTAGTTGATCCCGCTCTCAAGCCAGAAAGCATGCCCCGTCGCTTTGGCATAGTAGGTATTGGGCAGCCACGCTCCGTAGAAGCTGTGCCGCCAGAGCAGGTGCAGCGGAACCAGCAGCAGTGGCGTGAGTGCAAGCAGGTCTCGTCCCTTGATACCCGCTCTATTCGGATGCAGCACACGCCAGAGCACCCACCCGCCCGCCAACAGCAGTGTTGCTCCCACTGCCAGCACCCCATCCGGGCGTGTGAGGTAGGTCAACACTGCGGCGGTGGCGATGCCAGCAAGCCAGCGCACACTCCCCGCGGGCAGCAGCAAGCAGCAGACAATCCACAGCGTCAGAAAGCAGTTGAACATGGCGGTTTCCAACCCGGAACTACTCCAGGCAAGAAAGGTGCGGTTGCTCACGATGCCAAGCAAAACAAACGCCAGGAACAGGAGCCGATGGCGGCGAAGCGGGGGGGAGAGGTCCATCCGGAGCACGAGCATTGCACTGAGGGCCAGCGTCAGGGCCGAGAAGAGCAGCGAAACAACGTTGGCTGCGTCGGGAGGCTGCATCCCGGTAAGCCGCCAGATACCATCCAGCAGCACAATCCACAGAAAGCTGGTATACCCCTCGACCGGGCGGAAGGGGGGCGGGTTCCACACATAGCCATAACCGAGCATGCTGTTGCTCACATAGCGAAAGGCAATATGGGCATCGTCGGTGAGGAACCAGAACAGCCGCCACCCCATGACCAGCAGAAGCAGGCCCGCCCCCCCGATGAGCACAAGCCATCTGCGGTTGACGGGCCGTTCTCGCTGTTCCCCCTCCCCCAGGTCTTTAATTCCTACCCGCCCCGTTTCACAAGCGGCAGGTAGAGCGTCTCGATCTTCTCAACCACCTGTACTGAAAAGACAACATCAACCGGCGTGAGATCGCCAGCGGAAACCGTGAGGATTGCCTGATATGTCCCCGGCCCCACCAGACCATCGGCTGGAACAGAGACAGTGACCGCGAGTGGGTCGGATGAAGTCCCGCTCGTGCGGGAGGGCGTGAGCAGGTTGTGTGGGTCGTCCTCCACGATGCTCCAGTCAAGCGATGTTCCATCACCATTAGCAAAGGTCAGGGTATGGGTACGAGATCGCTCAGGTGATACCAGGCTCCTGAGCTGCTCAGACGAAGCGAGAATGCGTGGAGTGGTATGCACCCCGGTGCGGTTGGCATTGCCGCGGAACATGGGCCAGGGTGCGCTGTAGGCTGGCTGGCTCCCCGGTGTGCTCTGGATGTGCCCGGCCAGGCTTGTCCAGGCATAGAGCATGCCATACCCATTGTTGTAGAAATTCCCCCCGCCCATCACCACCTCCAGAACACCGTCGTTGTTGATGTCGCCCACGGCGGGCGTTGCCTTCATGGTGTCCCAGGTAAAGAGTGTCGTCTGGTTGCCGCAGGTCTGGGCGTTCTGGCAGGTCAGGGGCGTACCCGTTTTGCCCTCTACGACGACAACCGCCCACCCCATCGCGGCCAACACTTCGAGTGAGCCGTTGCCATCCACGTCGGCTATCACCGGCGACTGGAGATCACCCCCGTAGGGGTCTCCCGACACAGTGTTAGGGTCAGTTGGTGCAATGGTCCATTTCGGGGTGGGGGTGGTCGGGTCCCAGGCAACAATGTGGCTATAGCCGTTGCCGCCAAATTCCGTTGCCCCATTGACCGTTGCCACAATCTCCAGTTCCCCATCATCGTCAATATCGCCGACTGCTGCGGAGGAAGCCACGCACACATCGGCATTGAGGGTCTGGAGCGTGGCTCCGTCGCTCATTCGTAAAATTTTCAGCCAGTTTCCTCGTTTCGGGGAGCTGTTGTCGGGCCAGTAGCAGCCGGAGCCAATGATGATCTCGCTTCCGGGATTGGAAGGGAGCACATCGGCAATGACCGGGGATGAGTAGATCACCTGGTCGAAGAATTGCATCCATATATACCCTTCTCGAAAGCCGATTTGTTTCGGGTTGCGGGCTTGCGTGTCAAACGCAAGGACGTACCCTCCATTGTAGGTGGGTGGCTCAAAGACCGGGTTTGCGGTTATATCGGTACCGATGACCATTTCAAGTTGTGGATCACTGTCTATGTTGACAAAGGCGGGGGAGGACCAGGTGGTATCGTAGGCGCGGTAGTACCAGCGCACGGTGCCATCGTTGCCATTGAGCAGGTAGATATGGCGGTCCCACCCACCGAAACCAATCTCCATAATCCCATCGCCATCGGTGTCGGCCAGGGCCGGCGTGGAGACAACACCATAGAGGTTTTCGGGGGGCAACCCTTCGCTGTCCACCCACGCCTTCAGGCTGAACCGCCATATTAGCGTGCCGTTGCGCCCATCGTAGAGCGCAACGCCCCCATCGCAGGTATCCATCTCGCCATAGCCCACAACAACATAGGGCACGCCATTGCCAAAGACCTCGCCAACGGCCGGCCCGCTTGCCAGCCGCCCCTGCCCTGTTGGAGCGCATTCTGTGGGATATGTCTGCACCGACCAGCGTAGCCCTCCCTCGCTCCCATAGACATAGAGCATCCCGTCGTTGCCCCCGATGGCAACCTCTTTTCCATTGCTGGTGTTGCCGTCTATTTCGGCAATCACCGCAGAGCTTCGCAGAATATCGCCGCCCGACAGCTTGATGCCATGCCCGGTGTCGTCGTGGCTGAAGAGCGGGGCGTGGGTCCAGCCGGGCAGGGCCGGCGGGTTTTCTACATAACCTGAAAGAACTACAGTCGTTGTCAAAACAAACAATACCCCGATACCGATGATACCGATAAGGAAAAACTGAGGAAGCTGATTGCGTATCCAATGGTGAACGTGTTTCATGATATTTCTTCAAGTCTCACTTTCTCATTACGACTTGCCACTGATATACCGACGAACAAAAGACCGCACCCATCCGATAAGCGGCGGGTCGGGCTGGGGGTGGGCCACCAGGTCCAGGTGGTCCATTTGCGCAGCTTCAAACAAGCGCATCACCTGGCCAATGTCCTGGCCGCATGCCACAATACGCCCATCGGGATTGATCACCGAGAGGGTATATCGCTTGTCTACTAGTGCAGCCAGGTAGGTTTCCCCCGGAACCTGGGAGACGTTTTGCAACCCGGAGGGGGAAAATTCGGAAAAAATTATCGGGCGGTGTGTGTCTATGAGGTGGCGGCCCCCCGCTAGAGCGCGATATTCGGCCCCCTCAATATCCATCTTGATCACGTCGAGGCGCGGCAGGCCACGGAGCACGGTATCGAGCCGCACGGTCCGCACGAGCGTGCGATAGTACAACCCCGTTATCTCCTCTGTGCTCAGGGCCCGCGCCACCTCCGCGCTCAACGTTCCGTTTGAACCAAGCATCATATCAAAAAGGAATGTTGTTTCGCTGTCGGCCACGGCAGAGGGGTACAGGTCGAGATGGTCGAACCGATTAACCAGAGCACTCATTAAGATGAGTCGGGCATTGTTGGCACCTGGCTCAAAGGCGATGACGCGCCCACCCGGCCCGACAAGGTGGGCCGCCAGCAGGCTGAAGTAGCCAGCACTGGCCCCCAGATCGAGAAAGACCATGCCTGGCTTGAGTACCTGCCGAATAGCCGCGGTAACATGTGGCTCGTAGCGGTGCTGGCGCAGGATCTCCGGGTTGATGAAGGGATCGTCAGTGTGGACATACTGGGAGTAGCCGCCTGCATCCACCAGTTCCGGTGGTTGGCCGGCGTAGCTCCTCGCGAGCTGCTGGAAAATCGCTTTGCCGCGAAACTCGGAGGAGGCGAGAAACGCATCAACGAGATCGGACACGGGCAACCCGCCGGGGACGGAAATCCAGTTTCGCCAGTGGTTTAGCCCGTCGCGGTCGGCGGTGCGACCAAAGAAGAGCCGGTAGCAGGCGTGGATGTCCTCATCCGTGGCCAGGTCGGAGTGGGACGGTTCGTTGTGCTCCGTTTCGCTGCTCATTCGTTATTCCTTGCGGGGTGCTCCCCCGTTGCTGGCTTTTGCGCCTTCAAAAAGAAGAGATACCCCTCTTCGGCCCGGTCTGTCAGCACCGGGTTTTCGATAATTTCGCGATACTCGAATACCTGATTGTGCAACGAGCGGGGCATGGGGCAGATACCGAGGCTCTCGACAATCTCAAACCCCCACTGCTCCAGCATCTCGCGCAACTCATGCACATGATACTCTTTTTTGTGCTCCGGGTGGATCATGAGATCGGGCGATTGCAGCCGGGTGAGGCGGCCATTGGGCGTGTCCAGGCAGAAGAAGCCGCCGGGCTTGAGGATGCGGTAGGCTTCGCGGCAGACAATGTGCCCGTCCTCTTCGCTGATATGCTCAATGCTCTCCCCTGACATCACCAGATCCACGCTCTTATCCTCAATGAAGCCCAGGTCTGTCATGGAGCGGTAGAAATAGTGAACGTTCGTACCTTGCTCTGTGACGAAGTAGGGAGTGGCTTCGGTGCCCTGGGCCCGCGTGAACCGCGCATCCGGTGGCAGGTCCACAATGAACATCTCTTTCGGGTGGTAGGGGTAGCCCATTGCGAGGAGGGCCCCCTGGGGGTGGCTGATTGCCCCTCCCCCCAGGTCCACAATGGTATCAGCCGGGGGGATGTGGTTCTTGATAAGGTGCATTCGCACTTCGTGAAGCACTTCGAGCGGGCGGCCCTCCAACGTGAGAATCTGGTATTCGCTGGAGGCAATGAGCGAGCGCAGCATATCCAGCTTTGAGAGTTGGCGTTGCTGGAGTGCGCGGGTGTAGTGGGCGATGCCGTCCTCATCGGCCTCGCGCTGCAACAGCACACGGTAGGCTGCCTGCACAAAACTGCGGTTGCCGGGGATGGGCCCCTCGCGCCCTATCGCCTTGAGGTGCTCACGTAGCAGGTGGGGGAAGGCCCGCAACAGTGCGCGGGTGACGTAGGTGCGTTCGGCGAACTCCTGCGAATGGACAAACGTCCGTAGCAGATTGCGGTAGTCTGTCGTTTTCTGTTGCAATGCAGCGCGGTAGCCAGCAAACCCCTCGTAGTCGGGCGGGCGGCGAAGGAGCGTCCGGTAGG
>DAOTUE010000159.1:0-2934 GCA_034436975.1 Chloroflexaceae bacterium
CGCTAGATGAGGGGCTGAAGCAGCTTGATGCCTACCTCGCCGGCCTGGGGCTAGAGACAGGCTGGCTCGTCATCTTCGACCAGCGCAGCGGCCTGCCTGACATTGGGGAGCGGCTGACGACGGAGCCGGACACAACCCCCGCGGGGAGACGGGTGATTGTGGTGCGGGCGTAATTACGGGCCATCTCGGAAAATCCCTCGCCGGGCAAGGGGGCACAGCCCCCTTGCATCCCCCCTCCCGCCGGGGAGACCCGCCCTCCCCGCGCCCCAGACGCTCGGATTGACAACGTCTCAGGATTCAGGCACACAGGACACAGAATCCCAGGACACAGAACGCACGTTCTAAGGAAGGTGTCGGGCGGGACGGAAGCCGAGAGGAATGTTGTGGTAGTCGGGCGAATTATCGCTACGGTCCGACGTGCGCAGAGGGAGCGATTGAAGGTCCCAGCCGCCCCCGCGAAAAACGAAACTTTTGTTCGATGGGGTGCTTATGTCCTCCCGCCCGTCCGTCGCGTCATACGGATAGGGCTTGAAGATACTGCCCGTCCATTCCCACACATTCCCCGCCATATCTTGCAACCCATCTTCTGGTGTTGCCCCCAACGGGAAGCACCCCACTGCCGTTGTTCCTTCATATGCACGATTGAAGTTTGCCCGCTCCCCATCTGGCTCTTCATTCCCCCAGGGGTAGGTGCGGCGCGTGGCGCGGCGGGCCGCATATTCCCATTCTGCCTCGGTCGGCAAGCGGTAGGTATAGCCATCCTGAAGACGTTGCGTGAGCCAGCGACAGAACGCCACGGCTTCGTACCAGGAAATACCCACAACGGGATGGTTCGGGCGGGCAATGCCGAATCGCTCGTTGTTCCATAACTCTGGCTGATGCTTGTATTCCCGCTTCTGCCAGCTTTCCAGACCCTCTGTGGTTTCGTCATCCCGTTGTAGCCACGCCCGCCCCGCCTCATCCCACCAGAGACGATCTGGATTGTACCCATCATTGTCAATGAAGAGCTTGTATTGCGCGTTCGTGATAGGGTAGCGGGCTATCTCGAACGTGGCAATCGTCATCGGCTTCTCGTTGATTTCTCTGTCGTATTGTTCCTCCCCTTTGGGGTTGCCGATAACAAACGTTCCACCCTCAATCCTGACCATCGAGGGTGGCAGGGAGCACACGCCGGGGCGAGGGTCGCCTACCTTTGTCAGCACGCCCGCTGCCTGGAAGCGCAGGTCGCGGGGGGCCGCTGCTGTTTCCACAATTTCTCCCAACAACAACGCTGCGGATGTGTCCCCCTCTCGTGCTCGCGGTTCAAGCATTGCCACGGCCTGGCTATATTCCCTTGCGTTGAGCAGGGCCCGCACCGGGTCGGGCGGGGGCGGCGCGGGTGGGGGGGGCGGGGTAACGATTTCTTCTAGCACCAGCCCGAGCTGCTGGGCGCGGTGGCGCAACGCCCGGAGTAGCAGATCATAGCCATCGTCCTCAAAGTAGTCGCACCAGTGCCAGCGGCGCAGGCGGTCCGGCACGCTGAACGCTTCCAGCCGCAGGGGGATGATGAAGATTGTTCCCGATGGTTGAAGGTCGGCGGTATCCAGAGCCAGTCTGACTTCCTTCTGCACATAGCCTGCTTTTGAAGCCGAATGTTGCGACAGGCAGGCAATGACCACATCCGAATCCTGCACGGCTTTCGGGATCTCTATTTCCCACTCCTGCCCTGGGAGCAGGTCGCGCTTGTCGAGCCAGGGTTTGATGCCGTCTGCCACAAGGCGCAGGTAGAGGGCCAGGACGTGCTCTTTGTCCTCGTGGGCGTGGCAGAGGAACACCTGCAGGTGGGGCGGGCGTGGCTTGCTCTGGTTCTGCTGCGATTCGCTCATTCCGTACTCCTGTGGTATGCTTGATTTCAATAGTAGTAATTCGCGTGTTTGTGTCAGGACCCACCCCGGCGGAACGTGCCGCATGGGGTTGCTTTCTTTGTTCTCTCCAAATTATATCCGAGACTCCGTTCAGGTTGTGCGTGCCGCACCCTGATGTTCAGGCAACGGATGCTCTACTGGCCCTGGTGCGGCACATCTTCTCTGGCCGGGCATTGCTCCCGACCGGGACCAGAGCTGACACCTTCCTTTTCTGGCGTATCCGCCCGGCATCCTGATAACAGGACCTCGTGCGGCATCTGGCCGGGCAAGCCGGGTGTGTGGCGGGACGGAAGCCGAGATTATTGTTGTGGTTGTCGGGCGAATTATTGTTACGGTTCGACGCACGCAGATTGATCGATTGATTGTTCCAGTCGCCCCCGCGAAAAACGAACCGTTCGTTCGATGGGTTACTTATATCCTCCCGCCCGTCCGTCGGGTCATACGGATAGGGCTTGAAGATACTGCCCGTCCACTCACACACATTCCCCGCCATATCTTGCACCCCATCTTCTGGTGTTGCCCCCAACGGGAAACACCCCACTGCTGTTGTTCCATTACTGACTACCCTACAGAAAACATGTTCATATCCCTGTTGACAGAGCAGGGGGCATTCTCTGGTATCATCTTCTTTAATTTTCCAAGAAAGGAGATAACTCTACCATGAGCAATGCCCACCGCCACTATCGTGCCATACATTCCGTTCTGATGCAACTCTTTGGAAACCCCACTGGGCACAAAGCCCGCCATGTCCAGACCCTGGTCGCGTTCATCTGCGGGATCGTTGGCAGTTCCCACACCCAGCTCCCGAAAATTGCCAATGCCGTTCCCGTTGGCAAGACCCGCGAGACCAGTCTTGTCACCCGGCTGACCCGTTGGTGCAAACACAAAGATGTCACGACCAACACCTTCTTCTTGCCGGTTATCCAACCACTGCTTGCGGCTCTGGCTGTCTCTCAGCCGACCATCGAACTCATCATGGATGGCAGTACCGTCGGACGAAAATGCGTGGCCCTGGTCGTCAGTATCGTGT
>DAOTUE010000160.1:0-7025 GCA_034436975.1 Chloroflexaceae bacterium
TTCGGAACGCTGGATCGACCGGGTCAACGGGGCGAATGTGCGGTCGAAGCAGGAGCACAAGCCAGCGGAAGCTGCTGCCGAGAACGACGAATTGCTGTTCTAGGAGCGGGCGGGGCTGAGCGGGGAGCCACACAGCCCCCCGACAAGCAGCACCAGGAAGAGCCAGGTTATTGAATATCGCATACGTATCCCTTCACATCCCCCCTGTCTCACGGCTGCGGCTGCCAGGCTGGCCAGCTCTCTCCACCTGTCGAGAGCGTGAATGCTTCCCCGCTACCATCAGCCCGTACAAGGTAGACCCCCTGAAGTTCTGTCACATTCGTCTCTCGGTAAATGACCAGTGCGATGTAGTTTCCATCGGGCGACCAAGTAGGATTGACTGCCATAAGGAACTCGCCTGTGACTGGCGCAACTCGCTGTGCTGCTGAACCGTCGGTGTTCATCACGACAATGTATGTGTATCCCAACCGTCCCGTCCATTCCTGGGAAAAGGCAATTTGTGTACCGTCGGGGGACCACTCGGCCATCCAATCGGTCGCTTCGCTGTTTTGCGTCAGGTTGACCAGTTCTGTGCCATCCACATTGATGCGAAAGAGATCCTGCCACTCGTTCAGGCTTTCCTCATCGGACACGGAATGCTCAAAGAGCATGACGTTCCCATCCGGCGACCACTGCGGGTGAATACCATCGGTGAGCCGGGTAATCGTTCCATCGGACAAATCTGCGATAAACACTCCTCCATCCCCGATGGGAGCCTGCCAGAATGCCAATTGCGTGCCATCGGGCGACCAGACTGGATCGTTGTACCACTCATCCCCCTCCTGACGATTTGTGACTTGCAGAGTTGTTGCATCTCCGATCCGATGAACAATAATTTCGCCATCCTGCGTATACGCCAGACGTGTACTGTCCGGCGACCAGGAGGGTGTCTCGGCCCACCTGGTACTGGTGGTTATGCGCGTCTGTTCCGTGCCATCGGCTTGCATGAGATACACCTCGGTTCGCCCATCTCGCCCTGAGAGAAAGGCAATCCGATGACCATCGGGCGACCAGACTGGTATGTAGTCGTCATCGGGGTGTGTGGTCAATTGCGTTTCGTTTGTGCCATCGGCGTTGATCGTGTAAATGTCGCCGCTGCGCACGAAGGCCAACCGTCCACTCGGCGGTTTGTCTATCGTTGGCGACCGGACTACGCTGCCCAGCCGTCCGAGCAACACGGTATACGGTGGCTCGTTTTCCGGGTGCAACTCGAAGCGGGCCCGCTCAAACCACTGCACTCGATAGGTGTGTTTATCAATCTCTTCCTCGCGCAACGGACTGATAGGCAGTCCGAAGAGCGCGAGGCTCTCTGCCTCGGAGATACCCGGTTGTCCGTCAAATTCGAGACCACTGGTTTGCCACGCGGTCAAGATGTCACCGCACACGTTCTGCCGGGTCTCGGAGAAGAACCGACAGTTTCGGCGAGGATTGCGGCGGGGAAACCCCTGCCAGTCACGCCCTTGCCGGGTCAGCGTCTCCACGCCCAGGCGGCCCAACAACACGTCGTAGGGCGGCTCGTTCTCCGGGTGCAGTTCGAGGCGGTTGCGCTCGAACCACTGGGCTTCAATGGACTGTCCTTCAATGACCATCTCCTGCTGTTCGGAGATGGGATAGCCGAAGACGGGCAGTCCGCCATTCTGCTCCCAATACGCGCGGATGCGTCCGTCAATGCAGTGGCCCGTTTCCTCAAAACAGCGCGGGGGAGATTGGGCTGTTGCCGGCGAGCCACACAGCCCCCCGACAAGCAGCACCAGGAAGAGCCAGGTTATTGAATATCGCATACGTATCCCTCCCTTCACACCCCCCCCGCCTCACGGCTGCGGCTGCCAGGCTGGATGGCTGCCGAGGCCAATCTTCTGCGGCTGGGCATCAGGATCACGCATATCCAGGACATACACCGTCCACTTGTTCTGCACAATATGCTTCTGGACATAGGCCAGGTAGTGCCCATCCGGCGACCACGTCGGCGCACTGTACCTTGCTTCCTCCGTTGTGATTTGCCGCCGTTGTGAGCCATCCACATTCATAACAAAGAGATGATTCGCGACTCCTAACTCCTTTTTTGCAACAAAGGCAATCTGGCGGCCATCCGGTGACCAGGCGGGTTCAGTGCTTGAAAAGAGATCGCTCGTCAGCACGGTGTGACAGGAGCCATCTGATTTGATGAGTTCAATGGCAGCACTATTAGCACGAGAGGCGACAAAGGCGATATAGGAGCCATCCGGGGACCAGACTGGTTTCTCTAGTCTCTGCCCGTTTATGAGTCTGGACGCATTCCTGCCATCGGCATCCACCACCCACACCCATACATTTTCCTCATAGGTTGTAAAAAGGATCTGGCTACCATTGGGCGACCATTGGGGGCTGGCAATGGAGTGGTCAAGTTGGAGAAGGGTTGTAATATCCGTGGTGCTCCACTGGCGTAGGTGCCCCATGCCCCCTGCATTGTACGCAAACACAATACGGGTACCGTCAGGGGACCAGGAGCCTCTTTTTTTTCCATGCCAGATGGGCGTTACCTTTGAGCCATCCTTGTTCATCAGATAGATATTGAATGCCCCATCACGATCAGAAATAAACGCAATGCGTGTGCCATCTGGTGACCAGACCGGGAGACTATCACGGGAGGGATGGTTCGTGAGGTTGATTGGCTCGGTACCATCCAGACGTGCCAGCATAATGTCGCCATCTGAAGAGGGAGTTACAAAGGCGAGCGTGTTGGTTGATCCGACATCCAGAGCATTGGTGGATGGGATCACATCACCATCACTGGATGGAAGGATGGGACAGTCCGGCGGGGCATCGGTCGTATTGCTCTCGATGGTTGGGGAAATGGGAATAGCTTCTGGTGAGGGCAAACAAGCCGCATACACCATAATCAGCAGCATGATGAAGACTGTACGACGGACAAAGAGACCACACAAAATCATGGATTGTTGCATCAGGATTACCTCTGTATCATAGGCATATAAAGCCAAAGTGTATGAAAGTGTCGCACCACGCGTCCGGTAGTTTTCATTGTACCTCTTCCACGGGCAAGAGTCCCGCCTTCATTGTCAGGGTCAGGGTCGCAACCATATTCATCTTCTCCTACGGTAAACAATCCCGTATATAAGTCTGATGAACGGGTACAACGCCGTTCATCCATGTCTGTGAGCATGAACGCCACCCCCCCTGAGTAGCCTGTAGTCTGCATTGCAGTGATATTGAGCCACACATACTGGGGAGCAGTGTTATCGCAGATAGGGTCAAAAGGGTTCTGACCGCAGTCAAACTCTGGGCGACCTTCTGTCCAGGTAGCAGCACCTGGAGGTTCATTGCGAGCATCATAGGGATCAGTCGGGTAGCCGTATTCCTCCAGCAGCACAGCCAGGGTTCTTTCTGCACGAATTTCCTGCATGATGGTGATACCTCCTGCCCCATAATTGTGGGGTGAGAGAAAACTCACAAAATGGGCCAGGGTACTTCCCTGGTCATCTTCTGCAAAGAAGTTCACGGCTCCAGTGCTTCCATCGTTTCTTGACAACTCGGTTGACATTCCTACGGTAAGCAGAATGGGGCTGTCCAGGTCATTGCGAATAAACCGCGTCACCTCGCGTACCCAGTTCACAGCATCGTTGATATAACTTTGTGCCGTTTGCCCCGGTGCGTCAGTGACAAAACAGTCAGCCCCTACCGAGCAATAGTTGTTAATTTCATTGCTCACGTTGATATACGCAATAGTTGAGGTCGCCGATATGCCGTTAATCTGGTTACTCTCAAAGGTATTGTGAATCTCTCGCAGCCAGTCTTTCTGCTCCTGGGTAAATGTAAACCCCATCCCAATATTATGGATGACCAGGCCAACGCGCAACCCCCGATCATCCGCCTCTTGTGCAAAGTCAAGAAGTTGTGTCGCAGTTATTGCCTCGGTACAATCGGGATGCCCCGGGGCATAGGCATAGATTCGGAGCATGTCGGCAAACAATTCGTCTTTTGCCTTATCTAACCAGAATTCCCGATCAATGTCATCTTCTGAATAGATTTCTCCACAAAACGTTTTTCCATTGATGCCCCGATCCGGTGCGAAGTACTGCACACCATTGGGAGACCAGAGATCATTGTCCACACACAAGCGTTGCTCACACAGCACTACCTGGCCGGGCCGGGCAACCTCAACCTGTACCCCAGACGAACGAACAACATCAAACTGCAATCCTTGTTGCTGGAAAGGAATAAGATACAATTCATTCGTGCTTGAAGAACGAGGATTTCGTTCGATGGTCACAGCCAGCGTTTCCGCGTCAGCAAAGGTGTGCCATCGGATGATTGCCGTGCTCTTTGCAATGAGCGGTCTGGTCTGATTTGTCGTATAATCATAGACCTGCAATGTCTGGGTCATCACCTGTTGTGATGATACCCCCGCTTCACTCCATGCGACTCCATTCTGGTTGATGGTAGGCAATCTCCCGGCCCTGGAGGAAAGCACCTGAATATCTCCCGTGGTCAGGTTGTAGCTGGTCACTCGTTGATCAAGCTCAGGGGGATTGAAAGACCAGACAACGCGATCTCCGGCGACTGCATAATTGCTCAACGCTGCTGTTCCAGAAACAATCAGGGTGTCAGTAACACTTCCATTCAGTTTTCGGGCATACAACTGGCGTCTGGCGACTAAAGACCCTACTGGATGCTGGACTTCCTGCCACAGCAACGTTCCATCATTCACCACCGGCTGATGACCAGTAGGAGTAACCTGTTGTGTCTGGCCCGTTGCCAGGTCATAGGCATAGATACCTTGATGCGAGGGTGCGGTATCTGCATAATAGAGCACTCCATCATCCAACGCAATACCGCCGAGACCACGGGATTCGGTATCCGTTATGACGGTGGAGACTGTTCCACTACTCAAATTATAGCTTTGAATCCGTTGTATGCGAAGGCTCGCATCAACCCAGGCCAGCGTTTGCCCATCCGTCGCCAGGGGACACCGGTAGGGGTGCCAAGATCGGTCACGAAAAACTCACGTTGTTCCGGAATATGGTAGCCATAGATTGCATTGTTATAGTCACGCCCATCAACCCAGAACACGTAATCCCCCACTGCAACTGGCCGACCAACCATAGTATCAGCAATTAAGATGGGGGAGGCCTGGGTAGATTGTTGGGCAAGCAGGGGCGGAGGAGCAGAAGGTACCAGGAAACCAGCGGACAATATGACCAGAAAAAGCAAGAAACCAGCACGAACCCAGAAACGTTTCATCCGAGCATCTCCCTCTCTTCTCAAAACGGTCAGTCCGAACACGGTCTATCCCATATCACCCGCCGCGGATCGGCAACGGTAAATATATGGTTTATATTGTTCTTATCATAACAGGAGTTTCTATTATCGTCCAGACCCCTGGCCGCATCGGTCCGTGACCGGTCAAACAGGGTATGTCACTCCCTCTCTGGTATCAGAAAGAGTTTTTGGACCCCCAGACAAAATAACGGCACGATTCCGACAAAATAACGGCTAGGCCCCCCCCCCGCATGTCTTCCCTCCGGTGGGGGAAGGGATTGGGAGGGGGGACCGTGCCCGCATTGGGGCAAGCGAGACACTTGCGCTCCCAAGGCTTCTCCCAAAAAGCAAACAAGGGACAGGAAACTCTTCCTTGACAAAGTTGTCCAGACAACGTATACTGTCAGTAGTTCGTATAGTTGTCTGGACAACCAAATAAAAGAGGAACCGATGTCAAGCTATCACATTCCGTCTGAACTCAACGATGCGTTAGGCTTTAATATCTATCGAGTTGCGCTACTTTTTCGCAAGGAACTGATCCACGCGCTGGCAGACCATCAGATGACCCCGGAGCAGTGGCAAATCATGCGGGTGCTCTGGTCAACCGATGAACGTCTCAATCAGAACGATATTGCCCACCTGACCCTGAAAGACAAGCATAGTGTTTCGAGGATTCTGGCTCGTCTGGAACGGGATGGATGGATCGTGAGATATTCTGATCCGGAAGATACGCGGGCCTCGTTGATTGCCCCGACGGAGCAGGCAACCTACCTGCGCCAGAACGTGCCCGAACAGCTCTATTCCCACTTCGCCCCCATTCTGGGGGTCCTGTCGGAAGACGAAGCCCGACACTTGCTCTCCCTCTTGCACAAACTACGCTCGCGCCTGGGGGACGAGGTGTGACCCGGCACGACCAGGTGATCTGTTCTTCTGGTCTCGTTCAGCGTTATCTAAAAAAACCGTAGAAAGAAAGAAAGGAAGGAAGGGGAAGAATTATTATGCTACCACTCAAACGACCCGGACTGAAGAGACTTCATGCCATCAGTGGCATTCTGGCAATTCTGATCATCAGCAGCTTTCTTGCTGCCACGCTTATTGCAGAACTCGACGGCGACCCGGCATTCATTGCCACGGTGAAACAGGCGATTGCTTATGGATTGGTCGTGCTAGTCCCAACAATGGCAGCCATTGGTTTTTCGGGCACGCGGCTGGCAGGCACAAGCAAGATGCCAATTATCAAACGCAAGCGGCGGCGTATGGCCCTGATAGCAGCAAATGGCTTGCTTATCCTGTTGCCGTGTGCGTTGATTTTAGCCTGGCTTGCAACAATAGGGGTACTTGATATGACATTCTATCTGGTCCAGGGCATCGAAATTATCGCCGGATCAGTCAACATCACCCTGCTGATACTCAGCGCACGGCTCGGTATGTCTATGAGCAGATCAAAGCTGCCGCGTACCAGCGAACAAATGGGATGATACCCGATTCGGGTAATCCTTCGTATGAGCGGGGGGGAGCCACTGATACCAAATCCGGTTGATCACGTATCATTGCCATCCCCCCCGCCGTTAGCACGCCCCATACGCATTAAGCTAAGCACGCTCTTTCTCCATTCCCAAGCCCAATAAGCTAGCATCCAGCAACAGTTGATAGGTGTTGGGATGCTGCTTGCGCCGATTGATGCGACAGCCTGAGATACAGTGCCCAATGCTGCTGATGACCTCGACCAA
>DAOTUE010000161.1:0-2717 GCA_034436975.1 Chloroflexaceae bacterium
TTGCAGAGAGTGCCTTGTACAACAGTCTAGCACACTCATTCAGTCGTGACAACCAGGAGAAAGGAGGATGGCGGCACTTCCTCCACCCGCTGAAGCAGGTGGTTTCCTGCGCCGCCACTTTTATGAAAACGGTTGATACGCTGCTCACGCGCATAAGTCAATCACCCCATCTCTGGAATATCCTGCGCTTCATTGTTGAGGATGGCTTCCGCGGGGAGAAGGACCTCATAGAGCGCGAGTTGGCCCCCTGGCGCGATGTGGGGAGCCGCGATTTTCTCGACCTGGGCTGTGGCACAGGAGCATTTGCCGCGTGCTTTCCCCCCCCACACTATGTTGGGGTAGATCTGCTGCCAACCTACGTCCACTTTGCGGGTCGCCACCGCGGGGGGCATTTTCTGGTCAGCGATGGGACGCTGCTTGCGCTGGAGAGCCAGCGTTTCGATGCGGCTCTGGTGCTTGGCGTGCTCCACCACCTCCCCGATGCGGTGGTCCACGCTGTGCTTGGCGAACTCCATCGCGTTCTGCGTCCCGGCGCAACCGCCCTGGTTATGGAGGACATTCCCCCGCCCGGTGCGGGAAACCTGCCGGGCCACCTGATGCACTGGCTCGACCGCGGCGGCTACATTCGCACCGAAGCCGACTATCGCGGTTTCTTCGACACGAGCTTTGAGACGACCAGAACAGAGACCATGCGGAGCGGTATCTGTGATTACGGGGTCTATGTGCTGCGGCGCAATCTCTGAGCAGGGGGTATCGTGCTGTTTCGCTGGCTGATTGTTCTTTTTTCCCTGCGCTCTCCCCTGCGTTCCCCCGATGTTCGCGCCCTGCTTGTTGTGCTGATGAGCGGGTTGGTGTTCTGGAGCCTGGCCTACCAGGTTGTGACGACGGTATCCCTACCGATTGGCGGCAACCCGGCGACACATCGTCGCCACGACGACGCGCCTTTCCTGCGTGGGTTCAATGCGCCCGAACCGGCCGGCACCCGCGAGTTGCCCTGGTGGGAGCAATCGCCCGGCTATCCCTACCGCTGGACCACGAGCAATGCCGAAATCTGCTTCCCCGGCGTGGGTGGGGCGGGGTGGATTGTCACGCTGGCGGCAACGAGCGGGCGGACCGGCAATGAGTCGGCAATAAGCCACTGGCAGGTGGGGACACAGCAGGTTGATGTGTTGCTGCCGGCTTCCCCTCGCCAGTACCACATCCTGGCCCGCGCAACCCTGGCCGGCGACCTGGTCATCCAGATGGACACGCCCGGCTACACCCCTCCCGACGACCCGCGTGACCTGGGCTTTGTGCTGCGGGGGGTGCGGATTGCGCCGGCACGAGCGGATGTCTTGCTCCCTGCGCTGGCGCAGATCGGGTGGCTCATACTCAGCCTGCTCTTGAGCTACGCGCTGCTGCGCTGGCTACGCTGGTCCCCCCGACCGGCGACACTCGTCATACTGGCCAGCGTCGTGCTCCTGGGGGTGCTCCTGTCAACCCATCGTCTCTCGTTGACCCTCTTCAGCCCCACGCTGGCAATGCTGGTTGTCCTCTGCTGGCTACTTGCCCTGCCAATGCGATACCTGCTACGCTCGTTTCTGCGGGCATTCTTTCCTGGCTGTACTGCATATCCCGTGGCCCCCGTACTTGCGCTCGTGCTGGTTGCGTTTGCCCTGCGCCTGGGGGGAATGCTCCACCCCTACGCCATCTTCAGCGACCACTATATGAACGCGAATAACCTGCTTGAAGTGGGACTGGGGAATATCTACTTCACGGAGGGGTTGCCACAGGAGGCGGGGGGCGGCCAGGCTCCCTACCCGCCTGGCTCCTACCTCGTTGCTGCGCCGCTGCTGCTGGCCGCGCCGGGCGACATCGAAAGCCGCGTGGTTGTGGTGCAGAGCAGCGTGGCCCTGCTTGATAGCCTGGTCGTTGCGCTGGTGTGGCTGTTGCTGCTGCGGGCCGGCGCGGGGCAGCGGGCCGCGCTCTTCGGGGCCGCGCTCTACCTTGCGCCCGCGCCAATGCTGGCCTCGTTCTCCATTGGCGAGTATGCCAACATTGGCGGGCAGGCTCTGGCCCTCCCCGTTATTGCGTTGCTTGCGTTTCCCCCCCCTCCCCCTGCTTCCCCTTCTGTTCCCCTCAAAATTGTGTTTGTCGTGCTGCTCTGCGTGGGGTGGCTGGGACACCTGGGGGTTGCCATTTCGCTTGCGCTGCTGCTGGCGGGCTGGTGGCTCAGCGAGGCCGCGCTGGCCCTGCTCAAAAAAACGCCCCCGGCCCGGCTCATCCAGGTTATGCTGGGGGGACTTCTGGCCGCGGGTGTGGTGCTGCTCATCTACTATTCGGCTCCCCCCTTTGTGGCGATTGTGGCGGAAAAACTGCATGCCCCTGCAACCAGCACACCCACCAGCACGCCCTATGCGTCCCCCCTTGCCATCCTTGTCGGGACAGTGATGCAGATGATTGCGCCGGGCAGCCGGCTCGGCCCCATCCTGGTTGCCGGCGGGGTCATGGGGGCGGTGCTGCTCTGGCATCGGCACGCGAACACGACGGGCCTTGTGCGCGTGGTGCTGGCGTGGTGGATCGGGGTGGGGTTCTCATTCGGGTTGCTGCTGGTTGCGCGGCAGGGAGTGCGCTGGCAACATTTCCTCTTCCCTGCGCTCTGCCTGGGGGCGGGTCCGCTGCTGGCGACTCTCTGGCGGCGAGGGGGGGCGGGGCGGTTGGTGGCGGGGGGGGGGGGG
>DAOTUE010000162.1:0-10121 GCA_034436975.1 Chloroflexaceae bacterium
CCCGACAGACCGCTGGCTCTACCTGCTGAAGCATCTCCCCGAACTGGAAGCTATCCCCGTCCCCCTCAATGTCGAGCCATTCCCCCAGGCATTCAAAATTGCCGAAATGGGCGCGATGAGCGAGAAGGAGCGGGCCATCTACCGTGAGAACATCAAGCGCATTTCTGATGAGCGAGCCATTCTCGAAACCCAGTTTTTTATGGGGCAAGAGGTAGGGCGCGAAGAAGGGCGCGAAGAAGGGCGCGAAGAAGGTGAACGAGCAGGATTGCTGGCGGGTATCGAGCTGGCTCTGGAAATCAAGTTTGGCGACGAAGGGAAACAGCTTTTTGCCGAAATTAGCCAGCTTCACGACCTGAAACAGCTTCAAGCAATCTCCCACACCCTGCGGACCGCCCGGACGGGAGAAGAGATTCTTCGCGCTATTCTCCGAGGAGAACAATGACGCGGACCCGACTGGACCAGTTGCTCGTTACTCGCGGGCTTGCCGAAACTCGCTCCAGGGCCCGGGCTCTCCTGATGGCGGGGCAGGTCCGCGTCAATGGGCAGGTGCAGACCAAAGCGGGGATGGCTGTTGATGCAGCCAGCGAGATTACCCTCATCCATACACTTCCCTATGTGAGCCGTGGAGGATATAAGCTGGCCCACGCGCTCGACACATTTGGTCTCTCCCCTGCCGGCTTGCTTGCTCTCGATGTGGGAGCCTCGACCGGCGGCTTCACCGATGTGCTGCTCCAGCGCGGGGCCCGCCGGGTCTATGCTGTAGACGTTGGCTACGGGCAGCTTGATTGGCGGCTCCGGCAGGATGAGCGAGTTGTCGTCCTGGAGCGGACCAACATCCGCACCCTGGAGCATCTTCCCCCGTTCGCTCCCGGCCAGCCACCGCCACAAGTCCAGGCCGCGTGCATTGATGTGTCGTTCATTTCGCTCCGTCTGGTGTTGCCTGCGGTCCAGCGTCTCATCATGCCCGCTGCCTGGATTGTTGCTCTCGTCAAGCCGCAGTTTGAGGCCGGACGGCACGCTGTCGGGAAAGGGGGGGTGGTGCGCGACCCGGCCACCCATCGGCAGGTCTTGCACGATGTTGTGGGGGCGGCTATTGCGTCCGGGTTGGTTGCGCATGGGGTAACTCGTTCGCCTATCATGGGGCCGGCCGGCAATATCGAATTTTTGCTCTGGCTCCAGCCAGAGGAACTGTCAGGGAAGCAACCAGAAAAGCAACAAGGGGAGCAACGGGGTGGGTTGGACATTGATCTCGAAACGATAGTGGAATTGCCCCAATTGTAGGGAAGCAGGGGAAAGGGAAGCAGGGGAAAGGAAAAGGTACACCACATGAACTTGCTTGAGCCAGGAACAATGTTACAGGGGCGGTACGAGGTTGTTCGTCTGATAGGAAAAGGGGGGATGGGGGCCGTCTATGAAGCGGTAGATAATCGTCTGAAGAACCGGGTGGCCCTGAAACAGACGCTTGTGACAGAAGAACGGCTTTTCAAAGCATTTGAGCGCGAAGCACAAATCCTCGCCAGCCTGCGTCATCCGGCCCTCACCCATGTAAGCGACCATTTTACCGACACGTATGGGCAGTTTCTCGTGATGGAGTTTATTCCAGGAGAGGACCTGGCCTCCCTGCTGGAGCAGCACAAACAACCTTTTTCGCTCGACCAGGTGATGGAGTGGGCCGACCGGTTGCTTGATGCGCTCGACTATCTGCACACCCAGGCAATCCCGATCATTCATCGCGACATCAAGCCGCAAAACTTGAAACTCACTCCCCGCAACGAGATCATTTTGCTTGATTTCGGGTTGGCAAAGGGTTCAAGCGTGCCACAATCGCGGGTGACAAGCAGTGGGAGTATCTTTGGCTATACACCAAAATATGCCCCGTTGGAGCAGATTCAGGGGACGGGCACCGACCCGCGCAGCGACCTCTATTCGCTGGCGGCAACGCTCTATCATCTGCTGACAAATGTTTCGCCCGACGATGCCTTGCAGCGGGCCGCCTCGGTGTTGAACCGTCAACCCGATACGCTGCGTTCGGTCTCCGACATCAACCCTTCTATCCCCCGTGCAGTGAGCGATGTTCTGGCGAAGGCAATTGCGCTCGGGGCGCAGGATCGTTACGCGAGTGCATCGGAGATGCGCCAGGCCTTGCACCAGGCCCGCGGGCAGCAACCCGCCACCGGCCCCACGCTGACGATGCCTGGCCCGTCCGGACCGCAGCCAGCGTGGCCCTCTCACCCTGCTCCGCAGAGCCACGCGCCGCCGCCATCATCCACACACCACCGCCGCTTTGCCTATGGAGAACAGACAGGACAGCAAGCAGTGTCTCATCCTGTTCAGCCTCCTCCGCCCCCACAATCGCAACCCGGCAGCGTTTCACCGCCTGCGGGCCCCTCCGCTTCGCTTCCCCCGCCTCCCCCACAAACAGCACGGGAAAAAAAGGGGGATGACTGGGGGAAATACTGTGGGTTTTCTGTCGCGGGGTGTTTTCTTCTCATCCTGCTCGGTATCTGTGGTTTCTTCGGGTTGGCGTTTCTGGGAGCAAGTGTTGATGATGATGATGACTATGCGAGGGCCACGGCAACCAGGAGACCGCAAGGTACAGGCGAGGCTATCTGGGCAACAAGGGTTTCCCCGACCGAACCAGCAACATCGTCATCCCCATCCTTTGTTCCTGCCGGGTGGTCGCCCCTGCTGCGTGACTCCTTCGACAGCAACAAGAATGGATGGGATGAAGGCGAAGATAACGATGAGTATTCGAGTGGGGGACAGTATATTACCAGTGGCCGCTATCGGTGGGAGGCTGTCGCCCATCAAGGTTTTATCTGGTGGACCACGCCCGATATGGAGAGCGTTTCTGATTTTGTCCTGAGTGTACGGAGCCGGCGGGTGCGTGGCCCGAAAGTTACTGGTGAGTATGGCGTTATTTTTCGGGTCAGCAGATCGTATGAGGGGGACTTAAACTATTATCGTTTTGGTGTAACCGACGACAAGATGTTCCATATTGCTCTGCAGTACAATGGGGAAAGAATACAATTGATTGACTGGACAGACGAGGATGCCATCAATCCAGGCCAGGAAAACCAGCTTGTCGTCATTGCGAGAGGGTCAACATTTCGCTTTCTGATCAATGGCGAGGAGATAGGCCTTGTCGAAGATGCAACGCTCCAGGATGGGACGGCCGGGTTGTTTATCTCCCTTGATGATGGAGATGAAGGAGTTTTCGAGTTCGACAATTTTGAGGTGTATGCACCCTAGCCGCGGGTATCACGCCGGGTATCACCCCGACGGTCCAGCCAGCCAGAAGACAATGGCTGCTATAGAACCGCCCGCCAGGGTACTTATGGCGTTGACCAGATCGTTGTTGAGCCATCGCCACCCGCGGATGAGCGGGTTAGGGGTACCGTCGCTACGGGTGGCCCGCTCGGTTTCGTTGCCATCGGGGGCAGCGTAGAGGGCCTGCCAGGTTGCCCCGATAAAGCTATCGGTGAGCGAGCCAAACAACCCGCCCAGGAGCGCAGCAGGAATGAGCCACCCCAGCCGGGCTGGTGACAGGGGAACAGCAAAAGCCTGTTCAATGTGAAGAAATAGCCACATTGCCACGCCGATGAGCAACCCCCCGCTGGCCGATGCTGCCGTGCCGGCCAGTGTGATCCCACCAGAGGTGCCCGCCTCAACCCGACGCAAGGTGGTTATCAGGCGGGGAGGAGCGGGGTTGAGTACACCCAGTTCGGTGGCCCACGTATCGGCTGTCACGGTGGCCATCACCCCCACAAAAAACGCCAATACCACCGGCGGCTCTCCAAGTAGCGCATAGGCCACCGCTAGGAGCGCGCCGAGTCCGCCGTTGGCCAGGGCTTGCGCCAGGTCGCGTTGCCCTCCCTTCGAGAACTTCTCCCCCACGCGCTCCTTTTTCACTTGCTCTTTGTAGTGCGAGAGCAGGCTGCTGCTGACAAAGAAGGTGATGAGCGCAAGCCCCCACGACCAGCCGCCAAAGCCAAAGGTGAGTGTTCCTGTGAGCACCGCACCAAGCCAGCCGCTCACTGTGAGCGAACCGCGCCACCACGCCACTCCCCCCACGACGATGCTGAGCGCAAACCCAAGCGCAATACGCGGCAGCAGGTCTATCATTTTTCTTGCCATCCTGGGAATGTGGGCACTCTGCCTGCTCTATGCAAGCGAGAGGCTTGCACTCCCCGGTTTTCCCAGGAAAGTGGCTTCTTTTTGCGTTCCCTGCGTGCTTTGTGTTCTTTTTTCCACATTGGTATCATTCGTCTATCAGGCTGGCCCCGAAGTAGGCCAGACGGTCTGGCTGGCGTGTCTGTTGCAGCAAACAGACTTCGGGGAAGGGGCAGACCTGCGGTTTTGCTTCTGCTCTGAGCTGTGTGGCAATTTTTTCCAGGGCGTGCTCCAGTTCGCTCCCGACCATCTCACGAACAATGGGTTTCGGGACAATGTGGATCATCGGGCCAAGCCAGGGTTTCAGGTCGAGCGAAACATCTACCTGAATGCGCGTGCCCACTTGTAGCGGGTCAATGCTCCAGCGCACGTCGGCGGGCAGGGGGTCGCGCACCAGAAAGAGAATTTCATGGGGTTCGTTCCAGCGTAGCCCCCCCGAAAAGCGGACCGTGCCAAACCGCTTTCCGATGGCAATTGAGAGCGCGAGGCGGGCCTGGTTGTCGCGCCGCTCGGCAATCTCAAACTTGCGCAACCGTGGGAGGAGCTGCGCCAGCACATCGGGACGCGCCAGCATAGAAAATACCTCTTCGGGAAAGTAGCCTTCGATAACGAGTCGGCGGGTAATATCTATCATCAGTACCCCTGATAGCTACCGGGAATATATCATCTTGCTCATAGTATAGCATAGATTGCCGATGGCGCGGCCTGTTATACCAAAGCCGGATAGATAGTCTAACCACAAAGGCACGGAGTACACAAAGGGAAACCCTTTCACAAAGCCTTCGTGCCCTTTGTGTCTTTGTGGTTTTTTAAGTGTTCAGGCGAACATAGTATTATCCGGCATTCGGTTCATTGCCTATCATTGCCTGCTTTGCATCGCTGGTGTGACGCTCTTCCTCAAGAAACTGGTTGCCTTTTTGTGTGAGACGGTAGGCGAAGCCGAGGATGCCATTGAGTTCCTCAACCAACCCTTCGTCAATGCATCCGGCCCAGAAAAGCTGGCGTGAGGGCGACTCGATCTCGCCGCTGGCGGGAAACTGGCGCAGCAGACGGAGCAACTCGCCAGGGACGGGACGCGATTCCGGTGGTGTTTGTGGTGTTTGTGGGTCCATGTCTCTCCTCCTTGTGATTTATGGTATTATAGGGACTGTATCCGCGGATGCAAAAGCGGTACAGTGGAACACCCCTGCACTGTTCGCAGCAGTGCGGGGGGAGTAGCAAGAAAGCAACCTGTGCTCTTGCTAACTACTTTGTTATCATAGCATGTGCTAACTACTCTGTCAACATGGAAGAGCGGCCTACTATTCATCGGTTTGGTGAGAAGATGCGGGTCTTGCGCGAAAGGCGCGGTATGACAACCCGCGAAATCGCTGTAGCTCTTGGCTACCCCGCAGAAAGTAATAGCTACATCAGCAGAATTGAGACAGGCAAAGTTGTACCCAAAGCAGAGTTTATGCTACGAGTGGCAGACTTTTTCGAGGTATCGCTAGATGCGCTGATGCGAGATGAGCTAGAGGTCTAGCCCCATCACGCTCACCGCCTCGCGCTCCTGATTATGGTTCCTATAACGCTTATGAATAACGCTTATGAATAGTGATGATCAACTTCTATCAACCATGCTGAGCCAGCATCTGGGCCCCTCCTCCGCCAGGGAGAAGGACCCCTCCCCCGACGCGGCCCCGCCCCCCACCAGGGAGAAGGAACTGCCACCCGCATCGGCCCTGCCCCCCGGCAAGGATGCAGAAGAACATCCCCCCGACGTGCCCCCACTGCGCCGCCGGGTGCAGCCGGCGGTGTCTCGTATGGAGATACCGACCCGCCAGTTGCCCCCGCTCCGGCTGATACGGGCCTACCTTTACGATGTGTGGAGTTTGCTGGTTGAAGCGCGATTTCCGTTGCTTGGTTTTCTCATCCTGACCGTTGTCAATGTTTTCTACCTGGTTGTGCTCTATCCCGAAGAGGAACTGTCTGTGTTGCGGGCCATCTTCGAGACAGTGCGAATGTACGTCTTTGAGGTCAACGTGGTCTGGCCCGAGCACGACCCGCTTGGGCAGGCCCTCTTCTTCATTACCCCGCTGCTTGGGGTTGCGCTCATCTTCCAAAGTGTGCTCGACTTTGGCCGCCACCTGCTCGACAAGGGCAACCGCCGCGAGGCGTGGCAAGTTGCGCTGGCCCGCACCTGCCGCGACCATGTGATTGTGTGCGGGTTCGGGCGCGTCTCCTACCGCGTGCTGGTGCAGCTTATTGAAGCTGGCTACGATGCCGTGGTTGTTGAGCAAGATTGGAACAGCGAGTTTGTCCAGGTGGCGGTGCGGCTCCAGGTGCCGGTTGTCGTGGGCGATGCGCGTAGTCCCAACATTCTGGAGGAGGCGGGCCTTTCCCGCGCTCGCGGCCTCGTTTCGGCCACGAGCAACGACCTGATCAACATTGAGATTGCGCTGGCCGCCCACCGTCAGCGCAGCGATCTTCCCGTGGTGATGCGGATTTTCCACGACGACCTGGACCGCAACCTGGAGCGGAGTTTCGGGCGCAATACCGCGTTTAGCTCATCGGCTCTTGGTGCGCCGACGCTGGCGGCGGCGGCGATCAGCACTTCGATTGCCCATGTGGTAGCGATTGAGAACGGGTTGCTTGGCATTGCCGAGTTCACCATTGCGCCCAACAGCTTGCTCACAGGCTTTGCCTATGCCATTGAGGAACGGTGCAATGTACGGGTACTCCAGTGGCTCAATGAGCATGGGCGATGGAACTGGCCCGACCCTCGACGCAGGCTGGAGGGGGGCGACGTAGTGCTGATGATAGGGACGGTTGATGCGCTGGAGCAGGCCCGCGAGGAAAACCGCCACGGAAGCAAAGTGGCATTTCTGCGACCCGCACAGCCGGAGCAGCAGGACGAAACAACCCGCCGCGTGATTGTGTGCGGACTCGGGCGGGTGGGCTACCGCGTTGTGCGGGTACTCTACCAGCGCAAGCCACGCCCGGAGATTGTCATTGTCTGCAACCACGATGACACGCAAGGGCTATTGATTCGTGACTTGCAGCTACCGGGTATCCGCATTGTCAATGGCGATGCGCGTATCCCCGACGTGCTGCAAAAAGCCGGGATAGACCTGGCGGATTCGGTTGCGGTTGTCACCAGCGACAATCTGGCAAATATCCAGATCGGGTTGCTGGCGCGGCGGCTCAACCCCACAGTAGATGTTGTGCTGCGGGTGTTCAGCGATGTGCTGGCGGAGCAGCTTGACGATATTTTCGGGGCATACACGGCATTCAGTACCTCGGCCCTTGCTGCGCCCACGCTGGCGGCGGCCGCCGTGGTACCCGGCGTGCGCCACGCGGTCAACATTGGCGGACGGTTGCTTGCATCGGCAAAACACCTTGTGCAGGAGGGTGACGAATTCGCCGGACAGTCGGTTGAGCAGCTTTATTCCCGCCAGCGGATTATCGTTATGGCGATGTGGCACGGCTCGGAGCGTACTGTTATGCCCCACCCGTCTACCATCCTGGCGGCGGGGGACCGGCTGGAGATCCTGGCCGACATTGCAATGGTGGCGCGTCTGGTCTCGTCCCGGCCCCTCGCCCCCACCGCCTGACCCCCTCTCCCCTCTCCCTTCTCCCCTACACCCGCGCCACCACCTCGACACCATTCAACGCCATATGGTGCAGAAACATGACATGGTGCAGGTCGCCATCGTGGGCGAAGATGCCCGCCTCGCGGGCCGCCTCAACGGGAATGTCGTAGGTATTGACAGCGTGGGCCGGCACAATGATCCGCCGTTTCAGCCCGTGGGCGTTGGCGTGGGTGCGCAGATACATTACCGCGCTATAAACGCACAGGTCGCTACAATCGCCAACAATGACAAACGTATTGACCTGGCGATGCTCTTGCATCCACCCCTCAAGGGTTGTCCCCATAAACGCATTGATAGAATTTTTGGGAATGATTGTCATGGTGTCGGCAAATGGCAGCGATTGCAGTTCGGTAATCGTCTGGCTCTCCGGCGTTCCCGCGATGCAGTGCGGTGGGTAGGACTCAAACTCGACCGCGTCGGGCGGGTGGGCATCCTGCGCCAGCACAAAGGCCCGCACCCCCAGATCGTGGGCGCGGCGGAACACCTCCGCCACGGGACCGGCCAGCTCCCCCACGCGGGGACTCGACAGCGGCCCCTCGCGGCAGAACCCGTTGATCATATCTATCGAAAAGAGAGCCACCTGCTCCGGCGCATCGCCCACAATCTCCGCCAGCGACGCTTCGGGCAGATTGCCATACCAGCTATCCAGATAATCGAGAAACGGTCGTGTTGTTTCCGCCAGTTGATTGGTCATTTCTTCCTCCTTGATCTTGATCTTTATCAGTGATGAGTGATGGGTGATAGATCACGCTCTCCCCTGTCCCCTGTCCCCTATTCCCTACTCCCCTCTCTCCTGCTCCCTCTCCTCTGGCTTGCGCCCCTCACGCCAGCGAAACACAAATTGCTTGTCGCTGCGGCTGCGCTTGAACCGCCACAGGTGCGTGGGCCGCCCCCGCCCCTCGCGAATTTTGTTGGTCTCTTCCAGCACGTCTGCTTCTTTAATTTTGCGGTAGAAGTTGCCTTTGTCGAGTTCCTCACCGAGGATCTGCTCATAGATGTCTTTCAGTTCGAGCATGCTGAAAAATTCGGGGAGCAATTGAAACGCCAGCGTTGTATATTCCAGCTTCGAGCGGAGGCGGCTAATGGCGCAGTCGAGGATCTGCTCGTGGTCGAAAGCAAGCTGGTCGGGCAGCTCGCGCACGGGGAACCAGCGCACCTCGCTTGTTTCCTCGCTCACGCGCAACTCCTGCTTGTCCGACTGCACCAGCGCAAAATAGGCCACGCTGATGACGCGGGTGCGCGGGTCGCGCCCCGGCTCGCCAAAGGTGTAGAGCTGCTCCAGGTAGACATCGCGCACGCCGGTTTCTTCCTCCAGTTCGCGCCGCGCCGACTCCTCCAGCGACTCATCCATCTCGATGAAGCCGCCGGGCAGGGCCCACCGCCCCTCGAAGGGCCAGCGTCGCCGTTTGATGAGCAACACATGCAGTTCGCGGTTTCGCAGCGTAAAGATGACCACATCCACCGTGACCGAGGGTCGCTCGTAGCGCGAGGGATCGTAGGCTTCGGCTGCCTCCCCGCTCGTGGCGGGGGCTTCGTTCTCGTGCATACCGGTTTTGTCTTTCCCCCCTTTCCTTTTAGTGTTGTTTCTACACTAAGTATACGGTATGGTGGGGGGGATGTCAAGGGGGAGGGTATGCTCGTATGCTCCGGATATGCTACAATAGAAGGCGACAACGTCAGAGAGAAGACCAGGAAAGCAGGCCAATGTTCACACCAGAGGATGTATCCAGCCTTCAGGAGCGACTCAGGAGCTACCGAAGGAGCCTGGGCCGTCTGCTCCAGCAGCAGGCCGACCACGGCGGCAGGGCCTTTGCCCCGCTCCCGATTGTCAATGCTATTGACGACAACCGCAAGGAGATAGCCCATCTCAAAAAGGTGCTGCGTGGTTGGGGCCAGGTGGTGTCAGACCATCCCGACGATTTCACAGCCGACGATTTCCCGTCTGATTTTGGTTCGGGGCCGGCAAGGCCGGGGCCAGGAACGTCTGCGCCGGAAAAACCCGAAACCGCCGAAACTTACTTTAACCGCGGGAATGCCTACTTCGACAAGGGAGAGTACGACCGCGCCATCCAGGACTATGACCGCGCCATCCAACTCAAGCCGGACTATGCCCTTGCCTACAACAACCGCGGGCTTGCCTACTTCTACAAGGGAGAGTACGACCGCGCCATCCAGGACTATGACCGCGCCATCCAACTCAAGCCGGACGATGCCCTTGCCTACTACAACCGCGGGCTTGCCTACCGAAACAAGGGAGAGTACGACCGCGCCATCCAGGACTATGACCGCGCCATCCAACTCAAGCCGGACGATGCC
>DAOTUE010000163.1:0-3015 GCA_034436975.1 Chloroflexaceae bacterium
ACCCCCAGGCCCGCCTCTGGTAGGAGTGGCGGAGCGGGGGCAGGGAGTGGGATGAAACTGGGAGCATGGGCATCTTTGCCCACCCTGCCTGGTCCAGGCGCGACGCTTGCGCTCCCAGGGATTTCCCAAAAACCAGTGAATGCTTACGGGCCTATTGAGCAGCCTGTGCCTTCTTTGCTGCGCGTTTTTTTGCTTTCTTCCGTTTCTCTTTCTTCTGCATCCCGAAAAATGCCGCCGCACTGATGATGCCGATAGCCCCCATAAGCAGAAAGACTCCTATGGTGGGGCGGGCCGCAATCCAGCCAAGCGCAATGACCAGGATGCTCAGGGCTGTGCCAAGCGCAAAGGTGAGCGTTGTGATGCCAAGTTCGATGAGGTTCCCCAGCAAGGGAACGAAATGGGCCGCGGCGACAATCGGTCGAAAAATGAGATAAATTGCAGTAAACATAAAGATTACTCCGCCGAGGCGAGTAGTCCACGTTTTGGACATGTTTTTGCTGTGGGCTATCCGAAACATCTGCTCCTTGCTCATATTCCCCATTTCAAGCATTTCGAGCGTGTCCCCGGCCTGCGTCTGGTAGGGCTGAAAGGTTGTGCCCCGCTGCTGTGCAATAATACTCACGGTGACAGGGTGGACCACCGAGAAGGTTATGTGGTAATCGCCCAGTTCCGGCGATTTCAGCGACCCTGAGCCAATGTATACGCCCTTATTCGTGAGGGTGGCTTCGTGTCCGTCGAGTTCGGGCACCTGGCGAATTTCCAGCGATTTATCGCCAGAAATCTGCTTGATCAGCCCCGGCGAGAGCAGAAATTCACCGAACTCGACCACCTCAGCCATATGTGTTGTGCTTCTAAACTCCATCGGGGGGTTTTCGTGTCCCTTCGTTCGATGAAAGTTTTTGGAGTTATGGTATTTTGATGACCATCGTTTTGAGTAGGTGTACGTCACCTCTTCATCTTCCCCGCTCCCCGATGTTTCTCGTTTTTCTACCCATTGATACATCTTGACGTTGCGGTTGAGCTTGATGACGTTGCTGGCCGAAACGCTGAATGTCTGGTCTATGAGCGTTTCATCGGTGTCGGCATAGGCGGTCATATGCACAAGGTTCCCGTCTTGCTCATCCTCAACCTCTGCTGAGCTGAGGGCCACGGCAATCTCCTCGCCCTCTTTTAGCGAGTTGTAGGTTTGTGCTGCCCGCAGCTCGTTTGTGAAGAGGATGATGATAACCAGGGGCAGCAAAATTAGCCCGAATATGAAGCCTTTGATCGGATTACCGCTGGTTTTCGTCGAACCTTCTTTCTCCGTGTGAGACTCGAACTTTATTGGCATCGCTTTTTCTCCTGTTGAATCATTCAGGTGATATGATTTGCCAGACCCGGACCCGGACAACGACCCGGACAACAATGCACACTTGCCATAGGCATTGTGTCAATTGTATCATAAGACCTGATTATTGGAAACTCAGAAGGAGGCTTGCCAGCGTCGCCAGACAAACGAGAGTAGGGTTATCCCCGCCCCCAGAAGGAAAACGGCAATGGCGGGGCCGAGCCAGAAGGGGACTTCTGGAAACGGTAATTGCAACCATCGCCACTCTAACACGGCGAGATTTCCTTGCAAGGCTTCAACCATCTGGTTGTATGCAACATCCCATATGGCAATAAAAGGGGAATTTTGAACATCCCACACAATATCCCTGAAACCGATCCCCTGAAATCCAAGTTCGATGCAATAGCGGACCTGGTTTGATATGAGCATCGGGGTATTGATAAGAAAGCCGAGGATACCAGATGCAATCAGCGCGTGTTTCCATTTGCGCTGGAGAAAGGCTGCAAGGGCAAACAGGGGAGGCAACCCCGGCAGGAGAAAGCGCGGCCCCCACGAACAACCGGAGTGCCAGTTTCCGAGCGGACGCTGGATGAAGGTATGGATGAACAGGTAGCCGCAAAATATGGCAATGATGGTCAGCACGTCCGGGCGCGCTGGCAGAGGGCCCGGCGATATTATCTTGCGCTGCTGCAAGGCGATGGCAATGATGACCACAGCAGGACAAAACCAGATCAACCCGTTTCCAGGGCTAAAGAGCATTCCGAGAATACTTTCGGCAATGAGGGGGGGATGCAGGTTTATTTCGCCATCCCCGCCAAAGTTGAAAGGGTCGCCAAACCGCATATAGTTGTACAGGGTATAGCCATATCCGCCAAGCATGGTCCCGATTGTTGGCCACGAGGCCGCCCGGAGTGAGCGGGTTTTTGCCAGGAGATAGAGGGAGAGGATTGGGCCAACAATGATACCGACAGGCTTGGTCAGGATGGCCAGGCCGGCAGGAATGGCAGAGAGGTTACGGGTCATCGGGGTAGTGTCGAATGCCAGATAGATGGCAAGAATGGTGAGGAAGCTCAACAGCGGTCCGGCAAAGAACAGGCGAGCATATTCGAGAGCTATGGTGCCAAAGGCAAAACAGAGGGCCGCGATAATCGCACCACGCCGGCTGCTGCCCAGGCGCAGCGCAAGCAACGCAACGAGCGCGCCAGTTGCCGCCATAAACGCCATTGGAACGAGGAGCACAAAGAAAAATGTTATTTCATGCGTTGGCGAATGCGTCAAGAGAACAAGTTGCTCACCAATGGAATAGAACGGAACGGTGACAACAGACAGGAGTGGGTACCAGGGAGAATAGGAGTTCCCCTCTCTACCGAGAATACCTCTTGCAAGCGTTGATTCTGGCGGGACAGTGAAATCCTGGTGAAGGACCAGCGAGCGGGTGACGAACAGCATTGAGTAGCCATCAATATGGCCAATATGCGTTCGCATAAAAGCCAGGTAGAGCAGAAAGACCCCGGCCCCCAGGAGAATTGCCATCTTTCTGTCACGATAGCCCGCCACGTGCCTACCCTTCCTGCTCTTCCATTCGGGCCAGTTCGTCGGCCACAACCTGCTCGTCCAGCTTCTTGAAGAGCGGTTCGGGCGAGCGGATGGGCTGCCCTACGGCCAGGGTACTCGGCTCCCACCTTCCA
>DAOTUE010000164.1:0-3995 GCA_034436975.1 Chloroflexaceae bacterium
TGACCGAATTAAACCCGCCGCAAGCCACGCCACTTCAGTGACGGTGGTTAGGCGGGTTTCTCGGAAGGCTTCAGCCCGCCGAATGGCGCTCTTGCCACAACATCACCCACGTGGTATCATTGGTTCAGGTCTCCCACCCATAAACCGAAGGCCCACGGGCAGACTAGAGGTTCTCAGGCATCGGGAGCGCACCTTTCCAACGTATCGGTATCGGGTTCCATCGGCGAACCTTCCGATGGGTAAAACCGGTAGAGTTCGAGCAATTCTGCTCACGTATCGTAGACCGGCTGTCGCTTCGGCGATAAGCGGAGCATGCGTAGTCCCCTGGACACGGGGCAAGTGGCTTGGGGTGCGGACTCCCCTGGGGAGCGCCCACAAGAAGCCGCGGGGCTTTAGCCCCTGCGGAGTGTCACCAGTATCATTTATTCGTTTGCGGCTCGTCTCTATGGGCAGCGGCGGGCGAAACGGAAGACTGAACGTTTGATAGCCGACATGCAAACCCCAACGGAGTAGTCCCGGATGCGTACCGCCCGCCAGCGCAAGCAACACCTTTCCAAAGCCGAACGTGCTGCCTACCACCGCGAGAAGCGCAAAAGTCTCACGTTCGCGGTCACGCATATTCCACTGCTGCCCCTCGACCAGGCGAATACCGAGAAGGTAGCGCAGCTTGATGCCCTGGCGGATGAGTATATGCGCGTGTGCCAGTGGTACACCACCCACTTTTGTGAACAGGGCACGGTAGACCACACCACACCCTTCTTGATGAACAGCACCCTCAGCGACAAGTGGCATCGCTGCGCCGTGCGACGGGCAGCGGGTATTGCGCAAAGCTGGCTCTCCAATCGAGACCGCGCCTTGCAGGAGTACCAGGAGGTGCTGGCCGAGTACGATGCCCATCCCGATGAGCACGCGCCTGACGAACCGCTCCCGCCCGGCTGCCGCGCACGCTTCCATACGGACGATGGGACGCACACTGTGACCTATCCCGATGGCATGAAGCGCACCTATCGCACGCAACCCACCTGGAACGAGCCATCGCTGCCGCACCTCACCAGCACGGTGCTGCTGGCCGAGAACGATGTCGCCACCCTGCGCCACGCCGAGGATACCGCCACCTTCCCATTCTGGCTGCGCGTGAGCACGCTTACGGCTGGCAAGCGCATTGACTTGCCCGTGACATTGGCCGACTATCACCTCGACCAGGTGCAGGGGCGCGATATTGCAAGCGATGTCTATCTCATCCGACGAGAAAACGGTTGGTGGTTGCAATTGTGCTATCACGACCAACCTGCCGTGACCAGCGATGCCGCTTCACCTGCCATCGGCGTGGATGTCGGCATTGCGAGCTTCATCACCACAAGCCTGGGCGACCAGTACGGCTCGTTCCACGGCAACCTGGCAAAGCGACACCAGCGAGACCGCGAGAAACGCCGCCGCAAGGCGAAGCTCCGTGCTTGTCTGAAAAAGAAGGGCGTGCAAAAGCTGCCCTCGCTCACGAACAAGCACCTGGCTCGTCACGTGCGACAGGAAATCAACCGGGCGGTGAACGAGTTCTACCGCGACTACGAGTTTTTTCAGGTAGCGCATGAAGACCTGTCGGTGCGCACGATGCGCTTCAAGACGCGGCGGATGAACGCCTATTTGTACGCCAGCAACCTGGGGCACTTGCCAAAGCAGCTTGCCTGGGGTGCAAAGAAACGTGGGATAAAACTCACGGCGATCAACCCGGCCTACACAAGCCAGGAATGTCCCGTGTGTCATTTCGTTGCCCGCGCCAATCGCCCAAACCAGCAAACGTTTTGCTGTGGGGCGTGCGGCTATACGGCCCATGCGGATGTGGTGGGGGCAGGCAATATCCTGGCCCGCCTCACCGATACGGACCTGCGAGCGTGTCTCGATAGGCACGCCATCAAAGCGGTTCTGGGTCGTCGTCATGCAGAATCCCCCTTTTTTCACGAGTTGCCCGCAGTGCAACCGCCCGCCCAGATACCCAATGCGGGTCAATCGGGCGCAGGTCAGCATCTGGCATCGCCAGAGAAACATCGGGGCTATGTGCAATCGTCATTTCTCTCATTCTGATAGGAAATGGAGGATTTCGCTATGGTTTCGGTAACTGTCACAAAACAGCCCTTGATGGTGATGTCATCCTGGCAGCCCAGGCCGCTTTGTTGTTTGAAAAGGGACATTCGGTTGTGATTGCGACGACAAATGTTGGTCATCTATCGCGGCTTGTCCCTGCTGATCATTGGCAGAATATCAGGGGAAATGTTCGCTAACCGTTCACCCACCACCTCTAACCTCCCCCCCCTGTTTGCGATTGTCGGCCCGACAGCCGTGGGAAAAACAGCCCTGAGCATTGACCTGGCCCGGCAGATGGGGGGCGAAATCGTCTCCGCCGACTCGCGCCAGGTCTACCGCGGGATGGATATTGGCACGGCCAAGCCTACTGCCGCGGAGCGGGCCGCCGTTCCCCACCACCTGATTGATGTTGTCGCGCCCGACGAGCCATTTTCGTTGGCTGTCTACCAGGAGATGGCGTTTGCTGCCATTGCCGATATTACGGCGCGGGGGCGGGTGCCGCTGCTTGTGGGAGGCACCGGGCAATACCTCGCTGCTGTGCTGGAGGGGTGGACCATTCCGCGGGTGTCCCCACAGCCAGCGATCCGAGCGGCCCTGGAAGAGAAAGCCCGCACCCACGGCGCGGAACACCTGCACGCACGGTTGGCGCAGGTGGACCCGCAGGCCGCCCACGAGATTATGCCGCAAAACACCCGCCGCATCATTCGTGCGCTCGAAGTGTACCAGGTGACAGGTCAGCCTATCTCTGTGCAGCAGCGCAAACAGGCTATCCCCTACGAGTGTACCACCTGGTGGCTGACGCTTCCGCCGGGGCAACTCTATGCGCGGATTGATGCCCGCGTGGATGCCATGATGGACGCAGGGTTGCTAGAAGAGATCGCCGGGCTGCGCGAGCAGGGATATAGCTGGGACCTCCCCGCGCTGTCGAGCCTGGGCTATATCCAGTTTCGCCCATCCTTCGAGGGGAACGCAACGGTTGCAGAATGTGTGCAGCGGCTCAAATATGATACGCATGCGTTTGCGCGGCGACAAAAAAACTGGTTTCGGCGGTTGCCGGGGTTGGTTGTGGTAGAATGGAGAACAGACCACCAGGCCTGGGATATATCTCCCTTATGATCTGGGGAGATGGGAAACCGGAAAGTCATGAACGATGAGGAATTGGAAGCCCTTTTGTCTGAGATAGAATCAGACCGGGTTGAGCGGAAGTCTGCTATCTCCGATAGGGACAAAATCCATCCGGTGAAAAGAACTTGGGTAGTCCTTGATTCTGAGTGGTAGCCTGGAAAGAACGGAGTTTCTTTGAAGCACAGAATACATATCCTGCATCGCTGTTCCGACTACTACACCACTTACCTTGGGGAACTACCAAATTTGTATCGCCGATATATATTGCCCCCGGATCATCTTGTTCCAGCACGGAACGCACCATTGCTTGCTCGCTGGTTCGTTCCGACCCTTCGGTGTAGCCGATGAGCATCCGGGAAAACAACCAGAAGGCCGCCACCGAACGCACGGTGATCCAGGAGGCAATGCCATGCTGGTTCTGGGCCCGTCCATACGCCCGATCCAGGTCATCGGTGCCCAGTACCCCGAAGGTCGTCCCGTCCAGGAGCCGCACGCGATGCCCCTTCCAGGTCTGCTGGGGAACGGGAAGGGAACTGGTCAGGACGCGCCGGACCTTGTGGATAGCCCACTGGACGAGGGCCAGAGGGAGTCGCTTGCGGGCCTGACTGAAGGCCGGCGTGAACACGCACCAGTACAACCGATAGGGTAGCCTGGACTGCGCGATCCATAGGAAAAAGCGGCAAGGGAACCACCCGCTTCAGCGGGTGTGGGGAATTGCCGCCATCCTCCTTTCTCCTGGTTGTCACGACTGAATGAGTGTGCTAGACTGTTGTACAAGGCACTCTCTGCAA
>DAOTUE010000165.1:0-41431 GCA_034436975.1 Chloroflexaceae bacterium
TGTACAAGCGAACATTATTCGCAATCGCTATACGGTTCTACGGAGCCGTGGGGAGTTGTCAACCTCCCCTGAAGCCCTGCCTTCGGGCGAGGGCAAGCCACCTGCTTCAGCAGGTGGTTGTTGACACGTCGTATCCCCCCCACACTGGTATCACAGCCAGAGATCGGCAAGGGCAAAGAAAAACAGGACACTGGCAACGTAGCTGTTGACCGTAAAAAACGCCACCTGGATTTTTGACATATCGTGTGGGGTTATCAGGCTATGCTCGTAGATGAGCAACCCGGCGGCTATCACCACTCCCACGTAGTAGATGATACCCATTCCCAGGGAAAGCCCCAGAGCGAGCAGAGCAAGGATCATCAGCCCATGACAGATTTGGGAAACACGCAGAGCCGCGCCGATGCCGAAGCGGGCCGGAATAGAATGCAAGCCATGCTTGCGGTCAAAGTCTACATCCTGGCAGGCATAGATAATATCAAACCCGGCAATCCAGATGCACACGGCGAATGCCAGCAGGAGCATGGGGACGGTAAAGCGCGGTTGTACGGCCAGCCATCCCCCCGCCGGAGCCATTGCATCGGTCAGCCCAAGTGCGAAGTGGGAGAGCCAGGTAAACCGCTTGGTAAAGCTGTAGCCTGTGAGGGCCACAACGGCGATAGGCGAGAGGGCCAGACAGAGCGGGTTGAGTTGCCAGGCCGAGAAGAGGAGCAGGCCCAACCCCGCGAACGCAACGATAAGCACCGGGCGGCGGGTCAGGGTGCCGGAGGGAATGGGGCGGTGGGCCGTGCGCTGGTTGGCTGCGTCTATCTCTGCGTCTATCACGCGGTTGAAACTCATTGCGGCGGTGCGGGCCCCCACCATTGCCAACGTCACCCACAAGAAGGGCGACCAGCCTGGCCAGCCGTCCGCTGCAAGGAAGAGGCCAATATAGGCAAATGGGAGCGCAAAAATTGTATGCTCAAGCATAATGTTTTTGCGGTGTTTCTCGATTCCTGCAAGTACCTGCTTGAGTATGCTACTTGCTGGTGTGGTGGGAGAATGGTTTGTCTTTGTCATGACTTCATCCTGATCGTGTTCCTGGTTCCTGTTCTTGCTGGTGCCGCTTTCCCATTTGCACCATTATACTCTAATATCGCAAACCGGCTGCGAAACCTGGGAATAGAAACGGAGTCGTTCAGGAGTAATCGTTCAGTCCCCCCACCTGTTCTCCCCCCAGCGGGGGGAAGGATTGGGAGGGGAGAAGCGTCCGCATCTGGGCAAGCGAGATGCTTGCGCTCCCAGGCATTGGGGATTACCCGAGCCCAGTGAACACTTACGTTCAGGATGTCAAAGGGTCGTTGAAACAGTGGGGATTTGCGCGTATCAGGTCGTCTGCGCTACGGAAACTCTGGAGCACAAGCGGGGTACCAAGCGAACCAAGCGCAACGATGGGGCCTGTGAGCATAAAGGTGTACCGGCCGGTACGCTTGGGGTCGGGGAGCGAACAGTAGCGAGCAAACCCTTCGCGCCCTAGCTCTGTTTCGACAAATTCGCGGTCTGCGCCTATCTTGAACCCCTGGCCAAAAATTTTCACCTGGAGCTGGCGCAGGATTGTTTTGTCAAAGTCGTGAAGCGTCTGGGTGACGAAAAACCACCCCACCCCATACTTGCCCGTCATACGGACGCTCTGGGCCAGGAGCGAGCGCGTTTTTGTCCCATCGCTGCTGCCATTGGTATACTCGCCAGCAAAGAGGTGGGCTTCGTCGAGCAAGATAAGCGCGTTGCTGCGTTCTCCCTGCTCGAAGCTGCGGTGGATGACATGCCGTAGCCGCGTGAGAATCTCGTTGAGTAGAAAATGGGGCACGGCATCGCTGCCATGTTCGGGCGAAAAGGAGAGGACGACAACGGCCCGGTCCTTGAGGACGCGCTGGATAAGTTGCGAGAGGGGCACCCGCTGGCCATTGGTGCGGAAGGCTGCAAGCGATTGGCTCCAGACACGGCGGAGCCGCCCTTCGTCAAGGGAAAACCGCGACATCACATCCATTGCCCGTTGTCCTTCGCCGGGCGTGGTGCCGGCGCGGGTTGCGTAGATAACATCGGCAAAGCGGGCCAGATCCTTCACCAGCAGCGGCAGTTCGCTCTCGCGCAGGTCGCGGATGGGGCGGCGTTTGCCGGCTGCGTCAGTCAGGTCGCTCAGGATGCTTGCCATTCGTTCGCTGGCTTCACGTTCCTTGTTTGCCCCTTTGAAGCCCAGGCTCTCGAAAAAGCCTGCCCGTCGTAACGTTTCGGTGAAGGCTTCGGAGCCTTCCAGCGCAACATCGTTTGTTGTGGTCAGCACAACCTCGCGCTGGTGTTTGAGGGCCCCAAGCAAACGCTTGATGCTAAAGTCCACACGGTGATCGCCAGCAGCAAAGCGGTCGCGGCCAAACTCGCTTTGCGGATCGAGCACAAGCAAACCCATGCGTGGGTTGGCCGCAAAGCCCGCAAGAATCTGCGCGGCCAGAATGCTCTTGCCACTGCGCGTCTGCCCAAATACGCCCATCATCACAGCCTCGCCAAAGCCCCCCTCCTCGGTGCTGCCAAAATCGCGCAGGGTCAGCGGCACGGGCAAGCCATCGCCGGGCGAATTTCCAGAATAAAAAATACCTGGCTCCGTATGGACCAGATCTTGCAATGCAGCGGCATCGGCGGGAAAAACGGGGGTTCCACTTGGGGGGGGGGTCGAGAGCGTGGTCCGTCGTTTGACGCGCCCGCTTTCATCGAGCAAAAAGACCCCCAGGGCGGTGAGTTGTGCGCTTGTGAGGTCGCTGTCGCCACTCAGGGCGGGCAATGCTCCCTGGTGTTTGATGACGGCACGAACAATCGGGTCTTCGTGCCAGCGGTTGCGGGTGACAATGCCCCCGATCTGACAGAGGGCCCGCTTGCGGTAGCCTTTTCCGTTGAATCGTTCAACCACCTCGAAAATAACCCAGGCGTGATCCAGTGCGCGATCACGGGCCGTTTCAAGGATGTCTACCGTAAATGTTGTTGTACTGTTGGGCGAACCAATTATCGCAATAGGTTGCATACCTGTTCCGCATAAATATGCTGAACGCACATGCTGATTATAGCAAATTTTGATAGTTTGTCAAGCGCATGGAAAATCATGTTGCTTCGTCTCGGAATTTATCCACAGGGGTTTGATGGTTTTTGTGTGGAAAAAGAAAATATACGAAAATGTGTGCTGTGTATAACTGTTGCGGCCCACATATTTTGAGGGGAGAACCGGGGAGAGCAAGTGTCTTGCTTCATGCTATAATAGGGAACATAACACTGTGTTATTGAAACAGACAGGTGGATGAAATGAAAGGGATAAAAGAGGGATAAAAAGGAGGGAAAATCATGCAGATAAAACGCAGGAAACTGGTTATCAACAATGTGGTTCTAGCTCTGCTGCTGGTTGCGAGCATTGCCCTGCTCTCCCCACAGGCGGCGGCGGCTCCCCCCACCCAGGAATCGCCAGAATATGCTGTCGTGCCGCCGGCGGGCCGCCCCAGCACCCACTTCTATTTCTATGCCACGGGCTTTCGCCGTAACGAGGAGGTCGCCTACTGGTTTACCGATCCCAATGGGCGTATCTATGGCGACCAGTTTCGCTATCGCACCCATTGCTACGAGGGCCGCGCCGATTGGAACTGGCAGTCTCCCAATACCGCCACGCCAGGTATGTGGACGGCGGTTGTTCGCAGTACCCACCCCGACAAGGACAAGATAGAACGGGTGATCCCGTTTGAAATCTTGCCTGTTGCGGAGGCTCCCCCCGACAATATCCCGGCAGCCGGAGGAAGCAACCCTACACCGGGTGTCACCAGTGTGGCCGTTCTCCCGCAGGTGGGCCCGCCCGGCACGCGCTTCTCATTCTTTGCAACCGGTTTCAGTCATGCCGAGCGGGTTGGCTACTGGTTCAATGCGCCCGATGGCCGGGTGTATAGCGACGACTACTTCTATGCTGTGCGGGCCAACGAGGACCGCGCCGACTGGCGGTGGACCTCCCCTGCCGATGGTGCGCCTGGTCTGTGGACAGCGGTTGCGCGGGGGAAAAAGAGCAAAACCGAACGGGTCGTCCAGTTCGAGGTGTTGCCTTCCAGTGTGCGCGAAAACTCGCCCGGCGTAGCGGTGGAGCCGGTGTCAGGTTCCCCGGACTCGCGGGTTTCGTTTTCGGCATCTGGCTTTCGCTCGCGAGAAGAAACCCGTTTCTGGGTCAATGCTCCCGACGGGACGCAGTACGACAAGGACAAATACCGTATCATTGCAAACAAAGAAGGCGTAAGCTATTGGAACTGGAAGATTCCCCCCGATGCGCCCACCGGCTACTGGCTGATGATTATTATGGGGGAAGAGCGTCAGACACAGAAGTATATCTATTTTGAAGTTCGCTAACGAGAAATAGGGCAAGGAAGAAAGGAGTATTCAAGGTGCGTTATATCCGGAATTTCCGGCTTGTGAATGGGGTTGTTGTGATCATGCTGCTGGTGGCAGGAATTATCGGGGTGGCTCTGCCCCGCCTGGCCACGGCTGATGATCTGGTGGACATCGGGGTTGCGCCCCCTGCTGGCTACCCCGGCGACGAGTTTTCCTTCTATGCAACGGGGTTCAATGGACGTGAGCGGGTTTCCTACTGGTTTACTGCCCCCGATGGCAAAACCTATGGGGGGGAAGATGAGCACAGAGTGTATACCCACAAGGGCCGCGCCGACTGGTCGTGGACGGTGCCTGATGATGTGACACCGGGCTACTGGGTTGCCGTGGTTCGGAGCAAGCTCTATGGCAATCAGCAGGAGATACCGTTTCAGGTGCTTCCCCACGGTACCCCTTTGCCTACGCCCGTGCCCGCGGCAATGCCTACCGCCGAATACACTGGCCCGCCGAGCCATGCGCCAGTCAATCCACCCGATGTTGCTGTCAATCCAGTTGTAGGCTACCCTGGCACCGAATTCTCATTCTATGCAACCGGCTTTGATGGGCATACACAGGTGAAATACTGGTTTAATATGCCCAATAACGCCGGTATTCTGAGCGATGGTGATTTTGAAACCTATTCGTTCGATGGCCGCGCCGACTGGACCTGGAAATCGCCCAATACGGCCCCGCCGGGGGTCTGGTCGGTTGTTGCCCGGAGCCGCATCCAGGACGATGATGACGATGATGAAGAAGTAGAGCAAACTATCTACTTTGAAATCCGCGACCCGTCAATCCCTTTGCCCGACCCGAATGCAGCCCCATCTGATCCTGCATCCGATGAGGCATCCGGTACGGGGGAGGCGGGTGGTCAGTCTCCCACACACGGCCTGGCCAACCCACCGGGGGTGGGGGTTGAGCCAGCAGTGGGCCAGCCCGACACAAAAATTGCCTTCTTTGCCAGCGGATTTGATGGGAACGATACGGTCTACTTCTGGGTGATAGATCCTGCGGGGCATAGTATGGAACACGAAAAGGGAAAGGCACGGGCCAATGAGCAGGGCCGCGCCGACTGGACCTGGAAAGCCCCCGACCACGCGCTACACGGAGTCTGGACAATGGTTGCCGAAGGCGAACATAGCAAGGTCCGCCGCGAAATCCAGTTCAGAATCAACAACCCTGACGCGCTCCCGCCCGAAGCCGAGGCTTTGCAACCAGATCAGTCGTCCACCGCGGAGACCGGCGTTGAGCCGCCCGTGGGCTATACCGATACAACCATCGCTTTCTTTGCCGCAGGTTTCAATTCTCGCGATACGGTCTACTACTATGTGATAGACCCGGCTGGCGACCGCTATGAGGACAAAACCTACAAAGTGGGCACCAATGAGCAGGGCCGCGCTGACTGGACCTGGAAAGTGCCAACCGACCCGCTCTCTGGTCGCTGGACGATGGTTGCCTGGGGGGAACACAGCGGCGTTGAGCGGCGGATGGTGTTTGAGGTGCGAAACCCGGCCCGCCCCGATCCCAATGCGTCTTCCCGACAATCGCCTACAGAGGGAACCGGCGTTGAGCCAGCCGTGGCCTATCCCGATAGCCGGGTGGCCTTCTTTGCCACTGGTTTCGATCCACACGATACGGTGTGGTACTGGGCCATTGCGCCCGACGGCACCAGCTATGAGCACAACAAGCAAAAGACCGGGGCCAATGAGATGGGCCGTGCCGACTGGAAATGGGATGTTCCAACGAATGCAATGCCCGGACGCTGGACTATGATTGCCTGGGGGGAGCACAGCGAGATACAGAAAGAGATGTATTTCGAGGTGCGCGAGGCTGAGTAAGACCAAATTCGCCTGGACACTTATTATTGCCTCACCCCCGCCGCTAGCGCGCCCCCCTCTCTCGCCGGCCCGGCCGGGTTCAGGGGGCAGAGGGGGGCGTAACTGTTCGGAATACATTGCTATGAGGTGGCGGGGAGGGAGGGATTCGAACCCTCGAGGGCTTTCAGACCCTACTCGTTTTCGAGACGAGCACGTTCAACCGCTCCGTCACCTCCCCTGCTGGACTCTATTATAACATAGGTATCAGAGAAGAAGGGCACCTTATCACCACAAAGACACGAAGAACACAAAGAGAGAGAAGGTTTTTAACAAGCCCTCTGTGTCCTCTGTGTCTTTGTGGTTTTGTCCCTAATTATCCGCCCATTTCTTTGAGCCTGGCCTGCCACTTTTGCATCAGGCGGTTGTAGTTTTCTTCGCTAATTTCCCCCATTGAAAAGCGCAGGTCAAGGTTGTCAATGGCCTGCTGCACCTGCTGGATCGAGATACCGCCGCCACCCTGGGATGGGGGAGACTGCTGTGAAGCGGCTTGTTGGGATGGTTGGTTCGGGTTCATTCCCTGGGCAATCATATTGGCCATGCCCATGCCCATCCCCATACCGGCTCCGATCCCCATACCGCTCTCCATACCGCCGCCAGCTCCACCGCCAGCGTTCGTTGCGGCTTCGCGCATAGATTGCGCAGTCTGGTAGCGCAGGTAGTCCGATTCGCCAACGGCCCCCATCACCGTTGCCTGTTCCATTGCTTTTGAGGTTTCATCAGTCGGCGTAATGGCATGCAGCGAGAAGGCCATCAGCGTCAGCCCGATGGCGGCAAAATCGCTGTCGAGCTTTGCTTTGACCCCCGCACTCAGTTCGTTGTACATAGCCGGCAGGTCAAACAGCGATTTTTTCATCTCGCCAAGCAGATCAATGAATTTTTGCACAATAAAGCCGCGCATATAGTCTTCTATCTGCCTGGAGGCAAAGATACCCTGCTGTCCGACAATTTCATTGACAAACAGGGCCGGGTCGCGCACCTGGAACGAGTAGGTTCCGCGGGAACGCAAGCGGGCCATGCGGAGAATGGGGTCCTGAAACCAGATTGGCTCCGGGGTTCCCCACCGCTGGTCTATAAACTGCTTCATATTGACAAAGATAACTTCGGCCTGGAAGGGGGTTTTGCCTCCCGTGGCCATCCCGATAAGGCTTGACAGTAGTGGGATATTTGCAGACGTTATTGTATGCCGTCCTGGCCCGAGCACGTCGAGAGCTTTTCCATCGCGGAAGAACACCGCAACCTGGCTCTCGCGCACTACCACTTGAGAGCCAAAGCGAAAATCTCCCGGCCCCCACTCCGGCTCGCGGTGGACAATCTCATCGCCGGTCTGGTCGAGAAACTCAACGACATCAATAATACGTGCCATAATATATTCTCCTCCTGTGGCTGGTTTAGTAGGCTCCCTTGCTTGACAGAGCACCGTGTACACTCGACAGAACAAGGGGAAAAGAAACCAGGGTAGCCAGAAGCCTGCTTGTCGGGGCAGGGAATTTCTCGCATATCGGGGGTACGGGTTTCATATCGGTTGGTTCCCAGGTGCAAGAAAATCCTGACGTGCATCGTATTGCGTGTTCAGCCCATCCACAAAGGATTTCAGCTCATCAAGAGCCTCGCCAAAGGCTTCACCAGACTTGAGCTGCTGTTCTGCATACCCAATCTGTTCCTGGAGGAGCGGTATGTTGTCAGCCATCTGGGTATCAAATTCATAGATCCGGTCAAGGTCGGCTGGCGTTATCTGCACCGCGCTGAACCAACTTGTGTAGCCACGCGGCGCACTCTCCAGCCTCCCGATGAACCGATTGAGCATCTGGATGATCTCTTCAATCTGGGCAAGATGTTCGAGCCTGCCCATATCTACCGCTTTCTGGGTCAGACGGGTCAACGCATCGCGTTCGCGGCTGTATTGTTGGGCCAGGTGCATCCGCAAAACCTTATCGCTCTCGTGGCGGTGCTCCTGCTCCTCATATCCCTTGTAGCCCGGCAAAGCCAGTAATATCTTTTTGATCGTCTCACGCATAACCAGGCACCTCCTCAAATCAAAAAACTCCGGGCCTCGTGCGCCGGGGTTTGTCGCTTCGGCCTGTGCTTCGTATCCCCCTCATTGGAAAATTGGAAAAATGGATCGTAAAAATGCATCTATGGTATGATACCACACAAAAGCAAAGATTGGGGGCGGATTCGGGGACGATTATTTTTTTATGCTATTTTCTCTTTTCCAACAGTCTCTTCTTCGAGGTTCTTCACTTTTTGGGATTCCAGGTGCAGGTGCCAGTTGGTAAGACGTAGCCGCAGGGCCAGAGTGGTCGCGATATTCCAGATAAGGCGATTGCCGAGCGTCGGGTCATCGTTGCAGAGGGCAACGAGTCGCTCGCGCTCCAGAGTCAGGACTGTGGCCCCCTCGGGTCCGGCGCGAACATACGCACTTCGCTTGCCCCCGTCGAGCAAGGCCAGCTCGCCCGAAATCTGCCCGGGGAGAACGGTTGCCAGCCGCTGTGAGCCATCGTGTGAGCCATCGAGGGAGAGCGTGGTTCCGAGCGTTTGTTCCATCGCCAGAGAGTCGCTCCATACTTCAACAGTGCCCTCTTGCACAATAAAGAGTTCGGTGCCCGGCTCGTGTGCTCTGGCGACAACTTCTCCCCTGCCATATGAGCGAATGTGACATTGGGCCGCCAGCCGCGAGCGTTGCGCCAGGTTGAGACCATTGCCCACATCGGAATGAGCGAGGAACTGGGCCGCCGCATTGACAGCCGCAGCCGGGCTTTCAACGTCGTTCAACCCGCCGGTTATCTGGGGTAGTCCAAGATACGAGGCGACATATCGTTGCATAATGTCGGGAGTCTCGAACTGGGGCCAGTGGCCGGCTTTCGGGATGATGCGAAGATCGGCGTGGGGGTATTCGTCGGCAACCACGCCCGCATCGCGCAGCGGCACCGTATTATCCTCTGCCCCCCACAGGATGAGCGAGGGGGCCTCAATCTGGTTGAGTCTGCCACGGAGGTCGCCCTCTCGCATGGCCCAGAAACACTCTGCCCGTACACGCCCTTGTCCAGGGCGGCGAGCATCGGCTCGAAGCCGTTTATAGTCCTGCTCCGAGATACCGCTCCGTTCCGCAAATGAGGCAGGTTTCATCAGCCGATCTATAAGATTCAGCGTGTGTGGCTCAATGGCAGAAGTCAGCCGACTAGTAATGGCGTATTGCTCCAGTATTGTGACAGGAGCAACCCAGAAGTTGATAAAGGTTGAGAGGCGACCGCTTATGGTGGGGCAGAGCAGGACCATCCGTTCAACGAGTATGGGGTGTCGCTGGGCCAGCGTCAGGCTAATCATTCCCCCCATCGAATGCCCCACGAGCACAACGGGCTTGTCGGTGACTTCCTGGATAAGGGCTGCGAGCAGGTCGGCATAGCCTGCGATAGTGGCAGACTTTGGACCGGGTGGCGAATTGCCATAGCCGGGCAGATCAACCGCAATACAACAAAACCTCCTGCTTAGCAGGGGAAGCAGTGGCGACATTGCATACCACGAACTTGACCACCCATGAATAAGCAAGGCGACCTGGCCGGTCTTCGCTCCCTCCTGTCGTGTATAGACACGCTGACCATTGATAACATGGTATGTCATAACCTGAAGACCTCTTTCCCTCCTATGGTTTCCCATGGTTTCCCACAAGCCCCCACTTTAGCGGGTAGTTGTTGACCTCTCGTTCAGGCAAAAACTCTCGTTCAGGCAAAAACAAAGAATCAAAACCCTCGGTGACAGAGATGATCTGCCCTCTACTATTATAACGCCATGTCGCCTTTTTTTACCAAAACACCGGGCGGTAAGATGCCCGGCATCCTTTGAGATGCGTCTGTGGATATTTTGTGTAACATAGCATCCGATATGTTTCGCAAATACTATTGCCTGGACGGTTCGGGTATAATAATGGGCATGATAGAATCCATGCACGATGCTTGATGCATGATGAAGGAATATCTTGGATGACTGACTCCCCACACATCCTCGCCCACCGGACGATCATCCCTACAACGCCCCTGATCGAGGCGGGGGCTATCTGGCTGGCCCGCCTGGAAATGGCCGGTTCATATTATGTCGAGTTCAATGGGGATGATGAGGATGATCTGGCCGCTCTTGACGCGGATGAGCAGGCCGCGCTTGAAGATCAGCGACACCACTCGCGCCAGACGATCAACAGCTATCGCATGGCGTTCACGCTCTTTTGCCGCTGGCTGGAGCAGGAGGGACGCACGACGGTTGGTTCACTGGAGATGGATGACCTGGTGCGCTATGCGCGTTCGCTCCGCAAGCGCAGCTACAACCTCTCGCACCGTGTTGCCCGGCAGCAGGAAGCCCGGCAGCAGGATGCGGATGCTCCCCCACCCAAACGTCTCTCCCCGCGCTCTGTTCGCAGCTATACCCGCCCGCTACTTGGCTTCCTCTCGCTTGTAGAATCCTTCGATGCCATCACCTTTCGTACCGAAGCGGTGCGGGCCGAACTCGTGCGGGTTTTGCCGCGTCTGCCCGAAACCATCGCACCGATGCCCCCCGACCTGCGCCGACTGGTGCGCTACTACGATCTCCCTCGTGAAGCAAAGGCGGGCCAGCGCGAAGAGCGTCTTGAGCGGTTGCGTTTGATACGGCTCCGAAACGCGGCCCTGCTCCACCTGCTCTTTTCATCGGGGGCCCGTATCTCCGAAGCCCTGAGCATCAATGTAGGACACGTCTACCGCAACCGCCGTGTCCAGAGCCGCGTGCCTGTCTATGGCAAGGGCCGCCGCCAGGAAACCATCTTCTTGCGCCGCAGCGCGGAGCAGGCCATCCAGGTCTACCTGGAAGCCCGCGGCTATCCTCCCGCCAGTATGCCGCTCTTCATTTCGCACGACCGTCGCGGCCAGTCCACACGTCTGACCCGCGTGAGTGGGTGGCGCATTGTCCGCGAGGCGGCTCAGGCTGTCGCGGACCGGCTGGAGCTGGAGGGGAAACACGACGAAGCGGAACTTCTGCGGACAACATCACCCCACACCTTCCGCCATTTTGTTGGCTACTACCTGCTCAACGAGGGAGCTGATCTTGCCGAGGTTTCGCAGATATTGCGCCATCGGAGCGTCGAAGTCACTCGAAACTTCTATGCTCGCTACAAAGATGCGCAACTGCAAGAGGTTCACGACCAATTTAGCCCCGACCCGGCGGACAACGAGTGATACCAGACTGACGGATAAATTACGTTGATTTCAATCCCGCCCCCCCTTGAATCTCACGGTATCTTGAGCGAGGGGGTCACAGGGTCGGTCTCTGCCGGTATCGTCGGGGTAATCATCGGGGGCATTGCCGGAGCAGAAGATACTGCCAGTGGAGGAGTAGGGAGACGCTCGGATTCCTCTGGTTCTTCTGGTGATTCCTCTGGAAGATTCTCTGTTTCATCCATCTCATCCACATCCGCTGGTATATCGGGCGTGGGCGTGGGAATATCGGGCTCAGCGGGTGCAGGCAGGGGGGCAGACGTAGGCGTGAGAACTGGCACAAGCCGGGTTGTGGTCGCTGGTTGTGTAGCTCCCGGCCTGGGAACAACGGGGGAAACAGAGATTGTCGGAGTGATACTCCCACCTGACTGTGGAGAGGGTGCGGGAGAAATGGACGAAGGCGTTGGGACGAGACGCAAAGCCACATTGATAGCAGGGATTTCCCCGACAACGCCCACCCCATCGGGAAGCACAAACTGCGGAGAAAGATCGTATAGCCCGGACCCCAGGCCGCTCACATCCACAATGGCAACCAGATGCGACGAATTGATCTGAGCGAGCACGCTGGCGGTTCCCTGGAGCAGCACAGACAGGAACCGCGGATTGTACTCAACCTGAAGCTGCTCCCCCGCCCCCGTCACCTTCACGGCAAAAGGCAACTCCACCTGGAATGGGCGCACCAGCGGAACAATATCTACCTTCACAACTACCTGCGAATCCTCATTCGAGCTACTCGACACACCCCGTGGAAAATCCAGACTGACCTGGTGCGTCAACGTGGCTGTTGCTCCATCAATTGGGACTGGCAGCGTCTCTACATTATCAATGTAGTCAAGCCGCCCCGAACTCCCCGTAATGTTGATAAGCGGCGGATCACATTGTACGCTCTGTACAACAAACCCCTCGGCAGGAGTGCCATCCAGCACCCCCAGCACCGGCACCCGTTTGAGACCCACCACTGAACGAATGGGAACCCGCACATTGACAACAGGAGGATTGATCTCAACTCCACGCACAACATCGTTATTCGCATCAAGCGCAACAAGTTGGAGCAGGGAGGCATAGCTGGCGCGGAGCTGTTCAATATTCGCCACCGCGCTGGCCCTCGTCACACGACTCACCTGCTCCTGCGGCCCCTCAACCTGCACCTCCTGAATTTCTTCACCATCAACCGTCGCCATCGCTTCCCCCCGCTCAAAGCTAAAAGGAAGGTTGCCCTTCACCTCAATCGTGAGCGAAATCGTTTTGCTGACCCACTCATCCAACCGCACCGAGAGGTACTCCGGCTCCGGGCTGATAAGCGAAAAATTGCTGAGACGCACATCGGAGGTGGTCGGCTCAATACTGACTTTTACCTGGTTCTCGCCCGGCGGGAGATTGCTGAGGTCTACAAAAGCGCGTAAATGTTTTTGCCGCAATCCCCGGAGCGTTTCCTGGTCTGTCTTTACCACCACGCTGACCTGAGACAGGACCGATTGATCCGTGCGGGGGATGCCATCCTGGTCTACAATGACCAGCCCATCCGGAAGGTTCTGGACATAGACCGGCATTCCCTCAAACGAGGTGCTCTGCTCGGGGTTTTCGCTATAGGAGACATAGAGCCACAGGGCAAAACTCAGAACAAAGGCAAAGAAGAGACGTAGCCCGGAGGTCCGCAACCAGGTCATGATGAGGACGATTCCTCCAACGAGACGTGGAGCAGGGGAGCAAGCATATTTCGCAAGCGAGTTTCGTTGAGATAGCTGGTCATACGCCCTTCATACACCAGGGAAATGGTGCCCGTCTCTTCGGAGACCACGACAACAACCGCGTCCGATTGTTCGCTAATGCCCTTTGCTGCACGGTGGCGGGTACCAAACCGCCGGTGCCCCCCGACCACATCCTCACTCAGGGGCAACACCACATTTGCTGCCAGAATACGATTATCGCGAATGATAACAGCCATATCGTGGAGGGGCGAATTGGGATAGAAGATATTGAGCAGGAGCGGCACGGCCAGACGAGCATCAAGAATAACCCCCCGTTCGGCGTACTCCTGCAAGCGGGTTTCCCGTTCGATGAGAATGAGGGCCCCGATATTTTGCTTGGAAAGTTGCGCAGCGGCCCGGCTGACCCCGTTGACCGTTTCCAGAAGATCATCGCTATCTGTGTTTTTGCTAAAGGGAAAGCTACTGAATATCCCGCCGGTTCGTCCTAGCCGTTCCATAGCCCGCCGTAGCTCCGGCTGAAACAGCACCGGGATGGCCACAAAGAGCGCAGGATAGATTGCTGTTCGGAGCAACCAGGTCAACGTTGTCAGCCCCGAAACGGTGGTACTGAGCATCATTGCAATAAAAAGCAGAATTCCGACCCCCCGCAGGGCCCGCATGGCCCGCGTGCCCTGGATGACTTCGAGAAGCCAGAAAAAGAGCAACGCAACAAAAAAAATGTCCAGCAAAGAGCGTGGACTCTCAAGCAGATTCAGTCGGGTCCAGAAACGTGGAAGGTCAGGCATAGTCCAGATATATCAACGACCATCTCCGGGTTACAATGGTCGGCAATCATTCGGCAATCACGAGTTAGAAAACGAATCCCCTACAGACTTCCAGTTTTTTGTTGCTCAAGCATATGGTTTGCGGCAGAAAGCAACGCCTCCACCCGCTCAGCATCCACTTCTTCCATCTTGAGCATCCGTTTGTAGAGCTGTACGGCCTGGGTATACTCCGCACGACGCATCAACATATCACCAAGCAAATAATAGGCTTCCAGATCTTTTTGATTCAATCCAATAATCTGGTGCAATTCGGCAATTGCGTTTTCATAGTCGCGTTTCTCGGTATAAATACGGACAATTTGTTTTTTCTCAGCAATCGCGTCGTTTGTGCGGAATGCCAGCGTATGCATAATGGAGAGCCACTGCCGCGCCTCGACATCGTCCGGGGCGATCTGGACAATTTTATCGTAGATGGTTAAAACTTCCTCTTGCTTGCCCTGCATCCAGAGAATTTCGGAGGCCTGCTGCAAACTGGCCACACTGTCTTTCAATTGCCCAGCCCGCCGCTGCTGCTCGGCCACGCGCACCAACCCCTCAACGCCCTTGTCAGGATAGCCGCGCCGGATATAGAGTCGGGCCAGTTTGCTCCCGGCGGCGATGTGGTTGGGAGCCAGCTTGAGCGCATCTTGCAGCGTCTCGATGGCATGGTCCAGGTGTTGATTATCTTCATAGTACGTGGCCAGGTCCACAAGCTGAGCAACAGCCTCGCTGAGTCGCCCCTGACGAAAATAGACATCGGCCAGCTTGGTATAGATAGCCCGGTCGTAGGGCAGGAGCCGCCGTGCCTCAAGCAAGGCCTGCTCTGCCCCTGCAAAATCGTCGCTTGCGGCATAGGCTTCGGCCATTCTCCGCACAAGATCGCCTTGTGAAAGCGGGGTGGCAAAGGGATGTTTTATTGCCGGGCCGGCCTGCACCTGCCCCTGATATTCCTGGCAGAAGCGGAGTTGTTCGAGGGCCTGTTCGGCCTGACCAAGCGCAATATGGCTATCGGCCATCGCCTGGTGGACCAGCACCCGATGGGGGAGCATAGAAGCATCATCCCCCTCCTGGACCTCCAGCAAATCAAGCGTCTGCTCAAACTCAAACAGCGCAGAAGAATGCTGATTTGCCTGCTGCTGAATAATCCCCAGAATATAGTGCAAAGAGGGTATATCGCTCACCAGGAGCGCGGCCCGATATTCCGATTGGACCGTATTCAATGCCTGTGGTTTTGCCTTGAGCTGTTCGAGCAACGTGGCCAGCGACCCCCAGACATTCACTGGCTGATCATCCATTGCAGCAAGGGTCATATTGATGCGGGCTATCGCCACAGGATCGTTGCTTTCCCCCAGTTCCAGGGCTTTCCGAAACTCATTCAAAGCCGACTCATGGCGTTCGATTTTGAACAACGCCAGTCCATATTGAGCGTGCAAATCGCCATCTTTTGGGGCCCATTGGAGGACATGGCGATATTCTTCCAGGGCCTTGTTGGTTTGTCCCATCCGAAAGTAGGTCGCGGCCACCTGCGCGAGTTGTTTGGCCGCTTCTTCGGTGCGCCCGACCCGATTGAGCAAGTCGGCCAACCGCATGCGCGCATTGGTGACATCGGGCGACAACTCGACAACCCGGTAGTAGACATCAATAGCCCGCTTATGCTCACTTCGGACCATGTAGGTATCTATCAAAACATGATACTTTGTCAGGGCCTCTCTGGGGCGTTTCTGCCGCTCGTAGATTTCCCCGATACGCAGGTGGATGGGGAGGTATTCCATATCCAGGCGGATAACCTCGTGGCAGGCATCAAGGGCAGCTTCAAGCAACCCTTGCTCAATGTATTTTTCGCTGGCGATAATCCATCGTTTGACGTGCTCCGCCACCCCGTTGGTATCGAGAGGCGTGACGGGGGCAAAGGCTGGCTCTTCCATTTCGGGGAGATTATCCAGTTCATCGAAAATATCGCCCTGCGGCTGCACCTCCAGCTTGTCGGCCAGGCTCCCGGTGGTTCCTTTCCGCTTGCCGTCACGCAAGAAGTCAGTAATGGGACGGATTTTGCCCCAGGTTTCGGGAACAGCATCAGCCTCAACCGGCGGCCGCGTGGAAACGGCAGTATCGGTGTGGGCACTGCCGAGTGTTCCCGTCCCAAGTGTGCGGAGTTTGGCCATCATACTCCGTTCGGTCAGCTCTTTGGCCCGCTGGTGAAACTCCTGGGCCTGCTCCCGGCCCCACCGCTTGCTCTGCAGGAACCCGGCCAATGTGGAATAGAGCGAGGCAGAGCGAGCCAGATCGCCCATTTGCTGATAGATAGCGACCACGTTTTCATACATCTGGATAAGATCTTCTGATTCGGCCTTGCCGATGGTCTCCAGATCAACCAGACGGATGGCCTGCTCATATTCCTGGGCGGCCTGGGCAAACTGGTTCAATTCTTTGTAGCACCCCCCAAGCGTGAAATGGGCCGAGAGAGCATATTCGGGATCGTTGGCCGCTTTGGTGAGCACGCTGATAGCGGCCTTGAGGTCCTGGCGTTCCTGGTAGAGCAACCCCAGGCTATAATAGACATCGGCGCGGTCCAACCCGGACTCTATTGCTCGCTGATACTCTTTGATAGCCCCTTCGAGATCGCCGGACTGTTGTTTTTCGGCGGCAGAAGCAACAATCTTTTCTAGCTCAAATTGTTGCGAGCGCAACCCTCCCGACACAGGTCGAAACTCTCGGCCAGAAGTAGCCTCCGATGTCGCCTCGTCAGTGGAGGGACGAGTTACCCCAGCAGCCCGTGCCATTTCTTCGTGAACAGCCGAAAGCATCTCTTTTGCCTCGCGGCTGGAGGGGTCAAATCGGAGCGAGGCTTCGAGACATTCAGCGGCATCATCAAGCAAACCCTGTTCTCGATACCGCCGAGCCAGTGTCATATACTCAACCGCGGCTTCTTTTGTTGCCTTTGTTTCTTCGAGTAGTCTGGCAAGCCGCCGGCGTTCCTCGTCCAGGTCGGGGCGCAATCGCAGCACCTCGTAGAGGGATTTGATTGTCCTGGCCGTTGTTTGCCGCTTCTGGTGCAGGTTTGCCAGCGTGCGGTAGGTTCCCACAGCAGCCTCAATATTTCCCTGCCCTTCCTGCGTCCGAGCAATGTATTCCAGAAAAAATGGGTTGTCGGGGTTGGCCGTATGCAACTCTTCAAGCACCTGCAAGGCTTTTGAGAGCTTGCCTGTGTGAAAGAGGGAAACAGCGACGGCTGTTCGTGCATCAACATCTTGCGGGAACTCTTGAAGGGCACGAACGGCCCCCTTGAGGGCTTCGTTCCACTGATTCTGTCGAGCAGCTTCACGGTTCTGCTCCATTGCGCGGTCATAGATAGCCCGATTTCCTGGCATAATTACTCCGTGTCTCTGTGTCTCAAGGTCGGACAGGCAACTGGCCTGTCCGGACGTAGTCACATCTGGGGGGAACCCCTGGGAACGCACGCATCTCGCTTGCATTGGAGCGGGCAAGATGCCCGCGCTCCCAGGAACGCTCCCCCTGTTTCTAAGCAGTTACGTCTGTCATCCCGTCGGTGCTCACATTTCCAGCAGCATGAGGATCAAGGCTTTCTGCACATGCAACCGATTTTCTGCCTGCTCAAAGACAACAGAGCGGGGCCCATCGAGGACATCGCTGGTAATTTCCTCGCCACGATGGGCCGGCAGACAATGCATCACCAGCGCATCTGGCTGTGCCTGCTGCATCAGCGATGCATTCACCTGGTAGGGCTGAAAGATGAGACGGCGGCGGGCGGCCTCGTGTTCCTGCCCCATTGAGGCCCAGACATCGGTATAGACTGCGTCGGCTCCCTCGACAGCCTCCGCCGGCGATGTAGTTATCGAAATGCTCCCCCCATAGTCGGCGGCCAGCCGTTCGGCGTGGCTTAGCACGTCGGGGTGGGGGCGATATTCCAGCGGACACCCGATTCGCATATGGATACCAAGCAACCCGCTGGCCAGCAGCAACGAGTGACAGACATTGTTGCTGTCGCCTACATAGGCAAATTGCAACCCTCTCAGGCTCCTCCGCCGCTCCCAGAGCGTCAGCATATCGGCCATAGCCTGGCAGGGGTGCTCACGGTCCGAAAGGGCGTTGACAACAGGCACGGTAGCGTGGCGGGCCAGCTCTTCAATGGTCGCATGGTAAAATACCCGTGCGGCGATAGCCTGCACCCATCGGCTGAGGTTGCGGGCCACATCGGGGACACTCTCGCGCCCCCCCATATCAATATCATTGGCCGAAAGGTAGCTCGCATGCCCGCCAAGCTGGACCATACCGGCTTCAAACGCCACGCGAGTCCGCAGCGATGGCTTTTCAAAGACCATTGCCAGTGTCTTTCCAGTGAGAAGCGGGCCCTGATGGGTCTGGCTCCCTCGCCACGCTTCCTTGAGGGACGCAGCCCGCTGGAGGAGCGTTTCAACTGCCGAAGGGGAGAGATCTGTTACCGAGAGAAAATGGTTTACCATACGTTCCGTATATCCTTTATCTAGCCTTCTCCTGACTCTTCTTCATCAAAATCATCATAATCGCTTTCAAAGCGACGGAAGATGTCAGCTCGCTGTTGTTCCAGCACGGTTTCGAGCACACGGGGGGAGACGTAGCCCGCACGAATGAGCAGTTCACCGAGCAACATTTTTCGTCCATGCTTGCGAAACTGTATTTGTGCTGCGAGGACAACAGAAAGCTGTTCACGGGTAATGATTCCCTGAGCAACGAGGTACTCCCCCAGATATTCGGGCGATCCGGTCGCATTCCCTATTTTTTCCTGTTGCTGCTCAATGAGAGCCGAGGCAAGCATTTTCGGGGTCAGCAAGTCGAGTTTGATGAGTACATCGCCGAGCGGCACACGAATACCCTGCATACCGCGCTGCAATTTTTGCTGCTCGGAGAGGGCATAGTCGAGCTGAGCAACCGAAAGTAGCCCTCGCTCAATCAGGTATTCTCCCAACTTTCTTGCCCGACGTTGGCCGGGGTCGGTGGGAGCTGGCGGAAACCCCTTTGCTGGCATCTCTTCAATAAATTCCTGTAAGCGTAAGAAATCCAACCCCTTGATAGCCGGTTCGCAGTCAGGTTCCAGCTCCAGTGCTCGCTCCAGACATTCCTTTTGCTGTTCGCGTTTTTCCACAAGTCCGCTCATCCAGAGCCAGGCGCGGGCGTGGTTGGGATTTTTCAACAGTACCTGGCGGAGCAACTCGCGGGCCTTGTCTCGTTGACCAGTTTTGAGAGCCTGAACCGCCTCATGAAAAATGTCCTGGATGTTCTCTTGTTGCTTGCCCATATCCACCAATCAGTATCAATTGCAATCAATCGCAACTACTTACAACTACTTACAACCAATTACAACTAATATGCTGTCAATGCCCCTTTTCTGCACTATTTGCGTAAGCGTTCACGGTGTTTGGGCAATCCCTGATGCCTGGGAGCACAAGCGTCTCGCTTGCTCCGACGCAGCTCCCCCCTCCCAATATCCCTCCCCCCAGTGGGGGGAGGACAGGTGGGGGGCCTGAACGATTACCTATTTGCAATGGACACTCCTGCTTGCCGTCTCCCCAAGAGTCGCCGTTGTTCCAACGGGGATTTGCGATAATCTGCCGCATCAATCATGGTGATTTCTCCGCATAGCGCAACATCGGACATGCGCGAAAATATGCGTTCATCAATATCGTGTGGTTTGTAGTTGCTTGTAATCACTGTTGCCAGACGGTTGTTATAGCGATGGTTGATAAGCTGGTAGAGTTTTTCGCGGGCCCAGGGGGTAGTATTTTCTGTCCCCAGGTCGTCCAGGATAAGCACCGGGATATTGCGAATTGTTTCAAACCGTTCATCATATTCCACTTCGCTACTGGGGCCAAAGGTGCTCCGGAGATGGTCAAGCAAATCGGGTACGTTGGAGAAGAACAGACGAAAGTCTTTCTGGATAAGCTCATTGGCAATGGCGGCTGCAAGGTGGGTTTTGCCACACCCATAGTTGCCAAAGAAGATGAGCCATCCTTGCGGTTTTCTGGCAAAGTTTAGTGCTCGCTGATACGCTCGCTCAACGCCCGGAACGGTTCTATCAAATGTCCCGAATGTTTTGTCTGCAAACGCATCCATGTTGCTTAGATGAAGCAACTTATCGTGGGCCCGTTGCTCTTTTTCTGCTTTCTTACAATCGCAGGTTATCAACACGCCAAAATTCGGGTCGCCCGCTGGAACATCCATAACATAGTAGCCGGCTCCCTTGCATATAGGACAGACACCGTCTTCTCCCGCCGGTGGTCGCCCCGTTGTCTGGGCAATATGGCAGAATGGCTCAGGAGAGGTCGCTGATGTCGCTACCGCGGCGGAAGAGTCCCCCGAACGCACCGCTGGTGTACTGTTCAATATCAATAGGCCGCTGTCTGCCGGAGTGATCCGTCGCATCCTGTCGTCCATCGGTTGCCCACCTCTCCAACACTTTTCTTACATATCGCCACGAGCGAGCATTGGCCCGCACAGCTTCGCGGATGGCTCCTTCGAGCCAGGCAGAGGGATACCGTTCTTCTGCTTCGCGCAGTTCGTCCAGCAGTATCGGCGTAACCAGGCCGATATTTTGCTCGTAGAGAGACAGCACAGAAGGACGCTGTTCGGGGGCCAGGTCATATGGTTCGCTGGTCGAGTTGGCCTGTCCTTCCTCTCTTGCCTGTTCAACCCAGAGCCGGTTTGCCTCGGTATGCACAAGATACCAGTTGACCATCCGTCCGTCGCCTGGCAGGGCCAGGTGCAGCAGCGTTCCGCGTCGAACTGCGGCTTCAAGCCCCTCTTCGAGCATCTCCTCTGGTGGTCGTAGTTTTGAGAGGGTTCGCAATCCCTCTCGCAAGACCCGGTCTGCGGCGAGATCGTCCCACCGGATGCGGCGGGGCTGGCCTCGCTGATGGCTCAAACGATAGAAGGCATGCAGGGTAACTTTCATCTCGCTCGGTTGCGCTATTGCTGGCAGCACCCTGGTAAAGAGTTCCGGGGGAAGACCAATCAATCCTTCAGTTGAAAATCCCTCAAATATCATTGCGATACCACCAGGCCTGCATCATACCTGCATCCCAGGAGAACAAACCCTTTTTCGTTCCCACTATACCCTTTATATTACCACAGGGAGCCGCTTTTTTCCATTGTTTCCTGGCCGCGCATATCTTCGCTTGTCGCCCAATTTTCGGGTATACTGACGTTTGTTCATAGGAGTAGGGACGAATTCTGGAAGATGGAAGACAGAACGAAAGGAGGTATGTGGTGAATGCTGCAGATATTGTCCGGGCATTTATGACGGCCTGGGAAACGCAGGACTGGGACACGATGAGCGATTACATGGACGAAACGTTTTCGCTGATCGGGCCCACGCCGGAGCCACTGGGAAAACGCTGGGTCATTGCCGATTCAAAGGCCCGCTGGGCCGCTTTTCCCGATTGGAAATTCAATTTCCAGATTGTGAAAGAAGAGGGGAATATGGTCACAGTCAGGACTCGCATTACTGCAACCCACACGGGGACGTTGATTTCGCCCTTTCCAGGAATGGCCCCGATACCGCCCACGGGGAAGAAAATCTCGCTCCCCGAAGAGGACGCGGTCCTGACTGTACGGGGAAACAAAATTGTCGAGTACAACGTTGAGCATTTGCCTCATGGGGGGTATCGGGGCATCTTGCAGCAGATCGGGGTTGAGGTGCCAGAGCAGGACGACTGATACCAGATCGCTTTGGGAACAAGGTGGTATTGGGAACAAGGTGGTATTACTCCCGCGGCGGCTCTGACACGACGGCCAGTGTCCAGCCTGTTGTCGCCTGAAACTGCTCACAGGCCTGCGCGACCGCCTGCGGGTCTGGCTGGTCCTGACTACGCACGACAACCCGCTGCTCCTGCTGATAGAGCGAGGGGCTTCCTGCGATGGTGAGCAGGGGAAGCAGGGTTTGCCGGGCTGTTTCAATGAGTTTGCCCTGGTGGGGGGACTGGTGAACCACCAGATGCCAGCTGGTCCGGGCTTCGAGGTCGGCCAGCAGGTGGGCGTACCGCTGCTGCATCACCTGGGGAAAGTAGAAATGGACGGTCAGCGTATGAATTTCTTCCCTGGCTCCAACTTTGTAGCAATCTTCGCCGAGCTGCTGGCGGGCCGTCTGGATGGCCTGGTGCTGGCTCATTGGGGGAGCATCCGATGATGACGATGCTATTGTGCCCATCTCTCGCGTTTGTTCTGGCGCAAGCACAATATCAAGTTGCCAGCCAGTCATTTCTGTAAAGCGGTCGCGGACCTGCTGGATTGATGTTTCATCCTGCTCCCCCAGGCAGAAAACGCGGACCGTTTTTCGGTCTGCGAAGATCGAGGGGTGGTTTCTCAGGGTCAGAGACTGCGGCAGCAGCGATTCTGCCAGTTCGATAAACGCTTGCTGGTGGGGCTGCGGGTTGATCGTTATGGCTACGCCAGCACTGGCCGCGGCTTCGGCCAGCTTCTCCCTGTAGCGCACGCTGGCGACATCGGGAAAGTGGAACGAGAGCGTGACCTCGCCCGTGTCGGGGGCAATGCTGCGACGGTAGAGGTCGGGCGGATTACCGATGTGTTGTTCTATTATGTCAAGTATTGTGGTCTGGTCCGGGCGATTGTAGGGAGTGCGGGGCATACCGGCTGGTTTGCGAGCGAGAGCGGCATCGTCAGAAACAGTTCCCCCTTCTCGCATCGGTCGTGGGCGGGGGCGCATCCGTTGTGGAATGGGCGGGGCATGCGGCGAGACAGGTCCGGATGGACTGCGCTTGTCCCGTGGGAAGAGATCATCAAGATCGCTGTAGCGTTTTTCCCGCTTCAGCCGGTCTTTCACCAGATAAAAGAATACGCCCCCGACAGTCCGTCGGCGGCTCCCATCGCGCACCATCAAGCCCCCCTGCGCCTCCACTGCGAATGTCTGCTCAAATATATCCTGAGCAAAATCCAGGCCGCACCGTTCGACAATAGCCGCTATTTTTTCGCGAGCCTGGCCCTCTTCTTCCTTCAACGCATCTGCTATTTGTTCGGCATTTTGTGGTCGTGATTGCATCACTGGTTCACTTCTCCTGAGATAGGGGGACATCTCTCCCATAGAGACACCCCACGCCCGTGCAAAATATGCAATACCGAATGATACCACAACATTCTCCCACAAAAAAGCCGAACTGCACAGGGAACTTGTTCACACTTCGGAGAAAAATCCAGGAGCGCAAGTGTCTTGCTTGCTTTCTTGCATTGAGGCAGGCAAGACACCCGTGCTCCCATGAGATACCCTCTGCTCCCCGTTCCCTTGTCCCTTGCTCCCTGACTCCTCTGGTATCAGGGGAGAAATTCGTTGGTAAAGGCCTGTTCTGGCTCGATCATCTCAGGAATAAGCGCGTTCTGAGCCATCCACGCGGCGTAGTCACGCCAGACTTCGAGCCGCTGCTCGCCCCAGCGAGGGGCCCCGGCCTGATACTGCCCGGAGAGATACTCCTGGCTCCTCCGCACCAGTTCTGCGTCGAGTTCGGGCGCGGCAGCCAGCAATATGTCGCTTGCCTCGCCAGGGTTTGCAATGGCAAACTGGTAGCCCTGGCTGGTGGACTGCACAAACCGCCGCACCACATCGGGCTTTTCGGCTATCGTTTGCTCACTGGTAATGATAATAGGTGTGTAATAGTCGGGGATACAATCCAGATCGTTCATTATCAGGAAGTTGACTTCGACACCGCGCACCTCAGCCTCAACGCCAGTCCACCCCTTGAATGCCCAGACAAAATCCACATCGCCCCGTTCGGTAGCCACAAAGAAATCGCTACTCCCGATTTCGACAAACTCCACCGTATCAAACTGGTCTCCCACGCCCGCGCATTCCATCAACCCTTTGATTGTTGCAATCTCAATGGGGGCCCCGAACGCGCCATACTTCTTGCCCGCAAAGTCCGCCGGGGTGGTTATTCCCTCCGAAACACGACTGATAAAGCCACTGGTATTGTGCTGGATAATTGCCGCCACCGACACGACTGGCAATCCTTCAATGCGGGCGTTTGTCATGATTTCCTGAAAGGAAATGCCAAAGTCGAGCTGCCCGGCGGCGACCAGTTGTTCAACCGTGCCCCCCTCTTGGGCCTGGATGATGTCTACCTCCAGCCCATTGTCCTGGTAGTAGCCCTTGTGCTGGGCAACATACATCCCCGTATGGTTGGTGTTCGGGGTCCAGTCGAGGCCAACACGCACCTTGTCCGTTGCGCTGGCCGGGGAGTCCGTCTCTCCCCCTTGCGGCGCAGTGGTAGGCTGTGGTCCGGCCCCGCCGGGCGTGGGAGCGGCGGGAGAAGTGGGAGAAGTCCTCTGTCCCTCACCGCAGCCGGCAAGCAGCAACATAGCCAGCACAGCCATCAAAACCATCAAAACCATCAAAACCGATGTCCGTTTCCTCATGTTCCTTGTGTTCTCCATTCGTTATCCTCGTTTCTTTTCCTTCCTCCAGGGTATCATCCATCGCTCAAGCACAATCGTTATTGCAAACAGGCCAAGCGTCAAGAGTGACGTGGCCAGGATTGCCACAAAAACACGGTCGGTGCGAAAGGCGCGGAGCGAGCGGGCAATATACACCCCCAGCCCCGAACTTGCGCCGACCCACTCGGCCAGCACCGCTCCGATAATGCTGTAGGTGACAGCAATTTTCAGTCCGCTAAAGACAGCGGGCAGCGCAGCCGGCAGCCGCAACAACCGAAAGGTTTGCCATCGGCTCGCGTTCATGGCCCGAAAGAGCCGCAGCATATCGCGGTCAGCCGTTTGCAATCCGTCAACCGTATTGATAACAATGGGGAAAAAGACGACCAGCGCAACAACCAGCACCTTTGGCAGCAGGCCAAACCCGAACCCCACAACTAGCAACGGCGCAACCGCAACAATTGGAACCGTCTGCGAAGCCACAACCAGCGGGTAGATGGTCTTTCGCACCAGCGACGAGCTATCAATGGCAATGGAAAGGGCAAATCCGACAGCGATAGCCAGGGAAAATCCAAGTGTAGTTTCCCACAGCGTCATCAGCATATGGCCTCTGAGGATGGGCCAGTCGCTGGCAAAGGTCACGGCAATGCGCGAAGGGGCAGGGAGCAGCCAGTCGGGGATGGACAGCAGCGCAACCAGCATCTCCCACACCAGCAGGAGCGTGACAACAAACAGCACAGGCGGTGCATAGCCCGCCGCCACGCGCAGCCCGGCGCGGATCCGGCGCAGGCCCCGCCTTATCTGTCCCCCGCTCAAAGTCTGTTTTGCTTCGTGAAGCATCGAGCGTTTTCTCCCTCTGCTGTTGAGCGAGGCTTGCTGGCTTGCTATCGGGTAGCCAGGCACAACAACACGCCACACCCAACAGAAAAACCGCTGCTTCCCTGGATACCAACAGGGAAGCAGCGGCTCGGAGAAAAGAGCTATGAACAAACAGAGCTTCCCTACGCTGGTATAATCCAGGTCAGGTTCAAAGGGTCGGCAACATCTGTCGGGTTGCGCTCTCAGCCAGGCTCTCCTGGCCCCCCTAGCTACCTTTTTTAGAAGGACAGCGAATTATTTTCAATACTTCCCTTTACAATAGCATCTCTCGCTTTTGCTGTCAAGGTTATGTATTATGTCGAGTTTATGGGCTTTTTCTCTACTGAGGCAGCCACCCCTCCGCCCGCGCCAGTTCGTTTCCAAGCAATCCGAGCAGCACTCCGATCCCGCTATGCTCCTCGAAGCGGGCCCGCTCGAACCACTGCACCATAACATAGACACCCGGCGCAATCTCCTCAACCTGCGGCTGCGAGAGAGGCTGACCGAAGAGGGCCAGACTTTCCTCAAAACTCGTGCCGGGCCGCCCATCGAGTTCCAGTCCGTGGCTGCTCCAGTAGCTCAGAAACGCACCGCACAGGGAGTGGCCCGTTTCGCTGAAGAAGTGGCAGCCGGGCGCAGGACCCCCCTTATTGAAGGTGAACCAGTTGCGCCCCTGCGCCTGCAAAACCCTGTCGCCCAGGCGGGCAAGCTGGATATGGTATGGCTCCGGCTGCTCCGGGTGGAACTCCAGCCGGTGACGCTCGAAATACTGCACGGTGTAGGTTGCCCCGCTCTCGTCTGCCATCACAAACGCTTCGCTTATCGGCAACCCAAGCACTTCCAGCCCACCGTTGCGCCGCCAGTAGCTCAGGAACGGCTCCCCCACCCGGTGCCCCGTTTCGGGGAAGTAGATGACCCCTTCGGGCACGGGCGCAGCCGGCACCCACGAAAAGGCCGTGGCGGGGTCTGCCAGCGGCTGAAGCGTGCCGGGCTGTTCTGGCGGTGGCGAGGGGGCATTGAGCGGACAGGTGGTATATGATTGCGCCATCTGCACGGCCCGCAACGCATTCACGCGCCCCCACCCATACTCCGGGTCTTTCCCCGGTGCGCCCCGGTCGTCTGCGCTGGCCTGCAAGATACAGCGCACATCGGCTGGCGGCAGGTCTCCCCGCAGCGACAGAATCAAGCCGCTGACCCCTGAGCCAAAGCAGCTTGAAAATGATGTGCCGCTCAACGTCGTGTAGCCCTCATCCAGGGAAACCGACAGCAGGTTCAGTCCTGGTGCCGTTATGTCGAGATGATGTCCTGTTGTCGAGAAACTCAGCATCCCATCCTCTGGCCCAACCCCGCCGACCGCGATAACATGCTCATACGCAGCAGGGAAGAGCGTATTATTCCCAAGATGGTGATCGTTGCCAGAGGCTCCGACAATGACAACACCGCGATTGTACGCATAGGCTATCGCGTCGCGCAGGGCGCGGCTGTCGCGGGCCCCGCCCAGGCTCATGTTGATAACGTTGGCCCCGTGGTCGGCGGCCCAATAGATGCCCCGGACCAGATCATCGTCCCGGCCCGTGCCTGCCTCGCTGAGAACCTTGACGGGCAGGACAACGCACCCCCAGCAGACCCCTGCTATGCCCTCTCCGTTGTCGGTGTTGGCGGCAATCAGGCTGGCCACGGCGGTCCCGTGGCCGTTGTCGTCCTCGGACTGGTCGTTGTTCAGGATGGCGTTGTAGCCAGGCAGCGTCTTGCCGGCCAGCTCCGGGTGGGTGGAGGAAACCCCCGTATCAATCACGGCAACAACAACATCGCTGCCCGTCGTTATATCCCAGGCGGCGGGAGCCTGGATGCTCTGCAATGCCCACTGGTCGCCCGTCCGCGGGTCGTTGGGCATCCGGAGCAGCTCGCGGGTGGAGTTTGGCTCGGCAAACACAACAAGCGGGTTGGCGGCGAGGTGCTGCGCCAGCAGAGCCGCATCGGCCCGCGCCGCAAAGCGCACCTGGTAGGTGTGGCCGTGTGGTCCCAGCGGAGTAGCCGCAAACGCCCCCATTGTGGCGAGAAGCTGCTCAAGTTGCTGGCGATTGTTGGCGGCTCCACTTCCTGGCACATCAGGCAGGCCTGCAACGCGGGCATCGGGGGAAAGGGCCAACGGGGTAGCAAGTTTGAGCAGCACCTCGCCGGGAGCGTAGGGAGCAGCGGAGGGGGACGGAGCACGGCCCGCGGGGGGCGTTCCCATACCAAACACCACCACACCCACTGCCACAGCCAGCAGCACCGCAAGCGCAAGCCGCAAAATTTTTTTCCTGGAAGGCTCAGTTCTATCGCCACGAGCAAGGCTTCTCACAGACATATGCTTTCCCCCTATCATGTCACCATACCGGTACCTGGTTAGAATTTGCGGGCAAGCCAGAGCCGCGCACGTAAAGAATTATACCAGACTTGCTTGCAGTGTTAAATAAAAAGCCAGAGACACAGAGCTGACGGAGGGGTATTGCACCTCTTTTTCTCTGTGCCTCTGTGGTCAAGCTATTTGCTCGAAGGTAGTGTTACTCCCCGGTAAACGTATACCGGTAGGTTCCCCCTTCTTCCAGGGTAATACCCATTTTCGTGTAGTCGTTTCCATCACAATCAGTTACCCTGAGATCGTAGTTGCCAGCGGCCACTTCAAAGAGCCTGGCACCACCAGAACCAATGATCTCGTTAGAGCCAAGCATATCGCCGCCCCAGGAATCGTTGTCAGTGGTTGTCATATACACAGCGCAGATAGACCGGCTTTCAGATTCGTTGAAAAGGAGCATAATAGGCGGCACATGACCAGGTGCATCAACAACCTTGATAGGAATAACGGCAATGTTCGGGGCACCGGTATCGTCGAATACGCTCGTTCCCTGGAAATAGGCAACATAGGTCCCCGGTCCGTGGGAAGCAATTGCAGGCCCCCGAAAGAACCGTGGCAAGCCTCCTTCATCATTTCGAGGATGTCCCTGGTCGTCTGCGGTCAGATTTTGTTCACCGATGATTTCCCCACCAGGAGTGATGAACGATACCGTTACTGCCTCGCCGGGGCGGAATCCGTCGGCCTCAAACTCTACCGCTTCAACCCCCTGAGCAGCGCAGGCAAAGATCCTGTCGTCGCTGACATTGCCAGCAGCATCAACCGTCCGGACATCAGCGTTTGCAGCAATTGGCAATCCTGCGCATGGGTTCAAACTCTGCCCAAAGGTTGCCACTTGCTCATACCAGAATTCGGGGTCGAAGACTTTATTGTATAGAATGGCAAAACTATTGTTTTCCATTCCCTGAAAGATAACATATTCGACATGTCCAAAGGTTTGACGATTTACAGAGATTGGACCAATAACACTTGTTCCGCCGCTGTCCCCCATACGAAATTCATCTTCCCTATCTGGACGCAAGACCGAACCGAGAGATGAGACAAACCACAACTTGAACTTGCTACCGGGGGGAAACGTTCCAGGCACAACCTGGAATGAATAGCTGGTTCCCCTTCGCAAACATATTCCCGGGCTGACATCAACCCCTATTGGAGCAGGGATGTTGAGACACATATCGAGTGCTCCGAGGCGGCCAAACTGGACATCAAAGGGCGCACCGCTGCCAGGATGATACTCGAACCGTGCTCGCTCGAACCACTGCACCAGATACTCGTTGCCATCTTCCAGCCGCTCCATATGGGCTTCGCTCAACGGAAGCCCGAACAGGGCCAGGCTCTCGCCATAGTTCGACCCCGGCACCCCATCGGATTCGATGCCGTTGGCCTGCCAGGCTTGCAGGATATTGCCACACACATTGTGTCCGGTTTCTTCAAAAAAGAGGCAGTCTGGTTGGGGTCCGGGTTGCTCAAAATCCCACCAGCTTCGCCCCTGCTGTTCCAGCGTGTCGCTCCCCAACCGCCCGATTCGCACCTGCCCATCGGGGTGCAGTTCCAACCGATAGCGTTCAAACCGTTGGGCCTGAAGTTTTACTCCGGGCATCCAGGCATCACTCGAAGCCGAGCTAATCAGGCCAATATATTCGCTTTCCTGTGCCGAGAGGGGCAGACCAAAAACCGTCAGACCACCATTGCGCTCCCAGAACTGGCGAATAGGGCCGGAGATGCAAAACCCGGTTTCTGCAAAACAGCGTTCGCTTGTCTGTGCTTTCGCCTGACCTGTGGGAACACTGGCCACCAGTACGACCGCCATGATACATACCGACAATACGACCATTCTAAAGAAAGACCGCTTCATGCTCAACCTCCTTAGCATTCCTACCGATACGACCGACACGACCGACATCCTAACCGATACTATGATATGAGGATTGATTGTTTGCGTTGATTGTAGGATACTGCCTGTTGTTGTTATTCAATACCTACCGAAAGAAATCGGGTACTGGCGTGGGCGCAGGTCTTGGCGCAGGTCTTGGCGTAGGTCGCCGTATGACAGGCCTGGGCGTAGACGTGGGTGGGGGCGGTGCAGGCACATTCTCATTGTCCACCAGCCAACGTTCGATCCACCAGATTTGTCCGACCGGATTTTCCGGGTCGCTGCTGCTACGGATGCGGGCCTGATACCAGGTGTCTGAGGTTGTGTTGTCCACAATCTCCAGCGTATCGCCATTGCGAAGCGTCGCGCCACGTTCGCTGCTGGTATCAGGTTGCTGACGCATTCGCGTAAAGGCTTCATTGCCAGAAACAGCCACGCGCCTGGTGTAGGTATAGTCTGCCAGAACACCCTTCACGGTCTTTTGCTCAATAAAGTCGCGAACCGTGATGGGGACGGTTTTGGCAACATCGCCGCTCCCGCGAAGTTCAATGTTGTAGGTGGCTTCGCCTTCCGGCGGAGCAGGAAAATCGTCCAGGCTATTCAACGTAAATATCAAGGTATTGGGGGATGTGTTGTCATCAATATCAAGAAGCACCCCGCGGCCCTCGCTGGCCTCGCTGCGGATAACCGCTTCCCTGAACTGGTCGAGGTTTTCCCCCGCAATCGTCACCACCAGCGGCTCCTCTGCCAGCGTGCCGATGTAGGGTGAAGAAAGGGTCACATCGTCAATAGCGGGCACGATGGGTATGGGCGTGGATGTCGGGCGGGGGGTAGCGGTGGGGCGAGGGGTAGCGGTGGGTTCGGTGCCTTCTTCTCCTGTTGCTCCAACAACACCGCCAGAGGTTGTTGCCACCGGTGTTTTCGCGGGTGTATCGTTGTTACCCCCGAACACAAACATTGCCGCGGCGGCCCCGCCTGCTATCAGCAGCAGCAGCATCACCACAGACCCACCAATCCAGATGGGCATCATCCCGCGGCGGGGGGGCGGAGCATCAGGGGGCGGAGCACCAATCCAGCGGGGGGGCGGAGCAGTGGCCGGGGGAGCTGTACTCTGATGCTGATGAACAGGCGGAGAGGTAGCCCAATCCTGTCCAGATCTTCCGTGCATAGACCCGTGCACCGATACGTGGGTCCGGTCAGGGGCGGCCTCACCGGGCGGGGGGTAGGGCTGTGTCCGACCAGGACCAGACCCGCCAGGTTCCCACCCACCGGGCGGGGGGTAGGGCTGTGTCCGACCAGGACCAGCCCCGCCGGGCGGTGGGCGACGGAAAACTGTTTCCTCTTCAAGTTCCTCACGCATAGCCTGTTGTTGTGCTTTCAACGTTGCCTGGCGTAGCGCGTCTACCATCTCGCCTGCGCTGCTGTAGCGTTGGCCGGGTTCGCGGGCCAGCGCACGCAGAAGGCATTCCTCAACCACGGGGGAGAGGTCCGGACGCAGGTTGCGCGGCGGAACAGGGTCCTGCCTGACGCGGGCAAACAGCTTGCTCATTGTTGTTTCGCCCTCAAACGGCAGCCCTCCCGTCACCATCTGATAGATGATAATCCCCAGCGAATAGATGTCGGTGGCCGGACCAATTCGAGACTGCCCCCGGGCCTGTTCGGGCGACATATAGTCAGGCGTGCCCATCACCATGCCTGTGGCAACCGTGATACTGGCCCCCTCGACACTCCGCGCCAGGCCAAAGTCAGCCAGATACATAGAGCCATCTTGTGCAATCATCACGTTGGAGGGTTTGATGTCCCGATGGATAATCCCACGCTGATGGGCATAATCGAGGGCCCTGGCGATGGGGGACACCAGGTCGAGCGCACGCTCTACGGTCATGGTGCCCTCGCGCTGCATCACGGAGCGGAGCGTCTCGCCCTCAATATAGCGCATCGCAATGTAGTGCAGATTATCGAGAACCCCCACTTCGTAGATGGTGATGATGTTGGGGTGCTCCAGGTTTGCCGCGCTATGCGCCTCGCGCTGAAACCGCGCCACATAGTTTTGATCGTAGGTAAATTCGGGTGGCAGCACTTTTATCGCCACAATACGGTTGAGCGTAAGCTGGCGGGCCTTGTACACAACCCCCATGGCCCCGCGCCCCAGTTCACTGAGAATTTCAAAATTTCCCAGGGTTTGTCCACGCAGATCTAATTGTGTCATAACGACTTTCTCCTTTGCTTTCTCCTCTGTCACCACTCCCAATCCCCAAGAGGTAAGGGAAAAGGAGATTATCTGGATATGGTTATGGGGTTTGTGATTGCACGCTGTGATAAGAGACCATCGGTATCATCAAGGTAAACCTTGCCGAGAAAAAATAAAGAAACCCGTTCGGTTGCACGTCTGCGATGTTCATCGCTTGTCCCTTTTTTTGCATAGAGCACGAAAAAAGTATACCACAGTTGATTCTGTATGGCAAGAAGTTATGGAAATTTGAAAAGTTGAAAATTTGGCATGAGAGATGATTTGCTTCTCACCTCATTTCCAGCTACAATGGACCTGATGAAGGAGACCATCATCTTGTGATTGATTGTCGGAGTATGGTATGCTGAAAGAACTCTCGGTAAAAACAACTGCGCAAGAATGCCTCATTGAGATTACTCGCCAGGTTGAGCAGGTTGTTCGTGAGAGCAAGGTGGAAGCGGGAGTCGCCCTGCTGTATGTTCCCCATACAACATGCGCCCTCACCATCCAGGAAAATGCTGATCCCGGCGTTCAGCACGACATGCTGCTCGTGCTGCGGCGCATTGTGCCCCGCCGCGACTCCGGCTATCGCCATATTGAGGACAACTCCGCCTCACACCTCCAGGCCAGTATGATGGGCTTTTCGCAGTTTGTCTTTGTTGAGCAAGGGAGCCTGGTGCTGGGACGCTGGCAAACGATCTACCTGGCCGACTTCGATGGCCCGCGCACGCGCCGGGTGCTCGTCAAAGTCTTGCGCGATGAGTAACAGGAAAATCATTGAGAACCCGTAACGATTCCTCAGATCCTTTCCTCAGATCCTTGCACCATATGAAAAAAACGCATGTAGCAAGGGGGCACGTTCCCCCCACTCGCTTGCAATGGCGCATCACGCATCACCCATCGGCACAGGTTTTTTTTACCCTTCCCCGCTTCGGGGTCATTGTGATAACTGCTGTGATAATTGTTGTGCTTGCCACGCTGTTGAGCGGCTGCGAGTTTGGGGAAACCCCCACCCCCCCCCCCGCCCCTCCCCCCACCAGCACGCCTATCCCTGCTCCCACCAACACGCCCCTCCCAACAGCCCCCCCCACACAAATCCCGACTCCCACAAGTACCCCTCCCCCAACGCCCACCTTCCCGCTTGAAACTGACGAGTCCCCCGGTACGATTGTGTTTCTCTCCGGGTCGAGCTTCTTCACCAGTGGCGACCTCTACACGATGCGGGCCAATGGCACGGAACTGACTAACCTGACGAACAGCCCGAACGATGAGCGGATACCGGCCTGCTCGCCCGACGGCGATACCATTGCTTTTGAGGAATACAATGGGAGCACCTGGGACATCTTTGCTCTGGAGCGCACCGGGGGCGAGCAAGCATATGAGCGGGTACGGTTGACCGTGAGCGATGCTGATGACATCGGGCCATCCTGGTCGCCCAATGGGTTGCAGCTTCTCTTTACGTCGTTCCGCGATGGCAACGGCGAGATTTACCAGATGAACAACGACGGCACCAACCCCACCCGCATGACCGCCAGCGAGACCAACGAGGTTTTTCCCGTCTGGTCGCCCGACAGGACGCAGATTGTCTATGTTGTGCAGGTGGACGCTGATGAGGTGGACGCTGATGAGGTGGACGCTGATGAAAACGCTCCCGATGAAAGAGGTAATGAACCGGACGGGGAACAAAAGACTATAGGCGAAATCTATGTGATGCAGGCTGACGGTACGGAAAAAACCAATCTGACAAACAACCCTGCTGACGACACCGACCCGGCCTGGTCGCCCGATGGGACACAGATTGTCTTTGCCTCAAACCGCAATGGTGGCTATGATCTCTTTGTGATGCAGGCCAATGGCTCTGGTCAAACGTTGCTCCTCGACTTGCCCGGCGATGCCCACCACCCGGACTGGTCTCCCGATGGCTCACGCATTGCCTTTATGGTCAACGATGGAAACGACGAAGAAATTTTTGTCATGTATGCCGATGGGTCGGCCTATCGGCAGCTTACCAACAACGAGGTTCATGATGAATACCCCCACTGGTGCCCCTGACATGACGGCATACTCTGCCCGCGCTATCCAACAGATAGGAGTAACCGCCCTGACAGTGCTGGCCGTGCTCCTGCTGACTTCGTGTGTCGGACGGCCCCTCCTCGGCTCCGTGCGCGTCAGTCCGGAGACGCTGCACCCCACGGGGGCGGGCGAAACCATTGATATAAGCTACGCAATAGGTTGCGAAGCTCTCGTCTCGGTCTATCTCGAAGATGCCAGCGGCCAGCGGTTTGAGCTACGTCACAATGAGCCGCGGGTCGCTTCCGCAACTCCTTATACCTTGCGCTTCGATGGGACGGTCCCCGCCTCTGCCGAAAATTCGGCTATGCTCCGCCGCCTGCTCCCCGATGGCTCCTATACGGCCATCATTCAGGCCGAGAGCGAAACCTGCGGGAACGATGAGCAGCAGGCCCCCCTCACAATTGCCGGCACCGATGTTGAGATGCCAGACATTGAACATCTCGTTGTCTGGCCCACAACAATCTCCCCCAATGCCGACGCAATTGACGATGTGGCCGAGATAACCTATCGGCTCCCGGTCACAGCCACGGTAGACATTGATATTACCACTCCCGATGGGCAGCGATACCCGCTTGTCTCCCGTGAGAAAGAACCTCCCGCCGAACACTACCATGTGTGGGATGGCAAGCGTCCCGATGGTGCATTGCTGCCAAACGGGGTTTACACCTGTACCATTACTGCCGAAGATCGCTATGGAAACATGGTTCGGCGGTGGGAGCGTATCCGGCTGGCCGAGGTTGGCACGCCCGAAGCAACCATTACCTATGCACGCATTGCCCCGCGGCGTGTGATGCTTGGCTCCGTCCTCACTGTCACCGTGCGCGTCAAAAATACCGGCCCCGTCCCCATCCGCACCTACGGCCCCCCCTCCGGCACAACCTACACAACAAACGAGGTCTTTTCCTCAATTGATAACGAACGCTATGCCTCCCGTTCAGGCGGGTTCTGGCGCGTCGGGATGGACTGGGACGCAAACAGTGGAGATGGGCCAAAGCGATACCCTTTCCGCTGGGCCCTCTCAGACCGTCCCGCCAGTCAGTGGAAGGTACCGGGCGAGGAGGACGTGCTGCTGCCCGGCGAAGAGGTGGAGATTATCGGGCGGGTTGTTGTGCGCCAGCGCGAAACAAAGATGGGCTTCTACGTGGGGCTTATCCAGGACGGGGTGGGCTTCTTCCAGAACCACACCGCCCGAACCATCGTTGAGGTGGGGTTCTAGCAATTCTTATGCCCTCACCCCCTGTCCCCTCTCCCGATGAGAGAGGGGACGAGCACGCCGGTGGGGTGAGGGCAAAAAGCAATCAGGCGTTACGATTCCAGGGTGCTGATGTCTCCGACATCCTGCCCCAGGGCCTGCGCCTTCAACACGCGGCGCATAATTTTTCCGCTGCGGGTCTTTGGCAACGAGGAGACAAAGTTGATCTTCTCCGGGCGAGCAATGGGCCCCATCTCGTGGGCTACATGGGCTTTGAGTTCCTCTTCCAGTTGGGGCGACCCTTCCATGCCGGAGCGCAGAATTACAAAGGAATGGATGGCATTCCCCTTGAGTTCGTGGGGCAGGCCAATAGCCGCCGCCTCAGCAACGTCGTGGTGGCTCACCAGTGCACTCTCAACCTCAGCCGTCCCCAGGCGGTAGCCGCTCACCTTGATCACATCGTCGAGGCGGCCAATAATCCAGGTGTAGCCGTCCTTGTCCTTGCGGGCACTATCGCCCACGGTATAGACCATACCGGGCACTTTCTCAAAGTAGCTGGTTTTATATCGTTCCGGGTCGTTGAGAATGGTCCGGAGCATACCCGGCCAGGGGCGTTTGATGATGAGCAACCCATCCTCATCGGGTCCGCACGAGGCCCCATCTTCGTGAACCACATCGGTTTCAACACCGAGGAAGGGGCGCGTTGCCGAGCCGGGCTTGAGCGGCACTACTGGCGTAGGCGTAATCATAAAATTGCCGGTCTCTGTCTGCCACCACGTATCCATAATGGGGCAGCGGCCACCGCCAATGACTTTGTGGTACCAACGCCACGCCTCCGGGTTGATAGGCTCGCCTACTGTGCCAAGCAGACGGAGACTGCTCAGGTCGTGGCGGTTCGGCCAGGCCTCGCCAAAGCGCATCAACCCACGGATAGCTGTCGGGGCCGTGTAGAGAATGCTGATACCATAGCGGGCAACCATAGCCCACCAGCGGTCGGGGTAGGGATAGTTGGGCGCACCCTCATACATAAACGACGTTGCGCCGGCAACCAGCGGACTATAGACAATGTAGCTGTGTCCCGTAATCCAGCCGGGATCGGCCGCGCACCACCAGCGATCCTCTTCTTTAATATCGAACACAAACTTGAGGGTTGCGTAGGTTCCGACCATATAGCCACCGTGGGTGTGGAGCACTCCTTTGGGGCGGCCTGTGGTGCCGCTGGTGTAGAGAATAAAGAGCGGCTCTTCGGCATCCACTGGCTCGGTGGGGCAATCGCCCGACGCAATCGGCAGCGAGAGCAAATCGTGTATCCAGAGGTCGCGCCCGCTCTCCATGTTCACTTCGTGCCCGGTGCGGCGCACAACAATGCAGGTCTGCACGCTTGGGGTGCGGGCCATCGCTTCATCGGCAATCTTCTTCAGCTCAATCACCTTGCCGCGCATAAAGCCGCCATCGGCGGTGATCAAAATTTTGCTCTGGGCATCGTCAATGCGGTCGGCCAGAGCCTCAACACTGAAGCCGCCGTAGACAACACTATGGGCGGCCCCGATTTTGGCGCAGGCCAGCATACAGAGCATCAATTCGGGGATACGGGGCAGATAAATGGTCACAATATCGCCCTGCTTGACCCCCATACTCTTGAGCACATTGGCAATTTTGCTTACCTCGCGGTGCAACCCCTGGTAGGAGAATGTCCGGCGGGTGCCATCCTCACCTTCCCAGATGAGAGCCAGTTTATTCCGCCGCCAGGTTTTGACATGGCGATCAATTGCATTGTGAATGATATTTGTTTTCGCTCCGACAAACCATTTGTAGAACGGAGCCTGACTTTCATCGAGAACTTTATCCCACCGATGGTACCACGCTAGTTCGTTGGCCTGGTCGGCCCAGAATTCTTGCGGATTTTTGATACTCCATTCATACAGCTCTTCGTAGGTTTTGAAGCCCTTTTGCCGCATGTAGGCTGTCACATTTGCATTTTCGACAATTTCTTCGGTCGGTAAATACATCTTGTCTTGCGTTGTTTGACTGATCGTTGTCGGTGTTTCATCAGTCACTGGTAAACCTCCTTACCCTGATACACAAAGAATACAGACGCTCATAGGTTTCATTATAGACACTCAATGTCATGAGATGGCAAGAATCGTGTAAAGTTTTCGTAAAAGGCATTACAAGGGGATGAGCGGGCAATGTTCCTGGCCCCCGCTCTCCCGCTTTGCCTTCGTGCCCCTTCACACTCCCCTTGCAAGAACTCGCTGGCTACAACTGACTCCGCATTGCTTCAATGGCTTCGCGGACCATATCTACGGTGGCATCTTCCTCAATCGTGCTCAGGTCGCCAATTTCGTCGCCCTGATACACGGCCCGCATCACACGGCGCATAATTTTGCCGCTGCGGGTTTTGGGGAGCATACTGACAAAGTGGATATGGTTGGGTGTGGCAATTGCGCCGATGCGTTCGCGGACAAGCTGTTTCATTTCTTCAGCAACGTGGTCCTCGTCAGCAGGAGCAATATGCTGCTTGAGCACGGCGACAACCATTGGCACTTCGCCCCGCAAGTCATCGCGCACTCCGATGACGCTCACTTCGGCTACCGCCGCGTGTGAGGAGAGCACCTCTTCGATCTCGCGGGTGCCCATACGGTGCCCCGACACGTTGATCACCTCGTCGGAGCGGCCAAGCATCCAGAAATAGCCGTCCTCATCCTGAATAGCGTAATCGCCGGTCATATAGACCTGTTTCTCTTTGAAGTGCCGCCAGTAGCTATTGAGGTAGCGGTTGTCGTCGCCCCAGATGGTCTGGAGCATGCCGGGGGCCAGCGGCCCGTGCTCAATCAGCAATCCCTTCTGCCCCCTGGGGAGCGGGTTGCAATCGGCATCCACAACTTCCAGCCGGTGCCCGACGGCCGGCCTGGTCGGTGAGCCAGATTTCACTGGCAGCAACTCGATACCGACGGAATTGGTCAACATAGCCCACCCGCTCTCTGTCTGCCAGTAGTGGTCAATGATAGGAACGCCGAGGGTTTCGGCGGCCCAGTTGTGGGTTGGCCCGTCCAGCGGCTCCCCCGCGGTGAAGAAGTAGCGCAATGAGGAGAGGTCACAATCCTTCATCCACTGGTCGGGGAACTTGCGGAGGGCCCGCAGGGCTGTGGGAGCCGAGAAGACACACGTTACGCCATACTTTTCGATGATGCGCCACCAGATGCCCGGATCGGGATAGTCGGGTCGTCCTTCGTAGACCAGCGTGGGCACGCCCTTGAGCAGCGGAGCATAGACAATGTAGCTGTGCCCAACAACCCATCCGATGTCCGAAGTAGACCAGTAGACATCGCCCGGCCCGACATCGTAGATCTGTCCCATTGAAGAGTGGAGTGCGACCATGTAGCCGCCGGTGTCGCGGACAACCCCCTTGGGCTTGCCCGTGGTTCCCGATGTGTAGAGAATGTAAGAGGGGTCGGTACTGGCAAGGGGTGCTGGCTCAACGTAGCGTTCGCCGCGTTCTTCCAGTTGCTCGTTCCAGTCGAGGTCGCGCCCCTTCTTCATATAGCTATCAACAATTCCACGATTGAGCACCAGCACATCGCGCACACTATCTACCGTGCAGGCATCGAGTGCGGCATCAACAATTTCCTTGAGACGAACGGGGTTGCCCTTTCGCATGCTGGCATCCGCCGTGAGAATGACCGTCGGGGAGGCATCGTCAATACGGCTTGAGAGCGACCCCACGCTAAACCCTCCAAACACGACTGAATGGATCGCCCCGATGCGGACACAGGCCAGCATCCCGATGATGGCCTCTGGCACCATCGGCATATAGATAATAACCCGGTCGCCCTTGCGGACTCCCAGGTTTTTCAAGACACCGGCCAGCCGGTTGACTTCGCGGTAGAGTTCGTGGTAGGTCAGGGTGCGCGATTCGTTGGTTTCGGCACTTTCCCAGATGAGGGCGGCGGTGCCGCGATTGGCCCCCAGCGCGTGGCGGTCCACCGCGTTATAGCAAATGTTGGTTTCTCCACCGACAAACCAGCGATAGAAAGGAGCATTTGAATCGTCCAGAACCCTGTCCCATTTCTTGAACCAGTGGAGGGTTTCGGCTTGCTCCGTCCAGAAGCCGACTGGATCTTCAATGGAACGCTTATATACTTCTTCGTAGCCCAATGGAACCTCCTTGTTTTGTGTTTTCTTCCTCGAAATTTATCTTCCCCTGAACTGCGCCCGGTGCAGCACAATGGAAAGAACCGTAGTAAAGAACCGTAGTTACGAACAGGTTACAGTGCCAGCAGTGTATCATACCTTTCCCGTTTTTGGCAAGTGGTAGGCATATTCTTATTATTCCTGTTCTCCCCCGAAGCATTCCAACCCGGTGTCGTAGCAGAGGCAGGGCTGGCGGGCCGCACGGACCTCGTCCAGGCGGCGAACGGGAGCCTTGAGCGGCGCGGTATGGAGCAGATCGGGTTGTTCGGCCGCTTCGCGGGCTATCTCGCGCATCGCCGCAACAAAGGCATCGAGGCTGTGTTTTGCTTCGGTTTCCGTTGGCTCAATCATCAGGGCTTCTGGCACAATCAACGGGAAATAAATTGTCGGCGGGTGAAAGCCATAGTCAATGAGCCGCTTGGCAATGTCCATTGTGCGAATGTCGGGCGCACTGGCCAGCTTGCCCTTGAGAACAACTTCGTGCATGCAGATGCGGTCAACCGCGGGCGGGTAGAGGTCGTGAAGTTGAACGCGGAGGTAGTTTGCATTGAGCACCGATACATCGGCCACATCACGCAGACCGTCGGGCCCTAGCATACGGATATAGGTCCAGGCCCGCACGAGAACAGCAAAGTTGCCGAAAAACGTTTTGACCCGACCAATCGTTTTCTCTGGTTCAAACAGTTCGTAGCGTGGGGCATCTCCGCCGCTCCCGCTCCCGCTCTCCACCTTCCGCACGCGGGGGCCGGGCAAAAATGGGGACAGTTCCGCCGTACACCCCACAACCCCGCTGCCGGGCCCACCGCCGCCGTGGGGGGTCGAAAAGGTTTTGTGCAGGTTGAAGTGGATGAAGTCGAAGCCAAGCGCAGCCGGCTTGACGATGCCGAGGATCGCGTTGAGATTGGCCCCGTCGCAGTACATCAACCCGCCGGCCTCGTGGACAAGCTGCGTCACCTCTTGAATTTGCTCCTCGAACAACCCGACAGTATTCGGGTTTGTCAGCATCATCCCCGCTGTTCGCGGCGAGAGCTTGCGTTTGAGGTCCTCAACCGAAACATTGCCGCGAGCATCGCTTTTCACCTCAACCACCTTGTAGCCAGTCATGGCTGCGGTGGCAGGGTTTGTGCCGTGGGCCGCGTCGGGCACCAGGATCTCTGTGCGCTCGGTGTCGCCACGGCTCTGGTGGTAGGCATGGAAAACGAGTGTGCCTGTAAATTCGCCCTGCGCACCGGCGGCTGGCTGGAGCGAAACTGCATCAAACCCGCTGATTTCTGCAAGGCCGTGCTGCAACTCATACATCAGTCGTAACGCTCCCTGGAGCAGTGAGCTATCTTGCAAGGGATGGGCCAGCGCAAAACCGGGCAACCGCGAGGTTTCCTCGTTCACTTTGGGGTTATACTTCATCGTGCAGGAGCCGAGCGGATACATCCCCGTATCAATGCAGAAATTGCGCTGGCTGATGCGGGTGAAGTGACGGATAACCTCCGGTTCGCTCAATTCGGGCATTGGTTCTAGCTTGTCTTGCCGCAGCAGGTCTGCAGAAACATCTGTCTCTGGCACGTCAACCTCTGGCAGCGACACCCCGCACTTGCCAGGCGACGAGTAAGTAAAAATGGGTGGTTCATACGTATTCATTCTTTCTGGAATCACTTTCTATCTAAACGCTACTTCTATGCTTCTGGTCCTCACACTCCTCATTAGTAAGGGTTCACTGGGTTCGGGCAATCCCAGTCCCTGGGAGCGCAAGCGTCTCGCTTGCCCTGATGCGGGCGCAACCCTCCTTCCCAATCCATCCCCCCCCACTGGTGGGAGGACAGGTGGGGGGACTGAACGACTACCCTCATTATGCTTTGCCGGGCACCGGGGAAAACCCCACTGGCCAGCGGGTGAGATCGTTGTAGGAGATACTGGTCAGCCGTGCTCCGTTGAGCCGACACCGCCGCAGGTCGGCCCCACGCACATCTGCCCCGTTCAGGGTTGCCCCGCTCAAGTTGCACATAGTTTCTTCGCCAACAATGATGATACCGCGCAGGTCGGCGTTGCTCAAGTTTGCGTTGCTCAAGTTTGCGTTGCTCAGGTTTGCGTTGCTCAAGTCGGCGTTGCTCAGGTTTGCGTTGCTCAGGTCGGCGTTGCTCAGGTTTGC
>DAOTUE010000166.1:0-29360 GCA_034436975.1 Chloroflexaceae bacterium
GCCCTTCAACATCGTGGCCGTCTCGATCAAGAGCACCTTCAGATCATCCGTCAGTTCCATGGCCTTCCTCCTCACTACGTCGTCTTGCCATGGTAACACACTCTGGATGGCTTAAAGTTTCTCCTTCCCTTAGCGGTGCTGGCGGGCCGCCTGGCGTACCCGATACTCCATAACAGCCAGCATCTCTTCGGTGGGCACCGAAACCGACTGCGCAACATCGTTCAGGCGCAGGTTGCGGCCCGTCGCTACTTCAATGTGGTACGTGCGAAAAACCTGGTTCGACTGCGGAATGTTTTCCATCACCTGGCTAACCGTATTCTGATCAAAATTCGCTCGCATGGTCTTTCCTCCCTTAACTTGCGTATTCCTTATATCTTCTATATCTTCATCTCGTTGCAGAACCCTATCTGAACAACAAGGTTATATTCTTTGCTTGCCTGGTTCGTTCAGGCGATGGCTGTATCATAGCACGCCGCTATGGATATTTTCAACAAATTGCAGGGGGTTTTTCTTGTGTATTTTGTACAAATCGAGACAAGGTCTCAGATTTTTCAAGAAGGTCCTGGATCATTTCCCACTGTTGCGCTGTTCGTGTATAATGGAAGCACGGAATTGCAGGGCGTGGGTTTCTATGTTGAGGAGGTTCTAGTTATGACACAGACGAACCGATGGTCTGGTTCTTTCATCCGAGGGGTCCTGGCCCTCCTGCTTATCGTTGTTGGGATTGGTGCAGGGGTCGGGGCTGCTCCCCTTGCTCCCCCCTCGCAGGCACAGGCCCAGGGAGAAGTGCTCTACATCCCAGAAACGGGCCATACGTTGCGCGGAGCGTTTCTCTACTTCTGGCGAACAAACGGCGGCCCCCTGGGAAATGTCTATACCTTTGGCTACCCGATTACCGAAGAATACCTTGATCCCGTGAGTGGACGGATCGTGCAGTATTTTGAGCGGGCCCGCCTTGAATGGATCGAAGAAATGCAAATGGTTCAGCTTGGCGATCTGGGCCTCGAAGTGACCGCCGGGCGCACCTTCCCCACCGTCGCGCCTATCCGCGCCACAACACAGCGGCGATATATTCCCCAGACCCAACATATCATCCAGTATGGGTTTAAGGAAATCTGGGAAACTCATGGGGCAGAGCGGATCTTTGGCTGGCCTATCAGCGAGGAAATCCAGGAAATCACGGGCGATGGGCAGGAGCGCACGGTGCAGTATTTCACCAAAGCCCGCTTTGAGTATTGGCCCGAGCAACCCGCTGGCCACCGCGTCATCATTACAACGCTTGGGCGCAACCTGGCCCCGCCCGCCATGACAACGCCAGTGCCCCCACCAGGAGCGCAACAACAACCAGCACAGCCATTCCAGCCACCAGCCACCGAGCAAGTCAACCCGCCCATGAATGAAAATGCCACCGCCAACCCGGACCGTGGGCCGGTGGGAACCGAGATCACTTTCCACGCAGTCGGCTTCCAACCCAATGAGATGGTCTCTGTCTGGCTGCACAAAATCCCGATTGGCAACGAGCCACCCGTAGCCGATGTTCCCGTTGAGGAGGAAGCCCAGGCCAACGACAACGGTGAACTCGAACGAACCATCACCATTGAAACGCCGGATCTATCCCCCGGTGTCTGGCGCATTATTGCCCAGGGGCGGGATAGCAAGTATCAGGCGAAGGGACATTTTGTGCTGGGATACACAACCGCGGCTCCCCCCCCAGGCATCCCACAACAACCGCTCTCGCAGACCAACCCACCCATGAATGAAAACGCCACGGTCAGACCAGATCGCGGCAGGGTGGGAGATGAGTTTGTTTTCCATGCCATTGGGTTTCAACCCAACGAGTTGGTTTCGGTCTGGCTCCACAAGATCCCGATGGGCAACGAGCCAGCGGTTGATGATGTTTCCGTTGAAGAGCGAGTGAAGGTGAATGACAACGGCGAACTTGAACGAACCATCACGATTAAAACGCAGAATTTGTCATCCGGTGTCTGGCGCATTATTGCTCAGGGGTGGGATAGCAAGTATCAGGCGAAAGGGCATTTTGTCCTCGAAGCTGCGTATATAACAACGGCTCCGACGCAAGGATGCGACCCGGCCTATCCCGATTTTTGCATTCCCCCCCCTCCGCCCGACCTGGACTGTTCGGACATAGGCCATGAGAGATTTCGCGTTCTTCCGCCCGACCCGCACGGCTTCGATGGTGATGGTGATGGGATAGGGTGCGAGGTTCCGTGACGAGATTCTGATACAAAGATTATCTCTTCCAAAGAGGAGGCGTAGTGATGGTACAGCGGTTTTGTCGGTTTGTCCGCTCCCGCGCTGGGAGCGTGGGGGGGGCGTTGTTCTCTCTGCTGCTGGTCATCAGCCTTCTGAGCGGGGCCAGGGCGCAGGGGGTGGCCCATCATTACTTTCCTGAGACCGGGCACTATGTGCAAGGACCGTTTCTGCTTTTCTGGCAGACGCAAGGCGGGCTTGAAATTTTTGGCTACCCCATCACCGAGCAGTATGACGATCCACACAGGGACCGGGTAGTGCAATACTTCGAGCGAGCCCGCTTTGAACTGGCCAACCCGAATGGTGTGCCCTACGTGGAGCTAGGGCGACTCGGTGCCGAAGTGACACAGGGACGGGTATTTCAAACGACCCCCCCTATTGAACCATCAACCGAATGGCGGTATTTTCCCGAAACACAGCATATTGTTCAGCACGGCTTCAAGCAGTTCTGGGAGATGCGGGGAGGACGGCGCATTTTCGGGTTGCCCCTGAGCGAGGAGATCAGCGAACTTTCTAGCGATGGGAGGTATCGCACGGTGCAGTATTTCGAGCGGGCCCGCTTTGAATACTGGCCCGAACTCCCCCCCGGCCAGCGGATTGTTCTCGGTAGTCTGGGGCGCACCCTGGCTCCGCCCGGCCTGCAAACCCCGCTTCCCCCCGGCACGCCCCCCGGCACCCTGCCCACCGGCTGGAGCAGCATCGTCAGGCAACATCCACAAACCCCGTTTTTGCCCGAAAGCATCAATGCCCACGTCACACCGATTATGGGCACGCCGGGCGATAGCGTTGTCTTTGAGGCCCACGGGTTCGCACCCGATGAGCCTGTCGGGATATGGCTCACCACGCCGGAGTATACTCCCAGAGATCTCGGCCGGCATGTTCGGGCCGATGCCAGTGGGAATCTCGGCCCCATCACGATAGAGACCGAAAACGATGACCTTGATGGGGTGTGGACTATCAATGCCGAAGGGATGGAAAGTGGGCGAGGAGCGGCCGGCTATTTCCGCCTGAGCCAGGTGCTCAATGCCCCCCCCGGCAACCCTGCCCTCCTCGGTCTGGTTCAACACGACCTTCTCCCGGCATCGCCAGACACCTTTATTGTTCCGCTGCTTGCCCCGGCGGGAACATCGTTTACGCTGGTCGCCAGCGGATTTCATCCCGACGAGCGGATTATTGGCTGGCTTACCGACCCGAACCAGCGGAGTACCTCGCTTGAGAACGAACACATCCAGCGCGATCAGAGCGGGATTGTCCAGGCAACTATTGCAAGCAAAGACCTGCCCGACGGGATCTATACCGCCGTGGTGAAAGGGGCCAGGAGCAAGCTGATTCGTTCGGCAACGTTTCGGGTGTGGGGCGAATACGCCGCCGCGCCAGGCACGCCGCGCCCACCCAACGCCGGCGGCAGCGTCTCCCCCGCCGAGGGACCACCCGGCACGGTCTTTCAGGTCCGTGGAGAGGGAATGCAGCCCGGCGAGCCGGTCGAGTTCTGGATGACCGATCCGGTCGGGCGGTATACGCTGGTTCCCGACCCGCTGGTAGCTGACGCACAGGGCCGCGTCGGATACACGCCCCCGCTTGATATTGTGGCCAACCAGGATTTTACGCCCGGTGTGTACGGGTTTCATTTCCGCGGGAAGGCCAGTGGGGCGCGGGCCGATGGCTATTGTACCGTACACTATCCGGCCTCGTTGTTGCGGGAAATAGAGCCATAGGGGGGGGGAGATGACCTGAAAAAATCATCTCTGACTGTCTGTAATCGTTCACGGTATTTGGGCAGTCCCTGATTCCTGGGTACGCAAGCGAGACGCTTGCCCCGATCAAGCGAGACGCTTGCCCCGATGCGGACGCGCCCCCCCCCTCCCAATCCCTCCCTCCGGCGGGGGGAGGACAGGTGGGGGGGGGCTGAACGATTACGACTGTCTCGTTCCAGGTATTGCTGCTTGATACTGCAGAATGATATGTCTCAAGAGGTCAACGGTATTGTAGCCATCTTCCCCTATTTTTTGCTCGTTTTGATCTGGGGCCAGGTTCCGGAGAATGGTTATTGCTCTCTGGACAATCTGGGTTTGCTCCGCTCGCTCAAAAAGAGCTTCCAGGTTTACTCTTTGTAAGAGCTTTTTGGTAATAGGACGTTTGGAATCTTTGAATGTAGAAGCCTCTATAAACTGTAGGCAAACCTTGTCATTGAGTAAACTTGCTAATAAAGCGGTTTCTAGTGGGTTGCTCATGGGTACAAAGTAGCACGTATCATCCAGGAGAACGGGTTTCTGATTGACTGGTCCTATTGCTCGAAATGCTGGTTTCTTGTGTAACCCTGATACGGCAACCTTGTATAGAGAAAATGTGTATTTCCCCACACCAAACATTGCAAATCTCGGTTTTTTAACATAAACCGAAGATTTTCTGCGGTCAAATATATCCGCATGGTTTTCAAGGTATGCCCATAACAGAGGGGCTTCATGTTTTAACCACCCAGTATCATCGCCGGGATGCTTCTGAGTAACGATAACAAATCGGTGGGGAAAAATATCTTTTGAAACATCCGACCCTTTCAATAAAGGATATACAAACGCTTCCTCTACACAAACAGGTTCTCCCATTTTGTTTATTAGTTGATCGCCATTTGCTTGCAAGAGTTCCATAATAGAAGCAGCATCGTGCTTAATCCCTTGTCGCCAGATCAACGAGCATTCTCCATCAATATCTCCCAGGGCTTCGTAATTCTGTATATTCGCAATAATATGTCCTTTTTTAACCCCAATGTGAGATTCTGGTTCTTTTGCCTGCAAATCTCCATAGACATTTGCATAGTAATTTCTACATTCCGTCCCGATGTCTACACAGAACAGACACGCATCAATAGAAACGTGAAACCATCTTCTGGTATCAATTCTGGTCATGGAGGACTGACCTATCGGTAAACTATTATCATAACAATACTTCAGGACATTCCGTGCAACCGTTGTTTTACAGAGAAGCGCAATCGTAGGCTTTTCGGAGATAAGTTCCGTTATCAACTTTACCCATATATACTCTGCTATATCGAAATTCGAGCTACCCGTTCTTGCTTCTATACCACGAAGTCGCTTTAGATTCTCCTTTTTGGGGATATTCTGACTTCCTAAAGAACCAAGTGTTGAATTTGTCACCCAGGGAGGATTTCCAACAACGAGCAAATCGCCGTTTGTCCCCCACTTGATAAAATGAGAAAGATGTATTTGAAATAGGTTGGCTTGTTGCACAACAATCGTTGTTGTATTGCTCGAAAAAGACAGGTTACGTGCTACGGCAACAAGTTCGTGTTGCAGTTCTATTGCTTGAATCTCAACTGGAGGTGCTGGAATTTGAAGCAGCCCACTAATGAAGTTTCCTCTTCCACAGGTTGGCTCCAGGACTCTTCCATACCACTTGCCTTTCCTTTGAAGGGTTGCAAGTATTCTAGAAACAAGATCCGGGGGAGTTTGAAAATCGCCAAGATCATTACCCAAGAATGTTTTCTACTCCTTCCTTGCCTTGAGAAGAGAAGCCGATTGCTCTGGTATACTGTAGTCTCCACTGGAGCGCATTGGAAATCGTCAAGTAACCAATTGACGGGGGGTTCTCCAGTATTCTTTCAGCCATAAGTTCTCGCCCTACCTCGTCCAGGGGTAAATTTCGCTCTGCAAGGAAAGAAACAATGTCATCTTTGTTTCCATTGCGCCGAAAAATCTCGCTCAATCCATAGGTTGTTTGATAGTCTGCTGTTCTTTCCTTTGCGAGAAAAAGTGCAAAACTAAATTTCAAAAGTGCGGTTTCCGTCCCCGGATCGTCAATTTTTTCATAGACGAAAATTATCAAATTATAACCTAACCCATATATTTTCTGCCCTGCATCTCGGAAAGGGCAAGATGACTGAGGCTGACGAATGGAAGTAACTTTCAAATCAACTTCTAAATCAGGAAAATCAATACCACTTGCGGTATTGCCCTTAGAAAAAAGGTATTTTTGAGATAGATAATCATTGAATGCATGTTCTATATATGTCCCAACGGCTTTTCCATCAGTTGTACGATGCATGCCAGGTATTGGAGTAGAACTCATTTGTATGGCAAAACGCTTCGCCTCTCCCTTTAGATCAGGCAACGTGAGTTCAGGCAATCCCAATGTTTTGCTCATTTGTTTTCATCCATTCCATAAGCCAACCAGAACAATGCAATTTCTCCCTTACCTCTTCCTCATAATACCACAACTGTCTTAGCCGTGCGGCAATGGGTTAAGGGGTTGGGCAACATTGCAGGAAATGCTCCTTCATGCTATCATGCCCCTTGTCTGCTATCCAAAAGCCAAAAAGTGGAGCGTTAAATAAACAAAGGTACTGACTGTATGCTTGCACCATATCTCCCGATACTGGTTCTCTTTCTTCTGGCTGTTGCGATTGCCGTATTCGTCATTGTTGCCTCGTCGCAGCTCGGGCCCCACAAGCCCAACCCGCGCAAGATAAAGCCCTATGAATCCGGCATGGAGCCGATTGGTCCAGCCATGCGCCGCTTCCCCGTCAAGTTCTCCGTCGTCGCCATGCTCTTTATCGTATTCGACATCGAAATCATCTTTCTTTTTCCCTATGCGCTGGTCTTTCGTTCGCTTGGCCTCTTTGGTCTCATTGTGATGGGGGTATTCCTGCTCATTCTGGTGGCCGGGCTGGTGTATGAACTCAAGAAAGGGGCCCTGAAATGGGATTAGAACAAAAACTTGGTGAGATGGGCATTGTGACAACAACGCTGGAGGCGGCGGTCAACTGGGGACGCACCAACGCGATGTGGCCCCTCACCTTTGGCCTGGCCTGCTGCGCCATCGAGATGATGTCGGCCCAGGCCAGCCACTTCGACCTGAGCCGCTTCGGGATGGAGATCAACCGCCCCTCGCCGCGCCAGGCCGACCTGCTGATTGTCTCCGGGCGGCTCTCGCGCAAGATGGCCCCGGTGGTGCGTCGGCTCTACGACCAGATGAGCGACCCGAAATACGTCATCTCAATGGGCGACTGTGCCTCAACCGGTGGGGTATTCAATAACTATGCTATTGTGCCAGGTGTAGATGAGATTATCCCGGTGGATGTCTACGTTGCGGGGTGCCCGCCACGCCCGGAAGCACTCATTGATGGAATTATCAAGCTGCACGAAAAAGTGAAGAAGCAGAAGATTGCGTCGTAAGGACAGTGGGAATGTAGCGTCTCCCACGAGGGAAAGAGGGAAAGGAGCAAAGGGGGGAAGATGGCCTATCGCGATTTTACCCTTGAGCAGATTAGCAAACAGTTTGCCCTTTCTATTGAGGAAACCATTGATTTGTTTGCAACGGTTGAGCCAGTAGCGGTTGATGCTGTCCTGCTGAATACGTTGAAACGCAATGTTCCCCTGGCTGTCGCCATCAACACGGAAAAAGCAAAATCGGAGTTTATCATTGCCCCACTACTGCTCGAACTCAAGACACGCTTTCCCGACAGGGTCGGGCTATTTTCGGGGGTCGAGTTCAACGTTGATCCGTCGCAAGGGCTGAACGGCGTGTGCGATTTCCTGATTAGCCGTTCGCCACACCAGGTCTATATCAGTACGCCAGTTATTGCGATTGTTGAAGCCAAAAACGACAATATCAAAAGTGGTTTGGCGCAATGCATCGCCACAATGGTTGCCGCAAGCCGCTTCAACGAGCGAGAAGGGCAGGCCGGATGGGCTGTGTATGGGGCTGTCACCAACGGAAATCAATGGCGGTTTCTCCGGCTGCGCGAACCTGTGGTTGCCCTTGATATGAGTGATTACTACATCAACGATCCGGGGAAAATTCTTGGGATTCTTGCCGATGCCATCCAGGCCGAAGAGGATGTGCAGGCCGGAAGTGTGAATTAACATGTAAATTAACATGTAGAGGAGGACGAGTGGAGAACACCACGGTTATAGACCGATTATATGAAGCCTTTCCAGAGGCCATCCCCACCGCGGGGGAGTTTCGCGGCGATGTCATCGTCGCGGTGCGCCGCGAGGAGATTGTCAATGTGGCACGGTTTTTGCGAGATGACCCGGAGCTACGCTATCGCTTCCTGGAAAATCTCTGCGGGGTAGACTATCTGGGGCGCGAACCCCGTTTCGAGGTGGTCTACCATCTGCTCTCGCTAGACCACGGCCACCGCGTGTGTCTCAAGGTGGGGGTGCCCGAAGAGGACCCGACGCTCCCCTCACTCACGAGCCTCTGGCCCACGGCAAACTACCAGGAGCGCGAAGCCTACGATCTCTTTGGCATCATCTTCAGCGGCCACCCGGCCCTGAAGCGTATCCTGCTCCCCGACGACTGGGAGGGCCACCCGCTCCGAAAGGATGTCCCGCAAGGGAAAGAAGAAGTTTCGTTTACCTTCAATCAGGAAGACATTCTCGCCCACAAAGTGTTTGCAAAAGAATGACCGTTTGCAAAGGAATGAATGAAAGAATGGAAGTCTGGACCCGCCCGAACCTTCGCCCGATGCGAGGTTCTTTGCTGATGAGAGAACAAGAGAACTCATGACAACACATCTCGCTATTCCCCACCCGGATGAACTCATTGAGCGTGCGCAGCGAGGTACTGCGGAAACGATGACGCTCAATCTGGGGCCAAACCATCCGAGCACCCACGGCGTGCTGCGGCTGGTGGTCGAACTCGATGGCGAAACGGTGGTAGACGTTGCGCCCGACATCGGGTTTCTTCATACGGGAATTGAAAAGCAAATGGAGAGCAAATCGTACCAGAAGGTCATCACCTACACGGACCGTATGGACTACCTGGCGAACCTCTCCAACAACCTGAGTTTTGTGCTGGCTGTCGAAAAGCTGCTGGAGTGCGAAATTCCCGAACGAGTGCAGGTTATTCGGGTGCTGCTGACCGAACTGACCCGCATCAGTTCCCATCTGGTCTGGCTCGGCACCCACGCGCTCGACCTGGCGGCAATGAGCGTCTTTCTCTATTGCTTCCGCGAGCGCGAGCAGATCCTCGACATCTTTGAACTGGTCAGCGGGGCCCGTATGATGACGAGCTACTTCCGCGTGGGGGGGCTGGCCTACGATATTCCCGATACGTTTTTGCCCACGGTCAAGGTCTTTCTTGATGAGATGCCCGCGCACATTGACGAATATGAAGCCCTGCTCACCGATAACCCCCTCTGGAAGGAGCGGACTGTCGGGGTGGGGGTTATTTCCGCCGACGACGCTATTGCGCTGGGGCTGAGCGGGGGCAACCTGCGCGGGTCGGGGGTCAATTACGATATGCGAAAGATGATCCCCTACAGTAGCTACGAAACCTATGATTTTGATGTTCCCGTCGGGAAAAACGGTGACATCTACGACCGCTATATCATTCGGATTGAGGAGATGCGCCAGAGCCTCCGCATTGTGCAGCAAGCCTACGAACGGCTCCAGGCAATTGGCCCCGGCCCCTATATGACCCCCGACCGCAAGATTGCCCCGCCGCCCAAGCAGGAGATCACCCACAGTATGGAGGCGTTGATCCACCATTTCAAACTGTGGACCGAGGGGTTTCGCGTGCCGCGGGGCGATGTCTACTCCGCCATCGAGTCGCCGCGGGGCATCCACGGCACCTACCTTGTCAGTGATGGGGGAGCAAAGCCCTACCGCGTCCACTTCCGCCCACCCTCGTTTATCAATTTGCAGGCCCTGCCCCACCTGGCGCGGGGACGGTTGTTTGCCGATTTGATAGCCCTTATTGCAAGCCTTGACCCGGTTCTAGGAGAGGTTGACCGCTGATATGCTACGAGAAAAATATGCATCTGAGCTAGAAACAATTCTTTCGCGCTATGCCAATCGCCGGAGCGCAGTGTTGCCCACGCTCTACATTGCCCAGGATGAATACGGGCATTTGTCGGATGAGGCTATCCGCGAGGTGGCCAACATACTCGACTTGCCCCCCACCGATATTTTCGAGGTTGTGGGGTTCTACACGCTCTTTTATAAGAACCGGGTGGGCAAATGGGTGCTGCAAGTCTGCGACGATGTGCCCTGTTGCTACTGTGGTGCGGAAGAACTGATTGCCACACTCAAGGAAAAACTGGAGATTGAGGAAGAAGAGACCACCCCGGATGGGCTGTTTACCATTCAGCGGGTCAAATGTCTGGCCGCGTGCCATCGTGCGCCGCTTCTCCAGGCAAATATGTCCTATGTCTATAGCGTTACCGCCGACAAAGTTGACGGCCTGCTCCGCGATTTGCGCGAGCGGGCGGAACGTGGCGAGGTGTTTCCGCTCTCCGGGCGCGATGCCGAGGACTACGAACTTGCCAGCGATGGCTCACTGCAACAGATAGCCCGGCAGCTTGGAGCGATGCCGGAGCCACAACCGCCTATCAATGCGCCTGCCGGTTCGCTGGCGCAACAAGAGGGACAGACCGAACCATAGTAACCGGGTCCGGGGGAAAACCAGACGGACCAGCGGCACAAGTTAAAGAGGTGTATGTGCAACACCCAGAAAACACCCGACAGGAAGAAGAGCCAGCAAACAACCACCCGGCAGTAGCATACCAGGAGCGCACCGAACCGACGATGACGCTCATAGAAGACCAGACAAACGCCTACTGCCCACTCAATACCGTCATTATGACCCAGGAGAACGATCCGGGGATCTTTCGCCGCATGGTCTTTGGCCGCCCGCTCCGCACCGAGGGAGTACCCCGCCGCAAGATAGGCCGGCGCATCGGGCTGGCCGCGTTTGGCTCCGACGCGCTTTCCTCTGTCACCTACGCCACCCAGGAGATTCTCCATATCCTGGTGCTGGCCGGGGCGGCCGCGCTGAGCCTGGCCATTCCCATTGCCGGGGCAATCTGCTTGCTGCTTATCATTCTCGCGCTCTCCTATCGCCAGATCATCTTTGCCTACCCGCAGGGGGGCGGAGCCTACACCGTGGCGCGGGACAACCTGGGGAGCCACGCCGCACAACTTGCGGGGGCCGCCCTCCTCACCGACTATGTGTTGACCGTGGCGGTCAGTGTTTCGGCGGGGGTTGAACAAATCGCCTCGGCCCTGCCCATGCTCCTGCCCCATCGGGTTATCCTATGCATCTTTTTCGTGCTATTCATCACGCTCTCCAATTTGCGGGGAGTGCGCGGCGTGCGCGAAACTGACCGGTTCTTTCCCATCCCGATCTTCTTCTTTATCACAATGATGCTGCTGCTGCTTGGCTACGGGTTCTGGCACTGGAGCCAGGGCACTCTGCCGCAGGTTTCGGGCGTGTCCCTCCAGGTGCAGGCTATCCAGCCACTCAGTATCTTTCTTGTGCTCCGCGCCTTCTCGTCGGGGGCAATAGCCCTGACGGGCATGGACGCAATCTCCAATCGGGTCAAAGTTTTTCGAGAGCCGCGGAGCCGCAACGCCGCCTTTGTCATCATCGTAATGAGTGGTCTCCTGCTGCTGACGTTTATGGGGATTACGATGCTGGCCCGCTTTACCCACGCGCTGCCCCTGGAAACAGAAACCATCATCTCCCAACTGGCGCGGACTATTTTTGGGGACAACAGCATCCTCTACTACCTGATGATTGTGTCTACGGCGGGTATCCTCTTTATGGCAGCAAACACCAGTTTTGCGGGGTTTCCACGGCTGGCGGCGGCCCAGGCTGCCGATGGCTTTCTCCCGCGCTGGCTGGCAATGCGCGGACACCGGCTGGCCTTCTCGTGGGGCATTTTCGCCCTGGCTATCGGTGCCATCCTGCTCATTGTGGCATTCGATGCACGAACGACGGACCTCATTCCGCTCTACGCCATCGGGGTCTTTCTGGGGTTCACGCTGGCCCAGGCTGGCATGGTGGTCCACTGGCACCGCGTGAGCCGGCTGCGCCCTGGCGAGGAAATTCAGGAAGGAAAAACCCATCTGCGCCACGACCCCCGCTGGATGATCAAACTGGCTCTCAACGCGCTGGGATGCTTTGTGACTGCGGTGGTCACGCTGGTCTTTGCCGTGAGCAAATTCACCCACGGGGCCTGGGTCTCGCTGGTTGTCATTGCTATCCTGGTGTGGGTCTATATGAAGATACGCCACCACTACACCACGGTTGCCCAGAGCCTCTCGCTGGAAAACTACCGTCCGGAGCCAGAGGTTGAGCCAGCACGCCATACCGCCGTGGTGCTGGTGTCGGGGGTCCACCAGGGCACGCTGGCGGCGGCCCGCTATGCCCGCTCGATCCACGCCAGCAAACTGGTCGCCGTGCATGTGGCGACCGACCCGGACCAGGTGAGCAAGGTCCACGAACGCTGGAAACAGTGGGTTCCCGATGTCCCTCTTATGGTTGTCGATTCGCCCTACCGCACCCTGATCAAGCCGCTGGTCAGCTATATCAACACGCTGGCAGAGGAAGAAACAACCGACCTGGTGACTATTGTTATCCCTCAGTTTATCTGTGTGCGCTGGTGGCACCGTCTGCTCCACAACCAGACGATCTTTCTCATCAGAAGCGCGTTTGTCTTCGACCGCGACAAAGTGGTTATCGAGGTTCCCTTCCGGCTGCGCGAGGAGTAGGGGATAGGGGGTAGGGAGGAGGGAGCGCGTCTGTCCTACCCGCAGGCAAGCGGGACGCTTGCGCTCCCAGGGTTGCCTTTGTGGTTTTCTTGCTGCTTTGAAAGCAAATCGGTATGAGAGGGTTGCTTCGTTCGCTTGCAAACGATGTATTAGGGTTGCTCTTTCCCGAACGCTGTGGGGGGTGCGGCAAAACGGGCGATCTCTTCTGTGCGGCGTGCCGGACGCGGCTCCGTCCCTACAACAACAACCAGGCCACACCTGATGAGGGGGCAAAACTTGCTATCCCCCACATTGACCGGGTGTTCGTTGCGTTTGTCTTTGAAGCCACTCTACGCGAGGCGGTCCATACCTTCAAGTATCACCCGCTACGACGGATGGCAATCCCTCTGGGAGACCTGCTGGCCGAACGGGTGCCACCCGGTGCGCTTCTCACCGACGCGCTCATTGCTGTGCCGCTCCACACCCGCCGTCTGGCCGAACGCGGCTTCAACCAGAGCGAGATGCTGGCACAACGGGTGGCCCGGGCCCATTCGCTGCCGCTGCTCACATCGGGGCTGGTGCGGACCCGCGACACGGTCCATCAGGTGAGGCTTGATGCTCGCGCCCGCCAGGAGAACATGCAAGCAGCGTTCCGCTGGCAATCGCCCACCCCACCGCCGGCCCGCGTCGCGCTTGTGGATGACATTCTCACAACCGGGGCAACCCTGAGCGCGTGTGCTGGGGCCCTGCGTGCGGCCGGCACCCGCGAGGTCATTGCGCTGGCCCTTGCGCGGAGCCGCCCAGAGTAGCTCTGGGACAAGCGGGCAAGACCAGCAAGACCAGGGCAGCAGAAAAAGGGTAAATCGTTCAAGCCCCCCCAATCCTCCCCCCAGTGGGGGGAAGGATTGGGAGGAGGAGCGCACCCGCATCGGGGCAAGCGGGACGCTTGCGCTCCCAGGGATTGTCCGAACACAGTGAACGCTTACGAAAAAGAAAACAGAGGTGTGGTACAATGGTTTCAACAAGGGTTTCATACCATGTTCGCCTGAACATGTAAAAAAACCACAAAGGGCACAAAGGCTTTGCGAAAGGATTTCCCTTTGTGTACTCCGTACCTTTGGTAAATCGTTCAGGGGGGGATAAATATAATCCTTCAGAACAAGGAGTATCGCTTCTGAGATCGCGGGCGCAGCTCCCCCCTCCCAATCCATCCCCCCGCTGGGGGGATGACAGGTGGGCTGAACGATTACCACCTTTGTAGTGAAACTATCTATCCAAATTTGGTATCAGCAGAGCGCGAACGTATTTCACAAGAAGGGATGGCAGGCATATTGCCTGCTCTTTATGGAGCAGTTTACGATGGATTTTATAGATAGGTTGAGCAAGACCGTCTCGCATGGAATAGAACGCGCACGGTTTGAGGCCGACAAGTTTCAGAAAACCTCTCGTATTCAAGGGGAATTAAACGATATAAAGAAAATGCTCGATAGCAAGATGATCGAAATGGGACACCGCGCCTACGATCTGTTTCGGGCCAGGCAGATCACCTCGCCTTCGGTTGCGGAACTGGCCCGAACAATAGATGAGTTACGCTCGAAACTGGTGCTCAAAGAGGATGAGCTAAAAGAAGCCCAGGCGACGATCTATGTCGAGCCGGAACATCCCGACGAAGGAACATCAAACACTGGCTCGCAACCGCAGCACATCCACATTGAGCACGAGCAACCACCGCATGATGCCGGGCGCAGCCCTGGCGCGTCTTCCAGGTCCGCACAAGCCGGGCAATCATCGTCATCATCCTCGTCATCCTCGTCATCCTCGTCATCCTCATCATCGTCGGCACCGCAAACAAAGGCTTGCTCGTCGTGTGGATTCCATATGCCCCAACGAGCGCGATACTGTCCACGGTGTGGGCACTATGTCGGAAACTAATCTCGGAGCGGAATAATGAGGGCATTATTGTTGCTTTTCCCTTCAGAACAAGGCATTCTCTCCCCGGTTTTCACATCGTAAAGCCCCAGATGCAGCGAAGAACGCACCGGCAACGAAGTGTGGGGGAGGGGAAGGGTATGGAAGGTGACAAAGGCATCATCCACCCGCCATTCTCGCGAGGGGTAGCCCAGAACATCGTGCTGCGCCATCATCGCTCCATCCCCGTCAACCAGGTGGAGAAACACCCGCAAATCGCGACGGGTGGGGGAGTGAACTCGCCAGAAGAGTGTCACCGGCAAGGTGGCTTGTTCACTCGCCTGGTCTGTCGGGCCATCTGTCGGGCCAATGGTTGCCCCCTCAAATTGTAGCCCCCCGATAGCCACATCAAACGGTCTGGCCGGTGTGGGCAACGCGAGGCTTTTCCTCTCTGCGAGCGTCAACACCGTGGCGGTATATTGTCCGCGCTGGTTCAGAATGTTTTTTCCCATTGCTCCCCGCAAAAACGCATCTATCCGCCGATCTACGGGTGTGGCGGGCGAAATGAGGTAAACACTGCGGCCCGAGGGGGGCAGGGGCAATCCGTAGCGTGCATCGAACCAGCGGGCTGCTGTTGTGCGGGGAGCCAGGTAGAGATAGGTGGGGTGGCGGTAGTATTGCTCCGAGATGAAGAGCGCGGTCTCGGCCTCGACTTGCGTGGCCCGCGCTGCCGCGTCGGTGGCATAGCCCATATATTCATAGTAGAGGTCGGGCCGCTGCGCCCAACGCCCGAAGTAGTCGTTGCTGCTGGCAAACATGAGCGACAACACCAGCAACACGGCAAAGGCAGGGACAGCAAGCCGCAAAACCACGTCGCTCCTGAGACCTTGTTTGCCCGAATACCTGCCCCCCACCCGTCGTATGATGCTTGCCAGCGGCAAAGCCCAGAGCAACATGGTCGGCGGGGCCGCCCCGATGGTTCGCAAGAAGTGGGGACTATCACGCGAGAGGATGCCAGGCACAACCATTACCCCCCACCAGAGCAGCAGCAGAGCCATTGTCGGCTCGCGGATGCGACGCAGCGCAAGCAATCCCCCTACATAGAAGAGCCAGCCGGCAAAGAGCGGGAGCGCGGGCTGCCCCGGCAGATTGAAGAAACCAAGCGGGTCGCCGCGCACGCCGACCATGAGCAGCGTTGCCCACGTATGCCTGGCAACCCGGCCCACACATTCCGAGGGAGATACATCTCCCCCACAGGCTCCAATCTGTTCGAGCCGCTCCCCCCAGTCGTGCGGATGGTGCAGGTAGTGGAGCAAGAGAGGGGCAGCAACCAGCAACGCAACACCAAGCATCAGCAGGAACCCACGCCAGACGTGCCGCAGAAGCGGGCGGTGCCAGAACGCAAGTGTGCCCAGATAGAGCACAACAAGCAGCGGCACAATGCGCGAGGAAGTGTAGGTATGGGCTGCCGCTCCCAGACACCCTCCCGCCGCCATCCAGTCAAGCCAGGTGGGTTTCTCGCGTGCGGCCATTGCCCGCAGCAGAAACCATACCCAGAGCGTCAGCAGCAGGGGGAGCAGGCTGGCCCGAAACCCGATACGGTTGATATGCAGGAGCCAGGGGGCCCCGGCAGCAACCCCCGCCGCCAGCAACCCGCCGGCCCGCCCCATCATCTGTTGCCCCACGAGAAAGAGCACACCAACCAGGGCCACCCCTGCGAGAGCCGCGGGTAGGCGGATTGCGAGCACTGTCTGCCCCAACAAACGAATCGCAGGGGCTATCAGATACATATAGCCCGCCTCTTTGCCCGTGTAGGCCGAGAAAAACACGGGGTAATCGCCGGTGAGAATATCCAGAGCCAGCATACCGTTTGAGGCCTCATCGTGGTGCAGGCCAGCGGGGAGCGTCTCCAGACGATAGAGCCGCAACCCCGAAGCAACCAGCACCAGCAGGGCCAGAGCCGCCAACGTCAGCAGGTCTCGTCGCTTTGCCATATCTCCGTGGTCCCCCCCTGGCCAGATTGCTCGTAGCCAGGGTCGGGGAGCAGGTTTGCACCCTGGGCAGCCTGCATCGAGAGCGTGTCGCAACGTTCGTTCTCTGGAATACCCGCGTGCCCCGGCACCCATTCCACACGGATCTCATGGTATTCCCATAGCTCAAGCAACTGCTGCCACAGATCGGCGTTGGGAACAGGCGTATTGCCACGTTTCCAGCCACGCGCACGCCATCGCTTCGCCCACCCCTTCATCAAGCTATCGGCCAGGTAACGCGAATCAGTATAGAGCACCACGTGGCAGCGTTGCTTGAGCCGTCGCAGCCCGACCATCGCGGCCATCAACTCCATCCGGTTGTTGGTTGTGCGGCGGTAGCCCGCCGAAAGCTCCTTGCGGCGGGGACCATAGAGCAACACCACGCCATAGCCGCCGGGACCGGGGTTGCCAATGCAGGCCCCGTCAGTATAGATGGTGAAAGACTTGAGCATTGTTTTCTGGCTCAACAATCGTTCCAATAGCTCACAAGCTGCCCCCCTGGATCGGAAAGGGCACCATCATCTCGACTACTGCCCCACACCTTCTTGCCGCTCATATTGGCAAAATACCGCGTCTGGCCTGGCTCAATGCTTCCTTCAAGCGGGTGGAGACGATTGCCTGCCATACTCTTCATCGTCCACCCTGTCAGATCGACCGGGCGGGGACTGGTGTTTTTCAACCCGACCACCTCTGCCAGTTTATCTATCTTCACAATCTTGAGTGGCATATCCAGCGGGACGATGATAGGGATGCTCAGGGGCAACACAACAGGGATAATGCCTGGAATAATAACAGGAAATGAGAGAATACGGGTATCAAACAGTCTGGTCCGAATGAGCGGTTGACTCATAAGCAACAAAGTTCCTTTCTCTGTACGAACGATATTTCCTCTAGTATACCAGGAATATCTCTCTCTGCTGCGGCCCACTCCAAAAATGAAGGTTCGGGGGTTTGGGGGTTTGGGGAGCGCGTCCATCCTGCCCACCCCAATGCAAACAGGACGCTTGCGCTTCCAGAATTGTAAGCGTTCACGGGGTTCGGGCAATCCCCAGTCCCTGGGAACGCAAGCGTCTCGCTTGCCCCGATGCGGGCGCGTCTCCCCTCTTATACCATCTCCGGATAAACACGGAAAAAACCACAAAGACACAAAGGGCACAAAGGCGTTGTGAAAGGGTTTCCCTTTGTGTACTCCGTACCTTTGTGGTGAAACTATATATCCGGTTTTGGTATCAATCTCTCCCCCCGCGGGGGAGGACAGGTGGGGGGACTGAACGATTACCCGGAATTTACTCTCAAATGTGAACACGCAAAAAATCACAAAATCGCCCGTTTGCCGATAGTGCTCTTCTATGCTATACTCATAAGCGTGAGCTTATCCCTATGGAATTGGCGTGCTTCTGTTTCGCTCCGCACAACCTGCGGGATAGTATTGCCCTTATCTGAATCAGGTCAATTTAGAAAAGCAAGAAAATTTTCTCAGATCTCGTCTGTTCTGTGTTTGTGAAATAGACGAAGGGGTGTTCTTTGTAGGCAGGCAACTGGAACGCTTCATTGATGTGCTCCAAATGCAATGCAATGACCCGTCAATGTTCCCTGTGTTCGCTGGCGAAAGCCAGTCGGTAGTGCAATGGCTACCGTAATAGTTCCATACGGTCATGAACGCCTGCTCTTGTGTCAGGTGGCTTTTTTTTTATGGGCACCCGTTTTGTCGCACGGTGCCCCAAACCGGTTATCCGGATAATATATTTTAATTTTCAGGAGGTTTTACCCAATGTCCTTTCAGCAAGATCGTTTTCAAAGTGAAGAAATTGAGGAAGCGCACTGGACGCAGCTTCTCGATGAGTATGATTACTCGCGCCCGCAGCGTGGCGAACTACGCGAAGGGTTGGTTATGCAAGTGGAAGAAAATGGGGTACTTGTTTCTATTGGTACCAAACGCGAGGGCCTTATTCCCCTGCAAGATATTCGACAAATGGAGGAAGGGTTTCTCGACGATCTCAATGTTGGCGATACCATCCAGGTCTATGTTCAAGACCCAGAAAACAGAGAAGGCGATTTGATATTATCTCTTTCGATGGTTCAGGTAGCGAAAGATTGGGAAACGGCAATGCAGATGTTTCACGAGGGGAGTATTGTCCGCTGCAAAGTCGTCGGGTTCAATAAGGGTGGTTTGCTGGTGCAGTTCAATCGCATCCGCGGGTTTGTCCCCGCCTCGCAGGTGGCCCAGCTCCACGGGCGCACCGCCGCCGAAGAGCGTCAGCAGGCACTCCAGCGCATGGTAACGCAGGAAATCCCGCTCAAGGTGATTGAGGTTGACCGCGAGCGAAACCGGCTGGTATTCTCCGAGCGCAGCGCAACGCAGGAATGGCGCAAAGCCCAGAAACAGCGGTTGCTCACGGAACTCCAGCCAGGCGACGAACTCAGTGGGCATGTCAACCAGCTCACAAACTTCGGGGCATTTATTGATCTTGGTGGGGCCGATGGCCTCGCCCACATTAGCGAACTTTCCTGGCAGCGCGTCAACCACCCGCGTGAGGTCCTCTCCCCTGGACAAGAAGTCAAAGTAAAAGTTGTTGAGATAGACCGCGACCGCGAACGGATTGGGCTGAGCATTCGCCAGCTTCAAGAGAACCCCTGGGATACGATTGATCAGCGATATAGCCTGGGCCAGCTTGTCAGCGGACCTGTCACCAATGTAACTCCCTTCGGAGCCTTTGTGCAGGTAGAAGAGGCCGTCGAGGGGCTTATCCACGCCAGCGAGCTAGACGCTGACCCGCAAACACAGCCGGGCGATGTGCTCCAGCCGGGTCAGGATATTACCGCCAAAGTCATTAGCCTGGACCGCCAGCGTCAGCGGATGGGCCTTTCGCTCCGGCGGGTGGACGAAGAACAGGATGACACAGAAGGACAGGACGGTCAGGAGAAAAACGGCCAGGGGTATGATACTGTTGTCGAGAGTACCGAAGATACCACAGCAAGGGGAGTTCACCCTGAAGGGGCCGAGGGGGCCGAGCGGACCAACGGAACCGAGACCATTGAGGAAACAGAGGCAACCAGCACCAGCACAGAACCTGCCAGCAGCACCCCTGACGACGAGGAGACAACCGCTTCCACCACCACAACCAGCAACACCAGCGACAATACGCCGACTGAAAGCACTTCTGACACGGAGGAGACGACCACCTCGACCACCTCGACCACCACAACTGATGCTGATGCTGCCGGCAGCACAACGAACAACGAGGACTCACCTACTGCCACGACTGATAGCACCAGTGAAACCAGCAATCACCCCACGACTGACAGCATCAGTGAGGACCCACCAGCTCCCGTAGCAGCCGAAGTCGGGGCAGATGGGACAACAATTGAACAGCGAGAAACCAATCTCCAGTCGTTGTAACCGTTATTGGTACATGATTATGAAGGAGAAGAGCATTGAAAACCATCTGTGTAATCGGAACAGGTTATGTCGGGTTAGTAACAGGGGTCTGTTTTGCCGACCTGGGGAATCATGTTGTTTGCGTAGACATAGATGAAAAAAAAGTTGAGACGCTGAGTTCGGGCAAATCAACTATCTATGAGCCAGGGCTGGAGGAATTGCTGGCACGAAACCTGCACGCCGGGCGACTCTCGTTTACCACAAACTATGAAGAGGGATTGGCCCAGGCCGGCTTTGCGTTCATCACGGTTGATACGCCAATGAGCGAGGATGGCTCAGCCGACTTGCGGAGCGTCAAGGCGGCGGCCCGCAGCATCGGGCAGGTGTTGGACCACCCGCTCATCATCATTGACAAGAGTACCGTTCCTGTGGGGACCGGCGATGTCGTGAGCGACATTGTCGCCAGCAACTTGAAAACCGATCTCCCTTTCTCTATCGTCTCCAACCCGGAGTTTCTCCGTGAGGGAAGCGCGGTTTCCGACTTCTTCAACCCCGATAGGATTGTCCTGGGGTCTACCGACCTGGAAGCCGCCGAAAAAGTTGCCGACCTCCACGCTCCGCTCAACACGAAGGTGATTATTACCGACCTGCGGACCGCAGAAATGATCAAGTATGCGTCCAATGCGTTTCTCGCCACGCGCATTTCATTCATCAATGAGATTTCCCAGATTTGCGAGCGGCTTGGGGCCGATGTCAAGGAAGTGGCCCGCGGGATGGGAACTGACAAACGCATTGGCCCGCACTTTCTCGATGCGGGGGTGGGCTACGGGGGATCGTGCTTTCCGAAGGATGTCCTTGCCCTGCACCATATGGCAGCCAGTGCCGGTTGCCACCCGCAACTGCTCCAGGCCGTGATGGACATCAACCACGATGCCCGTCGCCTCTTTGTCGAAAAAGTGCAGCTGCTCCTGGAAACGTTGGAAGACAAAACCATCGGCGTGCTTGGCCTCTCGTTCAAGCCCAATACCGACGATATGCGCGAGGCTCCCTCTATTGATATTATCCGCACGATCCAGGGGAGGGGAGGCCATGTCAAAGCCTATGACCCCGTGGCAATGGAACAGGCCAATGAGTTGATGCCGCGGGTGACATTTTGTGCCACGCCCTACGATGCGGCAAAGGATGCCGACGCGCTGCTCATTATTACCGAATGGAACGAGTTCAAGCAGCTCGACTGGCCGAAAGTGCGTGAGTTTATGCGCAGTCCGATCATCTTCGATGGGAGAAATATCTACGATCCCCAGGAGATCGCCGCCTATGGGTTTACCTACTGCGGGATCGGGCGCGGCACAACCCTTTCCGATACGAAATCGGGTTGAGAAGACGCGGGGAGCGCGGGCATCCTCTCTGCCCGGTGTTTCACACCAAGACCGTGGAGATAGATTCACCACAAAGGTACGGAAGGATACATAAGGAAGCCCCTTACAAAACGCCTTCGTGTCTTTGTGGTTTTTTGGTGTGTTCAGGCGAACATGGTATCAAACGGGATGCTTGCGCTCTCTGGCTCCATCCGGCTCTCCATAGTTACGGTCTTTCCATATCTCTCTTCTGGAAAATCGGATAGCTTGCCTCCCCCCGCAGCACAAGCGGCAAGAAGATACGCCAGTGTTGCTCGTTTGGCAGATCAACGGTAAAGACGAGTTCTTCAATCGGTGAGCGATTGCCCACCGCATCAATCGCCTGGTAGCGCAGGTGATACGCACCCTCGTTGAGCGGCCCCAGGTGCGCCGCCCCCGCCAGCACCACCCGCTCGTGCCAACTCTGGCCATCCCACGAGTAGCGCAGGGTTGTCACACCGCTCCCACCCATATCGTCGGCCGCCAGCGTCAGGGTCGGTGTGGTGGTAAAGGTTGCCCCTGTGCGCTCCGCCCCACCGCCAGGCCCGCCAGTGGGGGGAGCGAACATTTCCGCGCCGGGCGGCTTCACAGCGTAGCCGGCCATCCCTCTGTTGGTCAGCTCGTAATACTTGAAGGCCAGCACATGCATCCCTGCCTCTAGCTGGATGGTGCCAGAAATCTCATTGAACATATCGGCAGGAGTGGTCATCCCTTCATTGACCAGGACCGCCTGCCCATCTATCCAGAGCCACGAACTGCCATAGCTGGTGGTTCGGAAGGTGTAGGCTCCGCTGGCTGGCGCAAGGAAGGGGAGCGTCTGCTCAATGAGGAAATGGTCTGCCACACCGAGGGGGCCGCTCGTTGCGTTGCCCGTGTCGCCCTCGCGCCAGGAGAGCGTGCTGCCGTCCCATACGAAGCTGCCCACATAGGGGCCACGCCCGACCGACAGCGGGTTGGTGGTGCGGCTGAGGAAGTTGTCGGGCACATCCCCCAGGCGGTAGACATGGGCCAGGGGGCGCAGCAACGTATCATAGCTGGCAAGAACAGGTGGTTGTTGTTCCTCGGTAATCGTGACGGTTGTGGTGGCGGTCATCTCCGCATGGTATTTCACATACTCTTGAATCAGCCCGGCGTGCAGCGTCACCACCCCCGGCTGGCGAAACCGCACATAGCCTGTAATCTGACTAGTCGCGCCTGGCGCAAGCGAGCCATTGATGCCCCATCGCCACGGGTAGCCCCCCACATTGCCAATGCAGGGAACCTCACGGCCCTGTGGGCCGAGCATCACACGGAAGCGGTTATGCTCTTTGGGATAGTCCGGGTAGCTCTGCTCCTCATTGCCCAGAAAACACTCCCCCTCATCGTAGACATAGCCATCGGCCGGATCGAAGCCGCCCGCCGGGAGGATGCCGGCCTGGGGGGCCTGTCCCTGGATTGTTTCATCGCTGCCGTTTCGCACAGTAAAGCGGATCTTCAGCAACCCGCCGGCGGGTATGGTTGTTTGCCCATAGGAAACATCCAGCAGTTCGATATTGTCCTGCGGGACCACTTCCTCTTCAGGCACCCACTTGATGCTATCGAAAAAGATAACCCGTCGCAAACTGTAGGGTTCGTTGGTCAGGTCGTCCAACTCGACAAAGCCATTGGTTCCTGCCTCAAAGGTATAGCTTCCCAGGTCTACCCAGGGTTCGGCGGTGTTGTGGTCTACCGTGCGTTCAACCGTGCCCCCTGCCGTATGGATACGATAGGTTGCACCGGTTGAGGCGTAGGGCGGGTGGCCCAGGCCGCAACCCTGCGGGATTGCCACATAGACGCGGTAGGTGCCACGCTCCGGGATGTTCGGAGTCCAGCTTGCCCAGTTTGTGCTCTCTGCTGACGTGTCGGTTGCGTAGGTGTAGTAGGTGTGTCCATTGTCGCCACAGGGGGCCCGATACCAGTTTGCCTGGCTTGGTGCAAAGCTGCTCTCCAGTTCCTCAATCACAAGGTCGCCATTGTCCGGGCGTGTCGGGTCTCCCCCGCCCTCATCAATGTAGGCTCTGACCCGTTCTCGAATGGTTGCCATGAGGTTGACAACCCGTTCGCCTGGACACGAGGTGCGCCCCGGCGTGACCTGGCGATGCCCGGCGATATTCATAATAACCGCACCGGGCGCGTAGGGCAAACAATAGGGCGAAATCTGGCAACCGTGGTAATAGGAGCTACCCAACGGAGCAATATCGTTCTGGTTGGCTTTCCAGGCCAGCAGTTCAACGAGTTTGTCTTGCATAGCGGGGGGGGGATCAACCGTTTCGTAGGTGCCAATGAGTGAGACTCCCATTGACCCATAGTTGGCGGTGTCGTGGAAGCCAACGGCGTTATCGCCGCCGGCCCGCCCCTCGTAGATTGTCCCATCGGGAGCAACGATGTAGTTGTAGCCAATATCGCCCCATCCCCGCGTGTAGGTGTGGAACGACCAGATAGAGCGCACGCGGTCGGCCCAGGTTTCCTCGCTGCTGTAGAGTGTGTTGGAGCCGGCGGTATGGTGGATGATGAGATGGGTAACGAAGCGATACGCCGGACTGACGCGGCTCCCCTGCCCATCGGGGCACCCCCAGGCCGTGCGGCTCACCACGGGCGGCTTATCCAGGCTGGCAAGGGTGAACCCCTCTGCCGACGAGCGCGGGTCGCGCTGGCCAAAGCGGGCATCCACGGTGTTGACTTCGATGCGACGCACCTGGGGCCGCTGCCCGTCGGGGGCGGCTTCGGCCACGGCGCGTACCTGCCAGAAGCGCATACCCTCTCCTGCATAGAGGATAGAACTCCAGAAGACCTCATCGCCATCTTCGGGCAACCAGAGATCGGTACTTTCAGGGACCCTATCCCACGGTTTCCACGCTTGCCCATCGGTGCTGGTGCGCACTTCCAGGCGCACATCCGCGCCCGGCGGGGTGCTGGCTTCCCATCTGAGCAGCAGGTGGGTAAACTGGCTCTCTGCGGCGATTGTGGGGGAACGGTAGCCGCTGTCGGTGGCCAGCAGGGATGCATCGCCTTCGCTTGCTTCCGGACCCGGCAGCGTGAGGATAGTCTGGTCGGGAATACCCGGCTCGGTGGGGGGAGCTGCGCTGGTGAGCGGAGGGAAAAACAGCACACCCAGAGCCAGGCCCCCGATAACCAGCAGAAGAAGAAAGAATAACCGTCGTTGCATAGATTTTTACCTTTCCTGAAGCATATCTGATGTCTGTTTTGTTTCGTGCTACATATATTATGAACGACAGACGGTAGGAGATCAAGCCTGGTTTGCACGTTCCACGTTCGCACGTTCGCACATTGATTGGCAAATCGCACAATATCAGGTATACTCCAGATACCCTGTTTTGCCCCCATGCTACAGGAGATACACCCGATGCCCGACCTGAGCCACACCGCAATAGCAGAATCCGACCAGGCGGCCTTTGAAGAGCGACTGAGCCATGTCCCGCAGTCGCCGGGGGTCTACCTCTGGAAAGATGCCCAGGGCACCCTGCTCTATGTGGGCAAGAGCAAAAACCTGCGCGACCGTATGCGGGCCTATTTTGGCTCACCCCGCAGCCTGAATGCCAAAACACGTCGCATGGTCAGCCAGATAGCCGATTTTTCCGTGGTTGTTGCGCGGAACGAGCTGGAGGCTCTGCTGTTGGAGATGAACCTCATCAAGGAGCACCGCCCCCGCTACAACATCCTGCTCAAGGATGACAAGAGCTATCCCTATATCAAAGTGACGCTCAACGAAGCAAGCCCGCGGGTTCTCTCCACGCGGCGGGTTGTGGACGACGGGGCCCGCTACTTTGGACCCTACGCCAGCGCGGGGTCGGTGCGAACGACGCTCGACCTGCTCAACCGGTTGTTTGCCTTTCGCCCCCCTTTTGAATGCTCCGACAACAAATTTGCCCGCCACCAGCGGCTAGGGAAACCCTGCCTCTACTACGAGATGAAACGGTGCCTGGCTCCCTGTGTGCCCGGCCTGGTGGGAGAGGCCGAATACTGCCGCGCCATCGAAGCGGTGTGCCAGTTTCTCGAAGGCAAGAGCGACCAGATTATCCGCGATTTGCGGCAACGTATGGAGCAAGCCGCCGAAGCATTGAACTTTGAGCGGGCCACCTACCTGCGCGACCAGATCCGCGCCATCGAGCGCGTGCTGGAGAAACAGCATGTACTCCGAACGGTCAACACCGACCAGGACGTTATCGCCTTTGCCCGCGAGGAAGAGCGTGCCGTGGTGCAAGTTTTTTTCATTCGGGGAGGCAAGCTGATAGGTGCAGAGCCATTCCCCTTGCAGGGAGCCGACGATGAACCCGATGGGAGTTTGCTGGCTTCGTTCCTCACCCAGTTCTATGATCGCGCTCCCGATGTCCCCCCTACACTGCTCCTGGCCGAGCATATTGAAGAACCAATGATCATTGAGCAGTGGCTCTCGCAAAAACGCGGACACAAAGTTGAGATCCAGGTGCCACGACGTGGGGAGAAGCGGCGGATGATTGAACTGGCCGCAAAAAACGCCAGCCAGAAGCTGGAAGAATTGCGCGGCCCCTGGCTCAGTAGCGAGCAGCGGGCCACAGCCAGCCTCAGCGAACTGCGCGATCTTCTGGAGTTGCCGGCCCTGCCGCAGCGCATCGAGTGCTACGACATTTCCAACACGCAAGGGAGCAACTCGGTCGGGAGTATGGTCATCTTTGAGCAGGGTCGGCCCCGCCCCTCGGCCTACCGCCACTTCAACATCAAGACGGTTGCGGGGGCAAACGATGTCGCCTCGCTCCAGGAGGTGCTCAAGCGACGGTTCGGGCGGGCCTCCGCCGCCCGGCAAGCGCAACCCGAAGCCGCCCCATCCACGCAGCAGGCCCGCACTGCCGCGGCCTGGGCCGAACTCCCCGACCTGGTGCTGGTGGATGGCGGGCGCGGACAGGTGAATGGAGCGCGAGAGATCTTGCATAGCCTGGGGTTTGACGATATTCTCATTGTTGGCGTGGCAAAGGGCGTGGAGCGCAACCGCTTTGACCTGGTGCGTCCCGACACCGATGAACTGCTGGTACTTCCCCGCACCAGCAAGGCCCTCCACCTGGTCCAACAGATTGACGAAGAAGCGCACCGTTTCGCCATCACCCGCCACCGCAAACGGCGTGACAAAGCCACTCTCGCTTCGCCACTGGATGCCATCACGGGCATTGGCCCGCAACGCAAACGGGCCCTGCTCAAAACGTTCGGCTCGCTGGAAGCTATCCGACAGGCCAGCGTGGAAGACCTCGCCGATGTTCCCGGCATAACGCAACAAATCGCCAGCAAGATCAAAGAAATGCTATAAATAATTATTATGGCAAGAAATTTGTAATTTTCTCCCCAACTTCTCCCTTTTTTCTCCCCCACCAGGCGGTTCACAAACAGCAGGTCGTCTCTCTATAATAGAGGCTACCGTATCAATCCAGCGAAAAGCCGAATTGTTCAACTGGAAAACAGCAGAAAGCAAAAAAGAAAGCAACAGGAAGCAACAGGAAGCAACAGGGCTTCGCCGGGGGCATCCTTGCATATCGTTGTCGCTCAAAAAACCGGATGAATGAGGAGTGTGTGTCACTATGGGAAATTTGAAGGAAGCCCGGGACCTCCAGGTGGGCGGGCAGAACAGGACTGGGCAGCAGTGTGAGCCAGCAACCAGCCAGATGAGGGGACCGGGAGAGTGGGTCAGGCAAGCGGGGGCAGGGAGTGAACGATATGAAGCGTATGAGGAAGAGGAGCCGTTTTCTCGTGACGATTTCGAGAACGTGGCTAATAGTTCCATCCCTGATATTATCCAACACTATCTCAAGGAGATCGGGAATGTTGCTTTGCTTACGGCGAGTGAAGAAGTGGAACTTGCCGAACGGATGGAACGGGGGAATGCAGCACAGCGACGGCTAGATGCAAGCGAGCCAGTGAGCTACCAGCTCAGGCTTGCGCTCCTGTCTGATATTCAAGCCGGGCTTGCGGCACAGGAATATCTCACCTGTGCCAATTTGCGTCTTGTTGTGAGCGTGGCCAAAAAATATATCGGACGAGGATTGTCTCTGCTTGATCTAATTCAAGAGGGGAACATCGGGTTGATGCGGGCTGTCAGAAAGTTTGACCCGAACAAGGGCAATCGGTTTTCCACCTATGCAACCTGGTGGATACGCCAGTCTGTCACCCGTGCGCTGGCCGAGCAAGGGCGAACCATTCGCCTGCCAGTGCATATGGGTGAGCAGGTTATGCTCCTCCGACGCACCACAGAATATCTCGCCCAGGCGTTGGAGCGACAGCCCACACCTGAAGAAGTTGCTCTGGCGATGAACATCCCCCTTGAGCGCGTCAAACGCATTATTGATATTTCGCGGCAACCCGTTTCGCTGGAGACTCCGGTTGGTGAGGATGGTGAGCATACGCTTGGCGATTTTGTGGAGAACAGTGAAGCAACCAACCCAACGGTTCATGCAGCCCACCAGATGCTTCGTCGGGACCTCGACAAGGCTCTCTCCCGCCTGACTGAGCGAGAACAGCGCATTATTGCGCTGCGGTATGGGCTGAACGATGGGCACCATCGCACGCTTGAAGAGGTGGGGAATGCGATGGGGCTGACACGCGAGCGGGCCCGCCAGATTGAGGTTGAGGCCCTGCGCCGTCTGCGTCTCCCCAACATCGGGCTGCACCTGCGTGATTACCTGGAATAGCAAGAAGCATGAGATGCACGGATCATCTGCAAAAAGCGGTCGAAAAAGTCGGGAAAGGTTTTGCGAGTACAGGATGGATCGGCAATGACAACACCGGGCGACATCAGACCAGTGACAGCAAATGCCATCGCCATCCGGTGGTCGTCGTAGGTCTGGATGGTAGCAGGGCGAAGGGGGCCGGGGTGTATCGTCATCCCGTCGGCAAACGCTTCGACCTGCGCTCCCAGTCGGCGCAACTCTGTCACCACGGCCGTGATGCGGTCCGTCTCCTTCCAGCGAATATGCTCCACATTGCGGATCGTGACCGGGCTGCTGGCAAAGGGCGCGATGGCCGCCAGCGTCTGGACCGTGTCTGACATATCGTTCAGGTCAACATCTATTCCCTGAAGCTGCTCTGGCCCCGTCACCTCCACGTAGGTATCGGTTGCCGTGACAGCACATCCCATTGTTGCCAGCACATCAATAAAGTGCATATCGCCCTGGCAGGAGCGTTTGGTGAGATATTCCACCCGCACTCGCCCGCCTGTCACCGCCGCAGCTGCAAAGAAGTACGAAGCGTTGGACGCATCTGGCTCGACCATATACTGCCGTGGGACATATCGTTGCCTGGCCTGGATGGTAAACTGGTGGGAGTCTGGCTGTTCAACCTGCACGCCAAAATCTTCCATCACGCGGCAGGTCATCGCAATATACGAGCGCGAGACGAGATCATCCCCCACCTCAATTGTCACATCGTTCTGAGCATAGGGAGCTATCATCAGGAGGGCGGAAAGCTGCTGGCTGGTCTGGTTGGCTTCAAGGTGGATGTGCCCCCCCCGAAAGCCTTTGCTGTGGATGGTGTAGGGGACATGTCCTCTTTGCCCCTCAAATTGAACATCGGCTCCCATCTGCTGGAGCACTGTGAGCAACTCCCCCATCGGGCGTTCCCGCATACGGGGGATGCCATCAACCCGATATGCGCCCCGGCCAAGCGAGACCAGCGCAGTAATGAAGCGGGCCGCGGTGCCAGCATTGCCCACAAAGAGATCGGCCTGTTGTGCGGGAATAGTCCCGCCCGTACCGCTTACGGCGAACCGTTCTGCTGCTTCGTTGCTCTCAATGGGAATATGGAGCAGTTCGAGACAGCGGGAGAACCAGTGGGTATCGTCGCTGAAGAGCGCATTTTCAAGAACAGAATATCCCTGTGCCAG
>DAOTUE010000167.1:0-3014 GCA_034436975.1 Chloroflexaceae bacterium
GGGCAAACAGCCACACGTTGCCTACTGCCCCTGGAATACCTACATTGAGCGTCGGCACGAATTTTACGATGAAGAACCCGAAAACAATAGCCCCCTCATCTACCAGCTTTTTGGCACCATTGACGACCCCGAAACGCTGGTGCTGACCGAAGATGACTACTTCGACTATCTCATCGGGTTTACCAGCAACCGTGATCTGATCCCCGGTGTGGTGCGCCGCGTGCTCTCCGACACGGCCCTGCTCTTTCTGGGGTTTCGCATGGACGACTGGAGTTTTCGCGTGCTCTTCCGCAGCATTATGACCCAGGAAGGCGGCTTCCGCATGCGTGATTATACCAGTATCGCGGTCCAGATCGATCCTGAAGATGGGCATATGCTCGACCCGGCGGGCGCACGCCGCTACCTGGAATCATACTTCCAGGGGGCTTCTATCAGCATCTACTGGGGGAGAGTTGAGGATTTTGTCGGAGAGTTGGTGGCACGAATGGAGAAGAATGCCTGACCCCCTCTCAGAAGGTGGTTTCAAGATGAGAAAATAGCGAGGAATACGCGATGCCTGTCACCCCGGAGCAAAACGCGGAGCAGCAAAAACAGCCCAATCCCTACGTTGGCCCCCGTGCCTTTGTGCGGGGAGAGCAGCTCTATGGGCGCGATAGCGAGGTGCGCCGCCTCAACAACCTGCTCATTGCCGAGCGCATTGTCCTGCTCCATTCACCCTCCGGTGCGGGCAAAACCTCGCTGCTCCAGTCGGCCCTCATCCCCTACCTGGAATCGGAGGGGTTTCATGTGTTGCCAACTATGCGAGTCAGCACGGCCAGTTTTCTCCCCGCCAGTGGTCAGTCTGCTATGCCCCCCTTCAATCGCTTTTTGCTCAGCCTGTTTCTCTCACTGGAGGAAGCCCTGCCGCCAGAGCAACAGATGTCCCCCGAAGAGCTGGCCGGCATATCGCTACGCGACTACCTGGATACCTTCCCGCAGCGGCAGCAGCAGCAAGAGCAGCCCCAACAACAACAAGCCATCCCCTCCGATGATATGGATGATATGGGAGAACCGAAGGAATCCTACAAACAGGTGCTCATATTTGACCAGTTTGAAGAAATTCTCACCATAGACCCGACAGACGTGGAGGCCCGACAGGTATTTTTTGAGCAGGTGGGAGCGGCATTGAGCAACAGGAGCCGCTGGGTGCTTTTTGTCATGCGCGAAGATTTTACCGCCGCGCTCGACCCCTACCTGCGCCCGGTCCCCACGCGAATGAATACGCGGTTTCGCCTCGACCTGCTGGACACGAGCGCGGCTCGCCAGGCTATCTACGAACCGGCCCACGAGGTGGGGGTCGAGTTTAGCGAAGCGGCAGTGACAAAACTGGTTGATGACCTGCGCCGCGTGCGGGTGCAGGGCCCGCAGGGCGAGGTGCTGGTACAGCACGGAACCCACATCGAGCCAGTGCAGCTTCAGGTGGTGTGCTACAGCCTCTGGGAAAAACTCCCGCCAGATATTTCGCTCATCAAAGAAGAGGATCTTGAGGTTGTTGGCGATGTTGATGATGCGCTGGCGGTCTACTACGCCGACCACGTTGCAACAATTGCACGCCAGTCAGGTTTCTCCGAGCGGGCCATCCGCGACTGGTTTGAGCACCATCTGATTACCCAGCAGGGCATCCGCAACCAGATTGTGCAGGGGCCCATCGAGAGCGCGGGGCTACCAAACGAGATGATTGCACAGCTTATTGATGCTCGTCTGGTGCGGGCCGAGAAACGGCGAGGTGTCGTCTGGCTTGAGCTGGCGCACGACCGCTTGATAGAGCCAGTGCAAAAGGACAACGAGGCCTGGCGCGAAGCCCACCTCGGCCTGCTCCAGCGACAGTCCGCGATGTGGATAGATCAGAATCGCCCCGATGGTCTCCTGCTGAGCGGGCACACACTGCACGAGGCCGAGCAATGGGCCCGCCAGCACGAGAGCGATGTTACCCCCTACGAACGCGAATTTCTCAAGGAATGTCAGGAAGCCCGCGCCCGTGCCAAACGTGAACGCCGCCGCAACCAGATTATTCTGGCACTGGCCATTATTGCCATCATTGCGTTTCTCGTTGCCATCATCTTTTTCTTCGTAGCCAGATGGGAGCGCGACCGCGCCAATCAGGCCCGCCAGGATCTCATCCAGCTTCAGCAGTCATTGACTGCGGTTTCGAGCCAGGCTGCTATGGTCGAAGAGATCGCCGTGCAAACTGCCGCGGCCGCCGCCGGCTATCGCACAGCAGCCGTAGAAACGATGGCAGTGGTAGAAACGCTGGTGTCGAGCGAAAACCTGCCCAGGGATCAACAGCAAACTATCATTGCCCAGGCCCAGCAGACGAGCATTGCGGCCCAGGCCGCTGAGGATGAGGCCTGGGAGCAATCCCGCTATGCCTGGCAAACGGCCGCTGTTGTCAAACAACAGCTAGACAGTGAAATTGACATGCAGTCAACCGAATTGGCGCAAACATCGCCCCCCTACCCCCCCCCCTATCCAGCACCGGGAACATCTCCCCAACCGGACCCGCAACCGTCGCCTGCGGGCTATCCCCCCCCCGGCAGCACGCCCCCCGGCCCCCCGACCGTGCTCACAACGTCCGATGAGCGACAAACAACGATTGCGGAGATTGTCTACCGCGAGGCAACAGTGGCGGCCCGCGAAACGCACGTTGCAGCAACCGTTATCCGCATCCAGACAATGTTTCTCCCGACCTCCACGCCAACCCCTGCCAGAACGGTTACGCCCAGTCCGACCGTCCTCCCGCCCTACATCCCGCCGTTTCCGCCGTATCAGCCAACGACGACACGCACGCCTGCACCAGAACCGGCAGCAACCGTCACGCCGACCCCGTATTCGTACCCTGTGCCGGAGGGGGAGCCAGACCGTGTGCCTTCTCCGCTTCCCTGAGCATAAGCAAGCAACGTTGGGAGGGGAAATATGGGGGACGGAGTTATGAATGTTGATACAACACAAGACGAAAGATATTTCACGTTACTTTC
>DAOTUE010000168.1:0-28582 GCA_034436975.1 Chloroflexaceae bacterium
GCGGTGTTCATCAGCCACGAGGTGCGCTATCCTCCTGCACACCATACCCCTTTCAGCGACCCTATCCTGGAGCGGGCCGGGCTGACGCAACAGGAGATTACCCGCTGTTTTGCCCCCTACCAGTCGGCCCTGCACCCGGTTGACCTGGGGGGCGGGCTGCCGGGCTACTATCGCATCCCCACAGCACAGGAAATGCTTGAGCAGGGGGGGTGGGATTTCTCCCAGGCCCGCTGGGGGTGGCAAGCCCGCAATGTCAAAGACGAACCGTTTGATGAACAGGTTGAAAGAGGATGGAGCTTCGTCCCCGGTGTGGACCCGCAGCTTATCAGCCCCCCCTTTCACGCCGATTTCTCGCACTACCAGGCTATTGAGATACGCATTGCCTCAACACCCGCAACAACGGCAACAGGAAAGTTTGAATTGTTCTTTTTTGATGAGCATGGGATAATAGATACCACCTACGCCGTCCAGCGTACCTTGCGGGGCGATGGGATGGCAAAAACCCATCGCATTGAGCTTGTGGGGCGGGAGGGGTGGTCGGGTCCGTTCACGCGGCTCCGGCTCGACCCGATAGGCGAGGGCGACGGCGGGTGGGTGCGGGTCGAGTGGGTGCGGATACTGAGACGGTATTGAAGGGAGCGTCTGGTTTGACCACGGGGGATGGGTTGGACTTTGTAGGAGGAGAAACCAGGGTTGTAGTGCCAGTCTGTCACGCGCCTCAACCCATGAAAGTGAAAGAAGATGAGCGGGTATTCATCAACTGGTCCTCAGCAATAGTGTTGCAGGTGTTCCCGATAGAATGCCAGCGAGTGCTTCAGCCCCTCCAGCAAGGGAACCCGTGGCTTCCAGTTCAGGCGAGTGCGGATGCGCTGGTCGTCGCTGTAATAGTCGCCAATGTCTATCCGTTTGCGGTCTTCGGGGAAGCTGCGGATGGTATAACTCCCGTTGCCATCGTTCGCTTCAATGAGCAAATCGGCCAGCTCTTTCAGGCTGACGACCGGCTTCCCCCCCAGATTGAATATCTCGCCATTGGCTTCTTCCTGCAGGGCCGCCGCAAGCAATGCACTGACGGCATCATCTCCATAGGTAAAATCGCGGAGTTGCTCACCTCCCCATACCTCAAACGGCTTGCCCTCAACCACCAGCCGTATCCAGATGCCGAGAAACGTCTGGCGGGCATCTTTGACCCGCATGCGGGGGCCATAGGTATTGGTGAGGCGCAGGGCACAGGCCCGGATACCATAGACATTGTTGTAGAGAATGTGATACCATTCACCAGCCATTTTGTTGATGCCGTTGACATCAACCGGGCGCAGCAGGTGGTTTTCGTCCACGGGGAGATAGTCGGGCTTGCCATAGATCTGGCGGGTGCTGGCAAAGACAACTTTGATATTGGGATTGTATTTGCGGCAGGCTTCGAGGATGGAGAGTTGCGCCCGACAGTTGATTTCCAGGTCGGTATACGGGTCTTTCATCGAGTCCATGTGGCTGGTCTGTCCCGCCAGGTTGAAGAGGTAATCTTTGTCCTGAATAAGGTAGCGCATACTGTGTTCGTCGCGCACATCGGAGATATTCACGCGGACAGCATCCTCAATGCCGGCAATGTTGAACAGGTTGCCGCCATATTCGGGAATAAGGCTATCTACCAGCAGAACATTGGCCCTCTGGGCGACCAGGCGGCGGGCCAGGTTGGAGCCGATGAAGCCGAGACCGCCCGTGATGAGGATGTGTTTTCCTTCAAACCCTTCTGCAAGATTGTTCATCTTTTTAATCCTCTTTTTTTCTTGCTATGGTCTGGTTGCTTCCATAAAGAGAGAATCCGGCTTGCGGATAGTTCCATCTGGAAGCGTATCAAGGGAAAAATCGCTCCAATTGGGGACAGCACTTTCCCATGCTGTTTGTCGGACAGGGTCCGCAAAGCCAGCGTTTCGGAGGGTCTGTTCCAGGGAGAATTGGTCATACATCCATTGATGAACTTCTCCTCCAAGACGAAATAGCCCGATGTCGAGAGCCTGGGCAGCTTTTTTTCCAAGCAGAAGCCGCGGAGCAAACCGTTGATAGAGCATTGTCAGCAGGGTGACTCCCTGTGCCAGAAGTGGCTTCTGTCCCATCTGGAGTGTGTATCGGATGATTTTGTGTTTGAGGACTGCTTTCCCCGCCCCCTGTTGTTTGAGTGAAGCAACAAGACTGCGTGCTTCCTCCCCAATTCGTGCAAGGACTCGATAACATTCTTGCAAAAATTGCAGACCGTCCTCACGTCTCAGATGTTCCAGGACATGCGAATGATAGACAGCATTACAGCTCTCGTCTGAAAGCGGGATACCGCTGCTCAGGTCGTGGGCAATTACAAAGGCCCACAGGTAGCTAAACACCCCGTACTGCTCTGGCCCCAGGTAGCGGGCAACCCAAACCCCCACAAACAGGCTGATCCCTATGCGGAGGATCTTCTCTCCGTCCAGCCACCCCGCATTTCGCGCCACCTTCAGCAGCGTCTCGCGCCCTTCCAACCGCCGCCGCAGAAAGGGTTGGAGAAGGTTTCCCCAGGGCGGGTTCACGGCTTCGCCTGGCCTGCGAATGTCTGGAGGGCTTCAATCACCTGGTCCTGCTCCGTTTCGGAAAGGTGTGGTCCCATTGGCAAACTCAGCACGGTCCGCGCCAGTTCCTCAGTTATCGGGAAATCGCCCGGCTGGTAGCCGAGCGCAGTGTATGCACCGGCGAGGTGGGGGGGAATGGGATAATGGATGAGGGTCCCAATCCCTGCATTGTTGAGGTGCTGTTGTAGTGCGTTGCGTTGCGTGTGGCGCACAACGAAGAGATGCCAGACAGGGGTGCTGTCTGAGGGAGCCGATGGCAGCGTCAGATCAGGAACATTGGCCAGAGCTTCCTGGTATCGTCGGGCCAGGGTGCGGCGGCGAGTGTTCCACTCGTCCAGGTGGCGGAGCTTGACTGTGAGAAACGCTGCTTGCAGCGGGTCCAGACGCGAATTAAAGCCCGTTACCTCATTCTCATATTTCACCCGTGAGCCATAGTTGCGCAGCACGCGCACCCGGTCCGCCAGGTCGTCATCACTGGTCACAACGGCTCCTGCATCCCCCATCGCCCCAAGATTTTTGCCCGGATAGAAGCTAAAGCCGGTCGCATCACCCATCCCGCCAACCCGCGTTTCCCCATACATCGCACCGTGGGCCTGGGCCGCATCGTCAACAACCTTGAGATTGTGCCGGCGAGCAAGCGCAAGAATGGGCGACATATCGGCCGGTTGCCCGTAGAGGTGAACGGGCATAATTGCGCGGGTGCGCGGAGAAAGGGCCGCTGCGATGCGGGCAGGATCAAGATTGGATGTCCGGGGGTCTGGCTCGACGGGGACAGGGGTTGCGCCGGCGTAGGTCACGGCCAGCCAGGTGGCAATGTACGTGTTGGCCGGCACAATAACCTCATCGCCGGGGCCAATGCCGTAGCCACGGAGAATGAGATGCAACGCCTCCAGCCCATTGCCCACCCCGATGCAGTGGCGTGCGCCACAGAATGCGGCAAAATCTTGTTCAAACCGGGCGACCTCTTCTCCCAGGATATACCAGCCGGACATCATCACCCGGTGGTAGGCCGCATCAAGTTCGGCTTGCAGTTCTCGGTATGGCGATTTCAGATCAAGAAATAGGACCGTCATATCGTAATCATTTGGAACTGTTCGCGGCTTGTTGCTCCCACCACGCGATGGTGTTTCGCAACCCGTCTTCAAACGATGTTTGGGACCGGAAGCCAAATTCCTGCTCGGCTCGGCTCGTATCCAGACATCGGCGCGGTTGGCCGTCTGGCTTCTCCGTATTGAAGACGAGATCGCCATTGAAGCCAGTCAACCGGGCGATGAGGTGGACCAGGTCCTTGATGGGGCACGCCCATCATCAGGTTATCATAGAAAAACTCTGCCGGGTGGAGCTGGTTGATCCCAATACCACCGACATGGGCCGCAAGGTGGATGATCATATCCGGGCGGGCCTCGGCGAGCATCCGCTGCACTGCTTCATAATCACGCAGGTCATACTCGCGGCTTCGTGGGACAAAGACCTCTGCGGCCCCTCGCTGCTGCACCTTTTCCACGACGAAAGAGCCAAGAAAACCAGAGCATCCCGTAACGACAACACGGCGGTTTTTCCAGAAATCGGACAGCGCATGATCAGTCATATCATCAGGTTCCTTCATAGCGATAGGGTGGTTGTTGTTCCGCGATTTTGCCACTGTACTGCATTGCAGTATACGCATAGGTAGGCAACATTACAGAAGAATTCTATCACAAAAGCAGGGCTTTGTCCATAGAATTGGCTGAGATCAGGGTAATCGTTCAGCCCCCCCACCTGTCTGCCCCTAAAACCCACTGGAGGGAGGGATTGGGAGGGGGCCTCGCCCGCATCGGGGCAAGCGTCTCGCTTGCGCTCCCAGGGGGCAGGGATTGTCCGAGCACAGTGAACGCTTACGATCAGGACTGGGCGAGGATACCTCTCCTCCGAAACCCAGTGCAAACCTCCCGATATGATATGTGGTACGATGGTCAACAGCGAAAGCGGCTGAAGCGAAGAAAGCCCTTATGGGCTATCCCTGTAAAAAACCATTGGATTGAAAGAAGGACCCTATGCCTGAGTTCCTGGTAATTTATGAAGAGCCGCGGCTTATCGTCACCGCGGACCGTCTGTCGTTCTATGAGCAGGAAGGCCATACCCTGGTTATCCAGGCCGAAAACGAGGTCCAAACGTTTATTGCGGCTTACGACTACCTCACCCGACGTGGCCACCTGGTCCGCACCATGAAACCGTGCGAGGGTGTGGAGGACTTGCGCCGCTATGCCGAGCAGCGATGGCTCTATGGGGGCGACAACGAGATTGTTGTTGTGGCCGGGCTATCGCTTGAACAGATGGAAGAAGTCTACGAGGCAGGCGTACCTGTTATTGGAGGCAGCAACGACACCCGCCGAATGACAGTCATCACCACCATCGAACCCTACCAGGTTCACCTGGGCGATGCTGTGGTTTCTGGCTGATTTTTCCCCAGACGGTTTGCGAACACCCTGCAAACACATTGACACTTCTCCGGGTCCAGTTATAATGAAGCAACAAATAGGGACTATAGAGAAAGGAGTCCGGGATACCTATGGATTGGGGAATGAGCAATCGCCTGTCGCAGTTGATCAAGTCGGATGGTCGCTGCTTCTTTCTGGCAATGGACCACGGCTATTTTCTGGGGCCAACGAAGCAACTGGAAAAGCCGGGCAAGATGATAGAGCCGATTATGCCCTATGTAGACGCGCTGTTTATTACTCGTGGGGTGCTGCGGGCCACGATTGATGCTGCCAACAGCAAGCCAATTGTGCTGCGGGTGTCGGGAGGGACCAGCATTGTTGGGAGCGACCTGGCCAATGAAGGGGTCACAACCTCGGTACGCGAGGCTATCCGCCTCAATGCCTCGGCGGTGGGGCTGTCTGTTTTTGTGGGAAGCGACTACGAGCATCAGACGTTGATGAACCTGTCGAACCTTGTCAATGAATGCCAGGAATACGGCATACCGGTGATGGCGGTGACAGCTGTTGGCAAAGAACTTGAAAAGCGCGATGCCCGCTACCTCTCGCTCTGCTGCCGCATTGCCGCGGAACTGGGCGCAAACGTTGTCAAAACCTACTGGTGTGAGGCGTTTGAGAAGGTGACGGAAACCTGCCCGGTGCCGGTCGTCATTGCGGGCGGGCCAAAATGTGAAACCCAGCTTGAGGTGCTTGAATTTGTGTACGATGGTTTGCAGCGGGGAGCTATCGGAGTCAATCTGGGGCGCAATGTCTGGCAGGATGCCCACCCGGTGGCGGCGGCCCGTGCGCTTCAGGCTCTCATTCACGAGGGGGTAAACCCGCAGCAGGCTCACGACCTGTACCAGAATATGCAGAACTCCTGAGACCCTGTTTGTCTGTTAGAAAAAACCACAAAGACACAAAGGGCACAAAGGCTGTAATCGTTGAGGTCCCCCCACCTGTCCTCCCCCCAGTGGGGGGATGGATTGGGAGGGGGGCGTGCCCGCATCGGGGCAAGCGGGACGCTTGCACTCCCAGGGATCGGGGATTGCCCGAACCCAGTGAATGCTTACCAAAGGCTTTGTGAAAGGGGTTTCCTTTGTGTCCTCCGTGCCTTTGTGGTGAAACTATCTATCCGAATCTGGTATGAAACCAGTTTTGGAGCGCAGAGGCGGTTTGCATGAGCTATGACCAGTTTTCGCGCTATGAAGCCGGGCTAGATGCGCTGCTGCACGAGTTGCGCCGGCACCGCCGGCATCGCGCCGCGGCCCTTGATGAAGCCCTGGTGTGCGAGCACCTCCTGGGCTGCAACATCGAGCAAGCCCGCCTGTATGGGGACGGGGAGACCTTCCGCCTTGAGCGGGCAGAAATTCTTGACCGCCTCAGCCGTCTGACGCAAACCCTCTTCGGCCTGTCGTTCGACGAGCTGAGTAGCCGGAGCCTGATGCAGAACAGTGTCGGCAGCAAAAGTCCGCGTTTCATCTCACGGCCCCTGCTCTGGATTGTGACACTACTTATCATTGTCGCGCTCATTGTCCCCATTGTTGTTGTCCGGAGCCGCGCCCCCGCCCCGGGCCAACCAACGCGCCCACCCACACCCACGCTGCACCTGCTGGTTGACTAGGAAGTATGAGAAAGCATTGGAAAGCGTTAGAAAACATTGGAAAAGGAAGGTTTATGAATATGTTGCGATGGTTGCGGTTTTTGTTGCTTGTTCTCGGACTGGTTGGACTGACTGCGTGTGGCTCCCGCTCGGAGAGCGGCCCCACCACCGCCGAAGAATTCTTTAGCCGGGGGATAGGCTTTGCCGAACGGGAAAACTACGAGCGGGCGATAGCAGATTTCTCCCAGGCCATCGAGCTGAACCCTGATTATGCCGAAGCCTACAACAACCGCGGCCTGGCCTATGCTATGCGTGAGGACTACGAGCAGGCGATAGCAGATTTCTCCCAGGCTATCAAGCGCAACCCGGTCTATGCCTTTGCCTACCACAACCGTGGCCTGGCCTACCACCAGCAGGGCAACTACGAGCAGGCGATAGCCGACCTTGACCGCGTGCTTGAACTGCAGGGAAATGATGCCGAAGCCTACCACGACAGGGGACTGGCCTACTATGAACGGGGCAACTACGCGCAGGCCATCTCCGACTTCGACAAAGCTATTGCCTTTGAACAAAACTACGCGATGGCCTACCACAACCGTGGCCTCGCCCATCTGAAGCGGGGTAATTACGAGCAAGCCATCGCCGACTTTTCGCGCACGCTTGCGCTGGCCCCCGAAACTCCCTCGGCCTACTACAACCGCGGGGAAGCCTACGCACACCAGGGACAGAAAGAAGAAGCTGCCGACGATTTTGAGCGGTTTTTGCAATTGAATGACGACCCGACCTGGAAACAGAAAGCCAGCAAACAACTTCAATTGTTGCGACAGGAGGAAACACCGTGAATAAACCGACCGTAGGCAACAGCGGGGAGAGCGAGAAGAGTCCCGCACAGCGGGGGCAGGCCTGCCTTGCTGTAGGCGATTATGAGGCAGCCCTGGCCCACTTCACGCAGGCCATTGAGCAAGATCCCGACCAGGCCGAAGCCTTCCTCTTGCGCGGCAGTGCGGCCCACAATTTGCAACGCTATGAGGAAGCCCTGGCCGATTTCAACCAGGTAATTGAACGCGAGCCTGAGAGGGCTGAAGCATACGCAAAACGGGGCGAAACGCTTGAGAGCCAGAGCGAATACCTTGCCGCGATTGCCGACTATGGCCGCGCCATCGAGCACCAGCCGGAAACCGGCACCTACTACCGCTTGCGTGGGCAGGCCTACCTGGCCATCAAAGACTACACCTCCGCCCTCAACAATGCCAACCGCGCCATTGAACTCCAACCCGACGAGAGCGAGAACTACCGGTTGCGCGGGCAGGCCTACACCCGGCTCAAAGACTACACCAGAGCCATTGCCGATTTCACCTGCGCCATCGAACAGCAACCCGACAATGCCAACGGCTACTACTACTACCGGCGCGGGCAGGCACAGTTCCAGGTAAAAGATTTTTCCATTGCTCTAACCGATTTCTCCCGTGCGGTCGAGATGAATCCCGACAATGGAAACCACCTCTACTGGCGGGGGCGCACTTGCTTGAAAATGAAAAACTACGAGGAAGCCCTGGCCGACTTCTCCCGCGCTATCGAGGTGCAGCCGGATGATGGGGTCAACTACCATTGGCGGGGGCAGACCAACTATTTCTTGAAGCGCAATGAGGAAGCCCTGGCCGATTTCTCCCGCGCCATTGAACTGATGCCCAACAGGGGGGGAAACTATCGGTGGCGTAGCAACGTGCTCTTTCGCCTGGGGCGGTATGGGGATGCCCTCAAGGATATGCTGGCATTCTTTGTCAAAGGGTTGCGCGGGTAGAACGAAAGTAAGCGTTCACCGGGTTCGGGCAATCCCTGGTCCCTGGGAGCGCAAGCGTCTCGCTTACCCCGATGCGGGCGCGCTCCCCTCCCAAATCCCTCTCCCCAGTGGAGGAGAGGACAGGTGGGGGGCTGAACGCTTACGCTAATCCTGATCAGCCCCTTCGCCAGAAAAGCCGCATCACCGGATTGGACTTCGACTGGAGATGATCAATGAGGCAGACCAGCAGGAATCCGACCAGGCACAGCCCCAGAGCCAGCAAGAACTCGCCAGAGGTAAACACCGGCAGGATATTGCGCTCGATAAGGGGAATCTCCTCGCCGTGACGGTCTATGCGGCTCTCGACAACCACTTTCCAGGGCCAGATTTTCCAGAGCGACCCGGCCATAAACCCCACCAGCGTTGCAATGGTTGCCTGGTGGTAGTGTTTGAGCAACCAGCTCAGCACCCGCGAAAACCCCATAATCCCCACGACGGCCCCTACCCCCACAATGGCGATAGTGAGTACATCGTAGCTTTTCACCGCATTGAGGATGTGATCGTATTGCCCCAGAATGAGCAGGATGAACGAGCCGGAAATACCCGGCAGGATCATCGCGACAATGGCGACCATTCCGCTGAAGAAGAGGGTCAGTGCATCGTGAGGCATGTCGAGCGGCACAAGATTGACCACAACGAGCGCGAGGGCCGTCCCGATAATGAACATCCCCAGGGCCGTGGGCGACCAGCGCACCACCGCGCCGATGGCTACAATTGAAGCCAGGATAAGCCCGAAGAAGAAAGCAAAAAGGGAGACCCGCTGGTATTCAAGCAGCCAGCTTATGAGATGTGCGAGGCTCAGCACCGCGGTGCCAATGCCAAACAGCAATACCAGCAAAAACCGCCAGGGCACATGCTCCATTGCTTCCCTGATCTTGAGTTTTGCCAGGAGTTGCACCAGGCGGGCATCAAACGACTTGATCGCATCGAGTAGTTCTTCATAGATACCGAGAATGAACGCCATTGTTCCGCCGGAAACGCCGGGGATAACATCCACGCTCCCCATCGCCACGCCATAGAAAAACAACCGCACATAGTCGAGCAGAGTGCGGGAAGGGTATTTTTGTTCCATTGAGTTTCCTGTGCCTTTCTTTTTTGTTATGGTGCAGGGATGATCAATTCCTGCCCGACCTGGAGACTATTGGCCTGTGCAGGAGTCAGGTTGTTCGCTTCCATCAAAGCCGATATGGTTGTGTTATACTGCTCCGCAATGGTAGCAAGGGTATCGCCCGGCTGCACGGTATGGGTTGTGGTTTCTGGTGCAGGTGCGGGCGTGTCCGTTGCTGGTTGCTCCGGTGCAGGCGTGTCCGTTGCTGGTTGCTCCGGTGCAGGCGTGGCTATCTCTGGTATTGCAACTGTCGGGGTAAGCTGTTCGGTTGCAGTTATCGCAGCGGTCAGCGTGGGCGAAGCGGCAACGGGCGTATAGGTGGGGAGCGGCGTATACGTTGGTGGTGGGGTGTAGGTGGGGAATGGCGTATACGTTGGCCAGGGTGTCGTGGTTGCCTGTGGTGTCGCTGTCGCCGTAGGCGATGGGGTTTCCGCTGCAATGGGCAGCATATCGAGAGAGCGTAGCGGTTGTATGGCTTTCAAACTCCCGCTCCCCCCCCACGCAAACGCAACAGCCCCCACCACCGCAACAACAAGCACAAGAAACGCACCCCGCACTTCTTCCACAACAGTTTTCAGCCGGCGGACCGGCGACATCGGCTCTCCCTCTCGTTTTACGTAGAGGATGGCGGCAACGAGGAGCGCAACGCACACGGCCAGCGCACCGAACAGCAGCGGGCTACCGGCTATGTCCGACAGACGGAGCACAACACTTGCCGGGAGGACAACCAGCACCACCACGCCTGCCAGCGTCATCAGCGAATGCAGGGCCGGGCCGATGGCATCGCGCAATGGCTCACCAATCGCATTCCCCAGGACTGCCCCGCGGTGCGCCTCCGAATTTTTGCCCCCGAAGAATCCCTCTTCAATGGCTTTTCTCGCATTCCCCCAGGCCCCGCCTGCATAGGCTTGCGACGTGGCCAGCATCGGCCCGCTGAGCAAAAGCCCGACCAGCAACCCACCAAGACCCGCTATCCCGATGAGCAAGCCGACAATGAGGGGAACCAGGAGCGCAATGGCTCCCAGGGCCAGGAGATCGCGCTGGGTGGCGCGGGCCACGGTGCGGACAACCTGGCTTGCGGCGGGGGAGGGCTGGTCGCTCCCGGCGGGCGGGTTTTGCTGCCCCTGGCGGGCCTGATTGACAAACTGTGCCGCCCCCCGTATGACCGAACGAGTGGCAAGGTTGGAGAAGAGGAAGGGCAGACCGGAGCCAGTGAGCAACCCCACAAGAAAGAGCGGGCCAGCACTGAAAAGCGTGTGTGGCAGCGTGCTATTGTACAGCAGGCTTGTTGTGGACGCGAACAGAACAACAAGCGCAACCAGCGTCACCAGAACGGCTCCCGCGGCTACCCCCCTGGTGATAGCCCTGGTCATACTGCCAATGGCATCGAGATCTTCCAGCGTATTCCGCGGGTTCTTGTCGAGATTGGCCATTGTTCCGATGCGGTGGGCGTTGTGGGCCACGCTCCCGAAGCCTCCAAGCGAGAGCATATAGCCATTGAGTGAGAGCATCCCCAGTCCGCTGAGGGTGACGCAGTAGAAGGTGGCAAGCAGCCGGGTTGTGGCGGGTTCGTTTGCATAGAGCAGGCCCGACACCGCCAGCGCAACCACCAGGCTGAGAGCCGTCCACGCACTGGCTTCGGAGCCGGCTGAGAGGCCGGAGAGCAGGCCAGAGGGCGTGCCCATCTGCGAGGTGTTGCTGAGTTGTTTCACCGGACTGAAGCGGGTCGAGGTGAAATGTTCGGCAACCTTGCTCAGCACAAAGAGCAGGGCAAGGCCTGTGAGCGCGGCAATGAAGGGCCGCCAGTCTACCACACCCGTCGCTGGATTCTTCATAAAAAACAGCGTGCCCCCGGCCAGTCCGGCAATGGAGAGGACCAGGGCAATGGTCCGTCCTCGCTTCATTGCACCAATGGCGTTGCGTCGCTGGTCATCGGTTCGCACGGTGATATTGCCGATGAGCGAAGCCACAAGGCCAATACCGCGCAGGAGAAAGGGGAAAATAATATACCGTTCGTCATAGAGAAAGGGCAAAATAATATACCGTTCGCCATACGGGCCGTCGAAGAGGGTCCCCAAAGAAGCATGGGCAAAGAGCACCCCCAGCAACAGCGTTGCCACAAACGTCACCTCGGTGCTCTCGAACAGGTCAGCGGCGGTACTCGCGCTCCCCTCCGCGCTCTCGCTGGCCATTGCCGCAAGCGTGGCCGGGTTGCGTGGATCGTCGCTGCCCGACTGCGGCCCTGTTCGCCCGACAATCTCGCTCCCCACAACCGACGATCCTGTTACCAGGCTCCCCCCCACGCGCCAGAAAAACGCCATCACCACGATACCAGCCACAAAGCCAGCAAACAGATCGGCCGCGGCTCCCCCCGGCATCAGGAAAATCAGCACACTCGCAAGCCCCCCCAGACTCGCCGTGAGCATGGGGGCAACGGCACCGGCACGGTGGGCCGCCTGCATCGCAGAGCCATACCCTTTGCGGGCCGCCGCTGCCGTCCGCACGGCTCCCCCCGCCGAGGCCCGCACTCCTGGCCAGACAGCGACAGACACGAGAACGGCCCCCACAAGAAAGCCACCCGCCCGTGCTGCGGCAATTGCGGCAACCCACAGAGGGGAAAGTGGCGTGGCTTGCTGGAACACCAGGGTTTTCAGCGGAGGGATGATGAGCACAGTCGCCGCCACAAGCAGCGCAAACACCAGGACAACGATGCTCGCAATAAGAAACTGTGGATAGGCCCCCACGCTGGCTTTCAGCAATGTTCGTACTTCCTGGAGCGGGTCCGGCGGTGGTTCTTTTCCTTTTTTGCCTTTTCCTTCTGGCTGCGTTGCTGACTGTGCTGGCTCCTGCGCCCCCGCTCGGAGCAAAAGCAAGAGGGCATAGGCCCCGCAAACCAGGGCCACAATGAGCACCCCCCAGAGGGCTGTGGCGGCAACCGACGTGAGACCTCCCATCATAACGACGTATACTCCCTTATACTCTTGACACAGGAGAGAGGGGCACGCACACCGGGGGCGTGCCCCTCCCCAAAACCTTTACCTTTTGCCAGGCCCCGGTCCAGGCTCCAGTCAGGGCCGCACGGATGCTCCCCCCGACGGCCTGGCCTGAGCGGAGAACCCTACCCTGCAAGTGCAACCAGGATTGGCGCAATGACCAGGCTGACCACACTCATCAGCTTGATGAGGATGTTGAGCGACGGACCGGCGGTATCCTTGAAGGGGTCGCCAACCGTGTCGCCAACAACAGCCGCTTTGTGGACATCGCTCCCCTTGCCACCGAGATTGCCGGCTTCAATGTATTTCTTGGCGTTGTCCCAGGCACCGCCGGCGTTTGCCATAAACAAAGCCAGCAGCACGCCGGTGGCAGTAACCCCTGCAAGCAGGCTCCCAAGCACCTCCAGTCCAAAGAGCACCCCGACCACCACCGGGGTAAGAACCGCAATCAACCCCGGTGCGACCATCTCCCGAATGGCCGCCGCCGTCGCAATATCCACACATTCGGCGTGTTTTGCTTCGGCCTTTCCTTCCATGAGACCTGGAATGTCGCGGAACTGACGGCGCACCTCTTCAATCATCAGCCCGGCGGCCCGCCCCACCGCCTGCATAGAAAGCGACGAAAAGACAAAGGGCAGCATCGCGCCGATAAACAATCCTGCCATCACCCCCGGCTTGGTAATATCTATCCCCTCAAGCCCGGCGACAGCGGTAAAGGCGGAGAAGAGAGCCAGGGCTGTCAATGCTGCCGACCCGATGGCAAAGCCTTTTCCAATGGCGGCTGTTGTGTTGCCCACGGCATCGAGCCGGTCGGTGCGGGCCCGCACTTCGGGGCCAAGCCCGGCCATTTCGGCAATCCCGCCGGCATTGTCGGCAATGGGCCCGTAGGCATCAACCGCAAGCTGGATACCCGTTGTCGAAAGCATCCCAAGCGCAGCAATGGCAATCCCATAGAGATGGGCTTCATTGTAGGCTACAACGATAGCCGCCGCAATGACAATCATAGGCATCGCGGTTGAAATCATCCCCGTGCCCAGACCAGCGATAATGTTGGTTGCCACACCCGTTTTCGATTCTTCGGCAATAGCGCGGACGGGCCGGCGGTTCTCAGCCGTGTAATACTCGGTAATCAACCCGATGGCAATGCCCGCAATCAAGCCGACAAAGAGAGCCATAAAAACCCCGGAGGCGGTATAGACGCTTCCGCCACCCAGGTCTATCTCACGGGGGAGCATCCGATGGATGATAATGTAGGAAACGACAATCATCAACCCGCCGGCAACAAACGTCCCGGTATTCAAGGCTCCCTGTGGGCTTTCCCCCTCTTTTGTACGGACAAGAAACGTGCCGATAATCGAAACCAGAATCCCCATACCGGCCAGGGCCAGCGGAAGGATAATGGCGTTGTAGCTTTCGATAAAGGGCACCCAGGTTAGACCAAGTACCATTGAGCTAACAATCGCACCAACATAGGACTCGAACAGGTCGGCCCCCATGCCCGCCACGTCGCCGACATTGTCCCCCACGTTGTCGGCAATCACCGCCGGGTTGCGGGGGTCGTCTTCGGGAATGCCGGCCTCAACTTTGCCCACGAGGTCGGCCCCGACATCGGCGGCTTTGGTGTAGATACCCCCGCCCACACGGGCAAAGAGGGCAATGGAACTGGCCCCAAGCGAGAAGCCAGCGATAATGCTTATCACATCGCCAACTCTGGCCAGGTTGAGATTTTCCGGCGTGATGTCTTTCAGGTTTTCGCCAGTGAGGAAGGGCATATTGGCCCCGAAGAGCGCGAGGTAGAGCATGGTCAGCAGAGACAACCCTAGCACTCCAAGTCCAACAACCGACATCCCCATGACCGACCCACCTGAAAAGGCGATATTAAGAGCCTTATTCAGTCCATCGCGGGCCCCGTTGGCCGTGCGGGTGTTGGCCGCCGTGGCAACGCGCATCCCCAGATAGCCCGCCAACCCCGAACAGACCGCACCCGTGACAAAAGAAATCCCAATGAGCGAGCCAGAAAGTCCTTCCGTGAACATGGTTGCGATGCTCAAGAGGACAGCAACAACAACCACAAAAATCGCCAGCACCCGGTATTCCCGATTCAAAAACGCCATCGCCCCTTCGCGGATATAGCCCCCGATTTTGACAATCTTCTCATCGCCCTGTTCTTGCTGGTTGATCCAATGCGATTTGAACCAGGCAAATCCGAGTGCCAGAACCCCAAAGAGCGGTATGATTGTGAGGATATTCTCCATAAACTGCGGTCTCCTTACGTTATTGACCTGTGTAACCCCAAAAAGCGGACCCCGGTACGCACGCCACAAGAACTCACCCCAGATTTCGGCTAGATAGTCTCTTCAGTCAACGACCACCCGCTGAAGCGGGTGGATTGCCCTCGCCGCCTCTTTACTATGGAATGTGATATTACCCCGACAGTGCCTTGTTTTCTTCCGTTTCATTCGGCTCCGAAGCAGCTTGCGAAAAACGGACCAGCACTTCTCCCGTATTGACTTTTTGCCCCGGCTCAACCAGCACTGCCACAACAACGCCATCTTGTGGAGACTGGAGCGAATTTTTCATTTTCATTGCTTCCAGCACAAAGAGCACCTGCCCATATTGAACAGCATCGCCCGAAGAAACTTTGACCGAGGTGATTGTTCCTGGCATCGGTGCGGCCAGTTCCTCATAGTGTTCGCCCTCGGATGATGGGGAGCGGTACAACGGCGTGTGGCATCCCCCCCCCTGTGCTCCGCTCCCTTCTGGCGCACCTTCACCTTCCTGCTCCTGCAAGGGGTGCTCCGAAAGCGAATACTCCTTTTCCAGCACATCGCCGGGGCTATCCTCGCTCGCAACCAGCCCCACCTCAAACTCCCGGTTCCCAACCCGCACCCGAAATCGCTCTTCCCCTAGCTCCTCAACATCAACAAGAAATTCTTTCCCCCCAACATTGATGGTATAGCGGCGCATATCTCTTGCGTCCTCTCTTCTTTTTTGTTCCGCAGGCCTTGCCTCATCGCGGGCCTGCACAGGCCGGGTGGGGTTGGTTTGCGCGTTCCCTCTCACCTGGGGTGTAGAACGGCTCTCTTTGTTGGGAGCATTGAAGTGACTACTCCCGACCCCGAAGGGTTGGGTTTCCAGGGTCGAAACCCTGGCTGTGTAGCCCCACAGCCAGATTGACTAATCAGAATATGCAGATCTTTCGATACACTTGTCTGTGCTGACACGCAGGTTGGTACCTTCCGCCGAACCGATGCCACCACATATCCTGCATCGAAAGCGACTGAAGCAATTATACCGTACATTTTTGGACCAAGTACGCGCTGCCTTTATTAAAGACATACTCATGGAATATATTCTACTCACAATGAACAAATTCGCAAGTTTTCGCACCTGTTCTTGTTTGTGGGTGTCCAATGGGCCGCCCGGCTTCTGCCACGACTGCCTCCCCATGCGTGAACAGGGAGCAATTTTCTCAACGGACAGCGTTCTTTCCTGGCCTTGAAATCCTGCTGGTACTGCAGTATAGTAATACTGAGTAGTAGTAATACTGAGTAGTAGTTCAGGTGGCTTTATCTTCCAAAGCAAAGAGAGGAAATATAGAACAATGCCAGAAGAAGAGGATATTGAAGTAACGGTGCGCCAGATCCATGATGAGGAAGGGCAGGATGATGCACAAAAAGAGTACCCGCCCTTTGTAGATTTGCTGCGCCGGATGTTGCTGGCTGGCGTGGGCGCAGTGGCGATGACCCACGACGAAGCCGAACGAATGGTTGATCGGATGGTCGAACGGGGAGAGATTGCTCGCAAAGATGGGGAGAAAATCCTCAACGAAGTCAAAGAGCGATTTCGCCAACGTCCCCAGCAGATGCAGCAACAGGTGGCCAGTTTTGGCGAACGTATCGAGAGTAGTATGGAACAACTCTTGAACAACCTCAATATCCCGACCAGACGCGATATAGACGAATTGAGTAGCCGGGTGTCGCAACTGTCCGAACGGTTGGACGAACTCCGCCGCCAGCGACAGTAGCAAAGTGCAAGGTACAAGGTAAAGAGTTGGGAAAACTGGCAGAAAGAAGCACACGTAAGCGATGCAGATTGTTAAAAAATATGCCAACCGCAAACTCTACCATACTAACCGCAAGCGGTATATTACGCTGGAAGGGGTGGCGGAGATTGTGCAATCTGGGCAGCAGGTTCAGGTCATTGACAACGAAAGCGGTGAGGATATTACCGCGCATATTCTCGCCCAGGTTGTCTCCCAGAGTGGCGGAAGCAAAGGAAAAACGCTTCCTTCGCAGGTATTGACAACCCTCATCCGGCTTGGGGGAAATACGCTCGCAAACGTGCAGCGGGCCGTGTTTGCCTCGCTTGGAGGCAAGGACCTTATTGAGGCTGAGATAACGCGGCGGCTAGATATACTGGCCTCAGAGGGAACGATAGATGAGCAGGAATATGCACGATGGCGTAATATCCTGTTGCGGCGTGACTTTGGTCCCACAACACTGCTTGAGTTGCCGGTGCAAATTCCCAGTCGTAGCGATATTCTCCATCTGCATGGGCAAATTGACGCACTGATGGATCAAGTCGAACTTCTTATCGAACAACAAACACACACATCAAAGGACGAACAACAATGAACACCATGAATACCACCAGACAACGACCCCAGGAAAACGAACAACAAACAACCATGAACACCACCAGACAACGCCCCCCACGTTTGAGAGGGAAAATCAGGTATCGGACAATACCGGTAGGTGTCTTGCTCGTTGCATTCGTAGCACTCATTGTCTCTGGCGCGGCCCTGGCCTTTGCGGCAGAGATGCATCCTTTCTCCCCAGGACAGGCAGGACAGGCCAAATTCTCTGGAGAAGAACCGCCCACGCCTGCCCCGGCCTTTTCCTTGCAGCACGAAGCCTTCCAGGTTGTCAGCGAGACGATAGAGGCTGATGTTCCGCTTGGTGGGCACCGCCAGTTTCAGCTTACGGTGCAGAATGTCACCACAAGCACCCTGCGCCCCGTCTTCTACGAGGCCTGGCCCGCCCCCGCTCCCGGCCTGCCCGACAGTGCTGCATCTGCCGAACTCCGGCAGGTTGCGTTGCCAGAACAGGAAGAACGGCTCGACCCCCAGATTATGGCTGACCTTGCTGCCTCATCTGATGGGGAAACCACGTTTTTTGTGTTTCTCGAAGATCAACCCGACCTCTCCGCGGCCTACGAAATTACCGACTGGAGCGAACGAGGTCAGTTTGTCTACCAGACCCTCACCGCACATGCCGAACGAACACAGCAGGACATCCGTTCGTTGTTGAATGAGCGCGGCACCGACTATGAGCCGCTGTGGATTACCAATGCGCTGGTTGTGCATGGGAACAAAGCCGACATTCAGAGCCTGGAATCGCGCCAGGAAGTGGCTCTGCTCCGCGCCGACTACTCGCTCAGCTTGTATGACGAAGCGCAGGAGAGTGGGGTGTCTGGTTGCGAGCCAGATGAAAACGGCACCTGCTGGAACATTCTTCAGGTGGGGGCCGACCGCACCTGGAGAGATTTCGGGGTCAGCGGGCAGGGCGTAACCGTGGCCAGCCTCGATAGCGGAGTCCGCTATACCCACCGCGCCCTGTCGGAACAGTATCGTGGCTATCGCGGACCAGACAGCTACGACCACAACTACAACTGGTATGATGCTGTTTTTTCTTCTCCCGTGCCTGTTGATGCCGGCAACCACGGCTCACACACAATGGGGACGATGGTCGGGCGGAGCGATGGGAGCTACGATCAGCCCGCCATCGGCGTTGCGCCCGGAGCACGCTGGATTTCCGCCCGCATTTGCGAAACGAGTAGCTGCCGCGAATCGGATATTCTTATGGCGGCCCAATGGATGCTTGCCCCGACAGACCAGCATGGCAACAATCCGCGCCCCGACCTGCGCCCCCATGTCATCAACAACTCGTGGTCCACAGGCACGGGAGGCGTGCAAAGTTTTGTGGATTTTGTCACGGCGTGGCGAGCATCGGGTATCTTCCCCGTGTTTGCTGCGGGCAACAGCCCCCTCAGCGTCTCCTGTGGCAGTGTTGCCTCGCCGGGCGACTATGCGACCGTTGTTGGGGTGGGCGCAACCGACAAGAGTGGGTTAATTGCTTCCTATAGCCGCGTCGGCCCTGCTTACAATGGCAACATCAAGCCTGACATTGTGGCCCCCGGTTCGTATGTCGCCTCAACGTTTGCGGGGAACGACTCCAGCTATGGAGCCATCAGCGGCACTTCAATGGCAACCCCTCACATTGTCGGAGCGGTTGCGCTGATATGGTCGGCCAACCCGTCGTTGATTGGCGACTTCGAGGCAACCTATGAGATCCTGACAGAGAGCGCAACCCCACGCACGGATGATCGGTTTAGCAAAGCAATATATGCCGAATGCAAAGCCGAGATTTCGCCCAACAATGTCTATGGCTATGGGTTTCTCAATACCTATGCGGCTGTTGCCGAGGCGACTATTGATGTGCCCTGGCTCGAACTCTCGGCAAAGCGGGGCCCCGTCCTTTCGCCCGATGCATCAGGTAGTGTCGTGCTCACGCTGGATGCAGCCCAGATTTCGGAACCCGGTACCTATCAAGCCCGCGTTCTCGTCAGCACGGGCGATCTGAGCCAGACCCCCTATCCTGTTGATGTTGTCCTGCATGTAACCCTCCCGGACCAGTGGGCAACGATCAGTGGACAGGTTCACGATGCCAGAACAGTCGTGCCGCTTTCGCAGGCATCCGTTATTGTGGATGGCGGCTTGCGGCTTGTGCCCGACGAAACAGGCTTCTACAGCGTGACGCTCCCTCTGCCAGAGCAACAACCCTCCTATACCCAGACCCTTGTTGTTGAGAATGCGGGGTATGTGCGCCAGACTGTGGCGGTTTCGTTGACAGACGGTGCCCACCGGGTGCAGGATTTTGCAATGGAGCCAGATCGCCCCATTATCACCATTGGCCCGGATAGCTCAGATCCCTTTGAGGTGACACTCGACTATGGTGAAAAGGTAAATCACACCATTCCCATTAGCAATGTTGGAACACAGCCGCTTGTCTACGAGGTGAAAGTTCCCTTCGAGCAGTTTAGTGTCTGGCGTAGCGATGAGTCGCCGGGGATAACCAGACAATGGTATACCATCCCCTCTGATGCCAAGACTATTGAACTGAAGGATGATGCCATATCTGACCCGGTGGAGCTAGGATTTCAGTTTCCTTTCTCCAACACGCTCTACTCACAGGTGCGGGTGGGAGCAAACGGGTTGCTTATTTTTGGCAAGGTGAATCAAACCAATGGCTTTGTCCCCTGGAATTTCTCGACAACCGAGGTCGCCCCTCTTCCCGAAACAGATGCAGTGGCCATTATGCCGCTACGAACGGACCTCAACCCCGAAGGGTGCGGAACGATTCGCTATACGTGGGCCCCTGAAGGGTTTGTTGTGGCCTATGAGAATGTTCCGCTTTTTGACAAGCCAGAGCAAACCTTCACATTTCAGGTGATGCTCTCTCCCAATGGGGATATTGCCTTCCATTACAAGAAACTTTCTGCTGTGCCGAAGTATACCACCGTAGGGATGCAATTCTCTCGTGTATCGCACCAGATATTGGGTGAGGGAAACACGGTTCCCATCACCAGCAATCTCTCGCTCCAGCTACGCCCGCAGCCCGAATCGCGCCGCTGGCTCGTTTCGCAAACGTCGGGTGGACGTATTGCCCCCGATGATGGCCATGTGTTACCGATTGAGATACGGTGGGTTTTGCCCTATGACACGCAGCCCTACCGCGGGACTATTCTGGTCCAGAGCAACGATGGGGACCGTCCTGCTATTGAGGTGCCCATCCTGCTCCGTGTCAATCCCTTCCTTCAGGAGATTATTGTGCCGGGGGCCGACATGCCAGACCAGTCTATTCAAACCCTCACCGTGACCAACACCGATGGGTATAGCCTGAGTGTGCGGGTGATGCCCGGAACGTTTGCCCATACCACCACCGTTGCTTATACGCAGGAGGGACCACCAGAGCTGCAAAGTTGGCCGGAGGGGACAACATTCCTGGTGCATTCGTTCACGCTCTCGGCCTCGCAGGAAAACAGCCTGGCGCAAACTGTTGCGTTCAATACGCCAATGACGATAACGCTACGCTATGATCCAACCGGTATGGACGAGCAGGAAGAGCGTAGTCTGATGCTCTTTTCGTGGCAGGGGGATACATGGCAGCCAGTGGGAACCCCCGCTGATTACCGCTACGATCTGGAACGAAACGAGGTTGCTGTTGCTATCGAGGCGAAGCACCTGGGGCATCTCGCACTCTTCTATGAGGAGACGATTTACCCGACCTATCTCCCGATTGTGCAGCGGTAGGCATCACGAAACAACTGTCCCCGCGCCGCCGAGCGCGTGAGACACACAGCCAGCGGTGCGGGCATCGCCCAGGATGACGCGCCCGACCCCCTGCTCAACCGCTTCGGCTGCGCCCAGGACCTTCTTTTTCATCCGGCCCTGGGCGTAGTCGAGGTAGGGTTCCATCTCGGTCCGCGGAATGTGGCGAATGAGCGAAGTTTCGTCGGGGAAGTTGCGCAGCAGGCCGGGCACGTTTGAGAGCAGGAGCAGCGTTTCGGCGCGGAGCGCAACGGCAATCGCGGCGGCGGCGCGGTCCCCATCCACGTTGAGCGGTTCTCCCTTTTCGCTGCACGCCAACGGCGCAATCACGGGCAGGTAGCCATGTTCCAGCAGGAGATGCAGTAGCCCATCGTTGACCGACTCCACCGTTCCTGTCCAGTCGTCGCGCAAAATTTTTTGTTTGCCCTGCTCAACAATGCGGATAGCGGCCTTGCGCTTGCCCCGCAGCAACCGCCCATCCAACCCGCTCAGCCCCAGGGCGTTGACCTGGCGCATCTGAAGACGCTCAATCAGCCCTTTGTTGGCCGTTCCGCAGTAGACCATCTCGAAAATTTCGAGTGTGCGGCGGTCGGTGTAGCGACTGGTATAGCCGGTGGGAGAAGTGACGAAGCGCGGCGGGTGTCCAAGCGATTCCGCGAGGCGGTTTGTTTCGTCGGAGCCGCCATGCACCAGTACAAGCTGGTTATCGCGCTGCCAGATTTCCGCCAGATCGTCGCAGAGCGCGTCGTAATCTATTCCCGTGCTTCCCCCAACTTTCACAACAATCACGAGATGTTTTCCTCCCTATCATCCTATCATCATCAGGAACTACACGGGATGCAGGCCAGGAAACGCCAGACCGGCCGTTTCCTCAACCCCGACCATCAGGTTCATACACTGCACCGCGCTCCCGGCGGCTCCCTTCATCAGGTTGTCAATGGCGCAGATGCTCACAATACGCCCGCGTTCCGCGTCCAGCGCAAAGCCAATATCGGCATAGTTGCTTCCCGCCAGGATTTTCGGTTCGGGGAAACGGTAAATACCGTTGCGCTCTTTCACCAGGCGGACAAAGGGGTTTTCGCGGGCAAAGGTGCGATACCCTTTCCACAGGTCTTTCTCGGTGATAGCGTGGGGGGTGAATACCTGCGCTGTGGCCAGGGCCCCGCGCACCAGTTCAATTGCTGTCACCGAGAGATGAACATCGGTCAGGCCCGTCACCATCTCCACTTCGGCGGTGTGGCGGTGGCCCACGGGCGAAAAGGAGCGCACTGCGCCGGCGCGTTCGGGGTGGTGGCTGCTCTCGCTATGTTCCGCTCCCCCCTCCGAGGAGCCGACCTTGATCTCAACGACCACGGGCCGCGCCGGGTCTATGAGGTTGGCCTGCACCAGCGGCAGCAAGGCCAGGTTCGTTGCCGTGGCATTACACCCGACTCCGCTGGCATATGAAGCCCCGCCGAGCGACTGGCGGTTGATCTCCGGAAAGCCATAGACAAACCGGCCGAGCCAGGTGGGTGCAGCGTGCTCCTTCCCATACCACCGGCGGTAGGTCTCTTCATCTTTCAGACGAAAATCAGCACTGCAATCAATCAACCGCGGTGCAAGAGCGGCGTAGTGTTCAATGGCTGCGGCCAGTTCGCCGTGGGGCAACGCAAGAAAGAGCAGATCGCACGGTTCCAGCTGGTCGGGGTGGACAAATTGCAGCGTTGTTGTGCCGCGCAGGTTTGGGTGGACCTGGTAGAGATAGCGTCCGGCATAGCGTCGGCTGGTTGCCTGAGAAACGATCACATGCGGGTGTTGCAGCAGCAACCGCAACAACTCTCCCCCGACATAGCCCGAAGCCCCGACAATACTTACTTGCAGGGTCATGATGCCTCACCCCGTCCCACCGCCAGCACGTAATCAATGATCCGTGCAGGAATGTTGACCCCGGTTGTCTCAATACTGTTGCGAAACTCCATTGTATAGTTGACCTCGTTGACCAGCAATTGCCCCTCTTTTGTTTCGAGAATATCTACCGCCAGCATGCCCCCCCCCACTGCATGGGCCGCCTTGATGCTCAGGTCGGCCAGTTCGGGCGACACGGGGCAATTCTCGGCGTGTCCGCCCCGTGCTGTGTTGGTAATCCAGTGTTCGCTGGCCCGATAGATCGCACAGATACACTCATTGCCAATGACAAAGCTACGAATGTCGCGCCCCGGCTTGTCAATGTACTCCTGAATGTAGAAGATGGAATGCTGGTAGTTGCCAAGAACAACGCGGTGCTCAATGACAGCTTCGGCAGCCTGACGGTCGTTGATCTTGCTCACGAGCCGCCCCCACGAGCCAATCACTGGCTTGAGCACCACGGGGTAGCCCATCTGCTCAATGGCGATCATCGCGGTTTCGGGGGTGAAGGCTATCAGCGTGCGCGGCGTTGGCACCCCGGCATGGATGAGAGCCTGGGTCGTGAGAAACTTGTCGCCACAGGTCACGGCTGTTTCGTAGCTGTTGACCGTTGGAAAGCCTGCATCGTGAAAGAAACGCAGCATGGAGAGCGCACGACTATGCTGGATGCACCGTTCCAACACGACATCAAAGGGATACTCCCAGGCGTGCAGATCGAAGATATGGTCGCGGTCATCAATGCGGGTATAATCCAATCCGCGGTGCTCCAGCTCCGCAAAGAGGAGTTTTTCTTCGGCGCGGATACGCGAACTGAGCACAGCGATTCTCATTTATTCCCCCCAGTCTTCTTCTATCTCCGGCGCAAGCTCAACCGTTGGCGGATCGAGACTGACCAGCTCAAGCTCGGCCCCACATTCGGGGCAGGTCAATATCTCGCCCGTCGTTGTGTCTTCAGGTATATCAAAACTGGCTTCGCACTCTGGACAGGTAACGTTCACAAATTGCCTCCTTCTCTTTTCTTTCTTCTCGCTTACTTGCCAATGATTCTGGTATCTATTGTATCTTAGAATTTGCCCTACTCATGCAGCTGTTCAATGACAGCTCTGGTGACATCGTGGGTGGTTGCGCTGCCGCGCAGGTCGGGCGTGTGGGGGCCCTCGCGCAGGGTGGCTGCCACGGCCCCGCGGAGCCGTCCGGCCCACTCGTTCGCCTGTTCCCGCTGGTTGGCGGCAACATCTCCCTTGCGCCCATACCACTCCAGCAACATCGCCAGACACCCGAACGTTGCCAGCGGGTTGGCAATACCGCGCCCGGCAATGTCGGGGGCCGCCCCGTGGACTGGCTCGAACAATGCGTAGGTGTCGCCAATGTTGGCACTGCTGGCCAACCCCAACCCTCCGCCGTGAATACAGGCCACATCAGATAGAATATCACCAAACAGGTTTGTTGTCACGACGACATCGAAGCGGGTGGGCGATTGGGCCAGGTGCATTGCGGCGGTATCAACCAGCAATTCCTCTGTCGTGATGTGCGGGTAGCTCCGCGCAATTTCCAGCGCAACCTCGCGGAACAACCCGTCGGTTATGCGGAGGACATTGGCCTTGTGGACAATCGTCACTTTGGGATGGTGCTCGTCGCTGGCCCGCTGTTGCGCCAGCGCAAAGGCGGCCTGCACAATGCGCTGGCTCCCGCGACGGGTGATGAGCCGTTCGGCAATGGCTGTTGCTCCGTCGTCTTCAAGCCGCTCCCGCCCGGCATACAACCCTTCGGTGTTCTCGCGCACGATAACGAGATTGACCGGACTGGTGGATGGACCGGCTGGACTTCCCTCCGCTTTGTCCGGCTGTGCCGGCGATGGGATGCTCTGCACCGGGCGGATGTTGGCGTAGAGGTCGAGGGCTTTTCGCAGCGCAACAATGGGGCTGCGGTAGCCGGCTACCGGGTGGCTTGGCGACGCGACAGCCCCGAAGAGCACGGCATCGCACCCCTTCGCGGTCTCCAGTGTTGCGTCGGGCAGGGCCGCGCCCGTCTCCTGGAAGGTGCCCCACCCGGCGGGGGCTTCGCTCGTTTCGATGGGCAGGGGCAAGGCTGCGAGCACCTGCCGTGCCGCTTCCATCACTTCAACGCCAATCCCATCACCAGGAATAATACAAAGTTTCATTATTGCTCTCCGGGAAACCGTCCATACTGGCGGTAGTAGTTGACAATGCCTCCCGTGGCCCAGACTTCGCGTTGAAACACGGACGGCGGGGGGAGATCGATCCGGGTTCCATCTTCTGTCACAATGAAACTTTCCTCCAGGTTTAGCTCCACCTGCTGCCCATCGTGCAGCGTGCGGGTCAGGTCGGCGGTGAAGCAGGGGATGCCCAGGTTGAGCGCATTGCGAAAGAAGATGCGGGCAAAGAGCGGGGCAATAATTGCGCCCACCTGGATCATCTTCAGGGCGAGCGGGGCATATTCCCGCGAACTCCCACAGCCGAAGTTGCTCCCCGCTACGATAATATCGCCCGGTTGGGCGTTGGGGGCATAGTCGGGCCGCGCCTCCACAAAGGGGTATTTCACCAGGTCGGCCTCATTCTTGAGCATATAGGGTGCGTAGCGACCGGGGATAATTTGATCGGTATTGACATCGGTTCCAAAAAGCCAGACTCGGGCCATTGTCGCCTCCTCTCTCCTATTTCTCAGTCAGTTCCATCACGTTCCATCACGTCTTGCGGGCGGGTCAGGTAGCCGGTGAGCGCGGTGGCGGCGGCAACCTCTGGCGAAGCCAGGTAGATCTCCGCGTCGGGGCTACCCATACGTCCCTGGAAGTTGCGGTTGCCCGTAAAGACGCAGACCTCGCCCGGCGCAAGCACGCCCATATGTCGCCCGATGCACGCCCCACACCCCGGCGTGCCAATCGTTGCGCCGGCTTCGAGCAGGGTTGCCAGCGTCCCATCGGCAACGGCCCGCTGGAGCGTTTCGCTACTCGATGGCACAACGATCATACGAACCCCGCGAGCGATTTTGCGTCCCTTGAGCAAACGGGCCGCCGCCGCCATATCCTCGTAGCGTCCGTTGGTGCAGGTACCGAGGTAGACTACATCTACCGCAACCTTCCCCGCCTCGGAAACATCGCTCACATTGTCTACAAAATGGGGCTTGCTGACCTGCGGCTCCAGCGTGTCGAGATTGACCTCAACCACCTGAGTATAGGTGGCTCCCTCCTGAACGCCAAGCCAGTCGGGAATACGCAGGTGTGCGGCGGCCTCTCCCGTCGGGGGCACCAGTCCGGCCTTGCCCCCGACCTCAATCGAGAGGGTCGCCAGCGTCATACGGTCTCCGATGCTGAGAAAGTCCACGCCGTGCCACTCGACAGCGGCGTAGGTTGCGCCCTCGGCGCGAATCTGGCGGGCCACAGAGAGGGCCAGGTCTTTTGCATTGACACCGGGGCGGAGCCGCCCGCGGGCCCGCACCAGCACTGTTTCGGGCACCCGCATCCAGGTTTTGCCCGTGGCAACAATCAGGGCAATGTCTGTGGTGCCCATCCCTGTCCCGAATGCGCCCACGCAGCCATAGGCCGTGCTGTGGCTGTCGCTGCCGGCGATGACCATGCCCGGCTGGGCCAACCCCTCTTCCACGAGCACCTGATGGGAGATACCGCGCCCGACATCGAAAAAGTTGGTAATCCCCTGTTCGCGTACCCATTGCCGCACGCTATGCTGGTGGCTGGCCGTCTGGATGTTTGCGGCGGGTGCAACGTGGTCAATGACCACGGCCACGCGGTCGCGGTCCCAGACCTGGCTTGCCCCCAGGTCTTCGTGCAACACCCGGATAATGCTTGGCGACAGGCTATCGTGCATCATCGCCAGATCAACCCGCACTGTCACCACCTGGCCCGCCTGCACCGGGTGCCCGGCAGCGTGGCTCAGGATTTGCTCTGCTAACGTCTGTGCCATAGTCTTTCGCTCTCTGAAAACGGTTTGCTTTGTTTATTCCGTATACTCATACAGGATTTCGTCCAGGTCTCCCATATCAAGGGAGCGTTCGTCGGCCAGGGCCTTGATACGGGCCGCCACGGCGCGGGCCTGCGCTTCGCTCAGGATAATACCCAGTTCGCGTCCCCGCTCGGCCACGGCGTGCCACCCCGTGAGGCGGTGGACGGCGGCAACCGTGCGAGTGCGCCCGAAAAGGGCCGGGTCGAGCACTTCGTAGCTTTTCGGGTCGGCCAGCACCGCTTTGGTGTGCATTCCCGCCTTGTGGGTAAAAGCTGTCGTGCCCGTAATATAGTTATTGAAGGGAATCTGAACCCCCACAAAATCAGCAATCATCTGGTCAAGCTGTGGCAGGAGTTCCAGGTTGTAGCGTTCGACAAGCTGTGGGGAGAGCGAGGCCAGCCGGGCAATGAACCCACCGAGCGGGGCAATGCCGTTGCGTTCGCCAATGCCAAGCACTGTGACATCAATATGCGTTACCCCTGCCTGGAGCGCACAGAAGGCATTGGCGATGGCGCAGCCGGTGTCGTTGTGCCCATGAAACTCGATGTCGCAGGAGACGACGGAGCGCACCGCACGGACTACCTCTGTCACCTGGCTCGGTGTGGCAATGCCAACGGTGTCGGCCAGGCCAATCCGATCAATGCCGGTTGCTGCGATGGGTTGGTAGACCCGGAGCAAATCATCGAGCGAGGTGCGGAACGCATCTTCACAGGAGAAGCGGATTTCGACCGGGTATTGCTGGAGATAGGCGATTACCTCAAGAGCCTGTTCGATAATTTCGTCGAAGGTGCGCCCGTGGCTAACGCGGCGGAGCTGTTCGGAGGTGGCAAAGAGCACATTGACCCCCTGCGCCCCGTTCTCAACAGCCAGTCGTACATCGTTCATATGGCAGCGTGTATGGGTCAACACTTTTGCCCGCAAGCCCAGGCCGGCAATAGCGGCGAGGTCCTTTGCGCTCTGGGGGGAGGCGGCGGGCGAGGTTAGCTCCAGATATTCCACCCCAAATGTGTCGAGGGCGCGGGCTATCTCCTTGCGCTGCTGGCTGGTAAAGTGGGCATTGTAAAACTGCTCTCCCTCGCGGAGCGTCGTCTCCACAAGGCAATATCGCTCAGGCAGTTGCATAGATTCCATTCTCCAAACGGTGGTTTCTGAGACGGTAGAAACAAAAAACCCGCCACACCCTTCTTGTCTGGTGAGACGGCCTGGACACCTTTCGGTGGGCACACAAAACTAACCAGACCGTTCGTCTGGTCGCTTCTTGTGGATACCTTGATATACTAGAGATATTATTTGTTCACCCATTCTTCTCATCACAGCATAGGGAGTATAGCAGCTATTCTGTGCGCTGTCAATTGCATCATTATGTACGGGAAAAATTCTGCACATGAAAAGGAGAGATGTGTTATACTGGGCCTTGATCTATATGTAATATTCGTGTCAGGAGACGGACCTTTTGTTCTGGGAGGTGTGTTATACTGGCACACGGTTGAGCATCTACTCCTGGAGAGAAGCCTGGGGGGTGGCTTTGCTGCTTGAGAAACAATAGAAACTCTCTGCTTCCGGGAAAATAGCGTGGCATATGGTGCCTTCCTTGCAAAATAAGGGTGGGGAAGGCTGTAGAGACACGGAGGATGTATGGATACACAAGGAAATTCACCCGTACCAGACGTTGTCTATATGACCCACTCGGCCCTGCAGGTTATTCAGGGTGGAGAATGTCAGGGCGATGCGAAGGCCT
>DAOTUE010000169.1:0-3383 GCA_034436975.1 Chloroflexaceae bacterium
GAATAAGTCGCCTTCGATAGATGCACTGCTGCGTGGAAAACTCCCCGATGGGACGACAACAGCGAACTACTATGAGGTAGATGGGAAACCACTTGGGGAGCGCAACCCGAAATGGTTGCAAGATGACTACGTAAAGTTCATACGCTTTGGGCAGTGGCGTATCAACGAGACGGGAGAGGGAGTGCTGGCATTCATCAGCAACAACGGCTACCTGGACAATCCGACGTTCCGTGGGATGCGCGAGAGTTTGCTGCACGAGTTTGATACGATCTACCTGTTGAACCTGCATGGAAGCAGCAGGAGGCGAGAATGTGCGCCCGACGGTTCGGCCGATGAGAATGTATTCGACATCCAGCAGGGAGTGACCATAGGGATCTTTGTCAAGCAGGGAACATCGGGAGAGCCAGCAACGGTATACTATGCGGATCTGTGGGGCCGGCGAGCATGCAAATACGCCACACTCGATGGGCAGGACGTGCAAACGACGGAGTGGGAGAAGCTAAAGCCAGTAACTCCCTGGTACCTTTTTGTGCCACAGGACGGTGATCTGATAACTGAATACCAGGACGGATGGAAAATAACCAACATCATGCCAATCAATTCGGTAGGTATTGTCACGGCTCGTGATCATTTAACAATTCAATGGTCCAAGAAGGAGATGCTGCAGATTGCACAAGATTTCTCGTCGCTCCCGGTTGAAGAAGCAAGAGAAACGTATCATCTTGGTGCAGATACTCGTGATTGGAAGGTGGCTTTGGCACAAGCGGACATTCAGAAATATGGTGTGGAAAAAACAACAATTGTACCTCTTCTCTACCGACCCTTTGATCAAAGGTATACATACTATAGCGGGAAAGAAAGAGGGTTTCTTTGCAGGCCGCGGCTTAGAGTTATGCAGCACTTGTTACCAGAAAACATTGCCCTGCTAACTTGTCGGCAACAGTCGCTACAAGGTTTTCATCACGTCTTTTGCTCAGATACAATCACAGAGAGTTGTGCGGTATCCCTCAAGACAAGAGAAATCACATCCGTTTTCCCCCTCTACCTCTACCCAAATGGCAACGATCACCCCTCGCTGTTTGACCACGAGAATGGCCGCCGTCCCAACCTCTCCACTGCCTTCATCCGTGACATGGAGCAGCGGCTCGGCCTTGCCTTCGTCCCTGACGGCAAAGGCGACCTGGTCACAACCATTGGTCCAGAAGACATCTTCCACTACATCTATGCGTTGCTTCACAGCCCGACCTACCGCGAACGCTACGCCGAGTTTCTCAAAATAGACTTTCCTCGTGTTCCCTTCACCAACAATACCGAACAGTTCAGGACACTGGCAACGAAGGGGGCCACGCTTGTTGATCTGCATCTGCTGCGACTACCAGGCTGTGGCGGGGTGGGCGGTGCAGGCGGAGCACCGGTGCTGGTGCGACCAGGTGAGCAGTCTGTGAAACAGCACGGAGTAACGACCGGGCCGGTTGATCAGGTGCGCTACCAGGAGCAACACCACCGCGTGATGATTAGCAACGAACGATACTTCGAGGGGATCGAGCCGGAAACCTGGACAATGCAAATCGGGGGCTATCACCCCTTGCAGCGATGGTTGAAGGATCGCAAGGGGCGAACGCTCTCGTTTGACGATGCGCTGCACTATATGCGAATGGTTGTTGCACTACGGGAGACACAGCGATTGATGACAGAGATTGACCAGGCGATCCCCGCGTGGCCGCTGGTGTGATATTCCCCACTCCCGTCAAGGCGACCACTGAGGAGCCACTGCACCCGATTATCCCCCACGGCCAGCAGCGGGGCGACGAGGAACGAACATGGTTCTTTCTGGGTTATCTGGTCGCATACAGTGACATCCGCGAGGAGCGCAAGAGGGAGACTGTGGGGCAGGAGTGCTATGTTCGTCTTTGATGTGGGCACGGCAATGGGCAGACTGGCGGAGAAGCTGGTGGGGTAGGGATCATTGTCGTTGGGAAATATGAAACGTATGCTATCTATGCTGTGCTATCATAGACATACTGTTCACTGGCTGAAGGGATGGAAAAATGAACCGATTTTTCAACACAGCGGGGCCGTGCAATCCCGAACATCACTATATGCTCTCCGCGATGGCGCGGCTCCCACAGGTGCGGTCCCTGATTGACAAGCAGCTCTACTTTGTGCTACACGCGCCACGGCAGACGGGCAAGACAACCGCCCTGCTCACGCTGGCGCAGGAGCTGACGGCTGAAGGGACCTATACCGCCGTGCTCGTCTCGATGGAACGAGGCGCAGCCTACAATGATGACCCAGGTGAAGCAGAAATAGCTATTCTGAAAAGTTGGCAACGTGCGACCGCTGCGCGATTGCCAGCTGATCTGCAACCTCCAACCTGGACTGAGGAAACAATGAGGGCTGGTATTGGTCAGGCCTTACAAACCTGGGCCCAGTCCTCACCCCGCCCACTTGTGTTGTTTCTCGACGAAATAGACGCGCTCCGCGACAACGCGCTCATTTCCGTGCTGCGCCAACTTCGAGATGGCTATGCTGACCGCCCGAACTTCTTCCCCTGGTCGCTCGCGCTCATTGGCCTGCGCGACGTGCGCGATTACAAAGTGGCATCGGGGGACAGCGAACGGCTCCACACCGCCAGTCCTTTCAATATCAAGGCCGAGTCTATTACGCTCCGCAACTTCACGGCTGACGAAGTTGCCGCGCTCTACCAGCAGCACACTGATGAGATGGGCCAACCTTTCGCGCCCGACGCGACGGCGCGGGCCTTCCACCTGACGCAAGGGCAACCCTGGCTTGTCAATGCGCTGGCCCGCCAGCTCACCGAGGTACTCGTGACAGACCAGACCTCGCCCATTACGCCCGACCACGTTGACCAGGCGAAAGAGATCCTCATCCAGCGGCAGGACACCCACCTTGACAGCCTGGCCGAGCGACTGCGTGAGCCGCGGGTGCGGCGCGTCATTGAACCCATCCTGGCCGGGCTTGCCCTGGAAAACGTTTCTTACGATGACATTCGCTTTGTGCAAGACCTGGGGCTGTGCCGAATGGACCCTGCAGGCGGTCTGGTGATTGCCAATCCCATCTACCAGGAGGTTATCCCGTGGGTATTGGCGAATGTCCCCCAGGCCTCACTCCCCTACATTGCCCCGACCTGGCTTATGCCCGATGGAAAGATGGACCCTGACAAGCTACTGGATGCGTTCCTTGCGTTCTGGCGGCAGCACGGTGAGCCATTGCTCAAGAGTGCGCCCTACCACGAAATCGCGCCGCACCTGGTGATGATGGCGTTCCTTCACCGCGTGGTGAACGCGGGCGGCACAATTGAGCGGGAGTATGCCATTGGCACGAGGCGGATGGATCTGTGTGTGCGCTATGGCGAGGTGACG
>DAOTUE010000170.1:0-8512 GCA_034436975.1 Chloroflexaceae bacterium
CAAGTATAACACAATTTCCACACTATTTCTGAACATTATGCCAAAATTGCCCCCATTTTGCCCCATCGCGTGGTATACTTTCCCTGAAAGCAACAACCCACCCCGCACACTCGCGGGCTGGGCCCTGTCTTAATCAATACGCCTTCGTGATGCTATTGTAGCACAGAGCCGTAGAACAACGATTACGAGAGATGAACGAAGCAGAAAACCCATACCCTCCATCACACAGCAAAGGAGCCGCCTATGAACATCTTCACCCTTCGGAACGACATTATCAACGAATACACCGAATATACCCGCAGTTTCCTCACCATCCGCGACGCAACCATCGCCGCCTTTGTGCAGAATGAACTCCACGGCGGGCGGCTCTGGCCCGACGCGCTCATCCAGCTTTCGCCCGCCTACGCCCGCGCCAGAACCGTCGCAGACCTGGCCCACCACGGCGTGCTCCACCCGCGCACCGCCGACATCTTCCAGGTACTTTCCCCCGATGGCACACGCCAACCCATTCAGCTCTACCAGCACCAGTATGAAGCCATCACCCACGCCGCTCACCGCCAGCATTTCGTGGTCACGACGGGCACTGGTTCCGGCAAAAGTCTGACCTACCTGATCCCGATTGTTGACCACACGCTGCGAAACCATCCAGAAACGGGGCAGGTGCGAGCCATCCTGGTCTACCCGATGAATGCGTTGATCAACTCTCAGGCGAAGGCGTTGGAGCGTTTCCTGGCAAACCTGCCCGAAGCGGATCGCCCCATTCGCTTTGCGCGGTACACGGGGCAGGAGACGGCAGCGGAGAAGGAACAGATCCAGCAGAACCCGCCGCATATCCTGCTCACCAACTATGTGATGCTGGAGTTGATGCTGACGCGCCCGGATGAACACCCCTTTGTAGACCGGGAGCGGGCCGCGCTCCAGTTTGTCGTGCTGGATGAGCTGCACACCTACCGCGGTCGCCAGGGGGCCGATGTGGCAATGCTGATGCGCCGATTGCGCGAACGGAGCGGCAACCCCGATATGCTCTGCATCGGCACCAGTGCCACAATGGTCAGCGACCCCGCCGCAACCGATGCCCATCGCAAGCAGGTGGTTGCGGATGTGACCGGGGCAATCTTCGGGGTGACGATCCCCCCTGACCAGGTGATTGAGGAAACACTCACCCACTCGGTGTCGGCGTACAACAAGCCGAATGATGAGCAGCTTCGCCAGGCCGTTCTTGCACCACTCCCCGCCATGTTGGAATGGTCCGCGTTCCAGGAGCACCCGCTGGCGGCCTGGATTGAAACCACCTATAGCCTGTGTCCCCACCCGACCGACCCGCAGGGCAACCTTCGCCGCGCCGAACCCCGCACCTTGCGCGAAGGGGTTGGGGAACTTGCCGCCCGAACGGGTCTGCCCATTGAGCAATGTGAGCAGGCTATCCAGCATTTCTTTCAGCTTGGGAGCGGTAGCGGGGATGGGCAGCATACGCCGGGTTTTGCCTTCAAGTTGCACCAGTTCATCTCGCAGGGGAGCGCGGTGTATGCCACACTGGAGCCGCCCGCGCACCGCGCCCTGACGCTGGAAGGCCAGCGGTTTCTAGCCTCTCCGACGGGCGAAGCAGATCGGGTGCTCTTCCCGCTGGTTTTCTGTCGAGAGTGCGGGCAGGAGTATTATTTGTGCGCTTACGATGCGGAAGCGCAACGGGTCGAGCCGCGCCCGCCACTGTCACGCGGTGAACACGATGCGCCATCCGCCATCCCTGGCTACATCCTGCCTGGCGAGGATGCGTGGGACGAAGTGGAGGAAACAGACCTGCTACCCGATACCTGGTTCCGCGAGACACGCAAGGGGCGCACGATCAAATCAGAATTTCGCGACGCGCTCCCGAAACGGCTCATCGTGACCCCTGATGGGGCCGTGCTCTCGTCCAACACGGACGAAGCCGCACCAGCGTCAGTTGTCGCGTGGTTTCTCTCGTCGCCATTCCTGACCTGCCTGCATTGTGGGGTGGTCTACACCCGCCGCGACCGCGACGACTTCCGCAAGCTGGCCCGCCTCAGCAGCGAGGGACGCAGTACCGCGACGACCTTGCTCACCGTGACAACGGTTGACCGAATGCGGGGGACGGTGGACGATCCACAGGCGCACAAGTTGCTGAGTTTCACCGACAACCGCCAGGATGCATCACTCCAGGCGGGCCATTTCAACGACTTCGCCACGGTCGTTTTGCTGCGCTCGGCGATCTACCAGGCAGTTGTGAGCAGGCCGACCAGCAATCCCCTGACCCACCAGGATATTGCACAGCAGGTTTGCCAGGCTCTCAATGTGCCCCAGGAAGCCTACGCGAAAGATGTGGGGACTACCCCACGGGCGCAGCGGCGGAATGAGGAAGCCCTCACGCGGTTGCTGGGGTATCGCATCTACGAAGACCTGCGGCGAAGCTGGCGCATCACGCAACCCAACCTGGAACAATGCGGCTTGCTCCAAATTGCCTACCGCGACCTGACAGAACTGTGCCATGATCCCGAAGCCTGGCGCACCCACGACCTGCTCCGCGACACCCCGCCCGACCAGCGACTACAAACGATCACGGTGCTCCTCGACCATTTGCGGCGCGACCTGGCGATTGATGCGCCCGTGCTTGCGCCCGATGAGCAAACGCGGCTCATTCGATCAGTACAGGCCGCAATGCGCCCGGATAGCCCGTGGACCTTTGACGAGCAGGAGCGCACCATGCTGCGTCGCGCCACCCGCTTTGTGCTACCGGGCGACAAGCCGAACCAATCACAGGATCGCAGCCTCTCACCGCGGACCAGTCTGGGGCGGTTTTTGCGCTCACCTGCGGCCTGGCCCGCGCTGGACCGCCCGCTTGATGAAGCAGAGTACGAGCCGCTGTTGCTTGCGCTGCTGGATGTGCTGATCGGGGAGCAATTATTGACCGATGCGAGCGACAACAACGGCCCCCGCGCTGTCCAGATCCGCCACGACGCGCTCTACTGGCAGGTGGGAACGGGCACCCCGCCACCTCCTGACCCCATCCGAACCCGCTGGATGAGCGGAGCAACCCCGGTGCAACCGCAAGCCAACCGCTATTTCCATCAACTCTACAAGCAACCAACAACGCATCTGAGCACGATTGAGGGGCGCGAGCACACCGGGCAGACCAGCCAGAAGGACCGCGAAGCCCGCGAAGAACGCTTCCGAGCAGGTCGCCTGGCCGTGCTCTTTTGTTCGCCGACAATGGAACTGGGCATTGATATTGCTGATTTGAATGTGGTGCATATGCGGAATGTGCCGCCGACCCCGGCCAACTACGCACAGCGTAGCGGACGGGCCGGGCGCAGCGGACAACCCGCGCTGGTGCTGACCTATGCTTCAACAGGCAGTGGACACGACCAGTATTTCTTCCAGCGACCGTTGCAGATGGTCGCCGGCGCGGTTGCCCCGCCTCAGATTGATCTGGCCAACGAAGACCTGATCCTGGCCCATGTGCATGCGGTCTGGCTCAGCACGACCGGGTTGGATATGCAACGCTCGATGCTCACGCTGATTGACACGAGCCGCGAAGAATTTCCGCTCCGCGCCGAGGTTGAGCAGACGATCCAGCTCTCCCCGGCGGGCTATGCGGCCTGCCTGGCAACCTGCCAGCGTATTCTGGCGCATTGTGCGCCCGATGTGCAGGCTTCCACCTGGTATCGGGAAACCTGGCTCCAGGAGAAGATCGCTGCCGCGCCAGACGCTTTCAATCGGGCCTGCGACCGCTGGCGCGAGTTGTACCAGGCAGCAGACCAGCAATTGCAGGAAGCCCGCCAGATCATTGACCGCTCGCATCAACAACCGATGCCACAAGATACTATCCGAGAAGCAAAACGTCACGAGAATGAGGCAACCCGCCAGAAAGACTTGCTCTGCAATACGGGCGAGCGTAGCCACAGCGACAGCGATTTCTACCCCTATCGCTACCTGGCCAGCGAGGGATTTCTCCCAGGCTACAATTTCCCGCGGCTCCCCGTTCGGGCATTTATCCCCACAGGCGGCGGCGATGGAGGGTTTCTCTCGCGTCCGCGCTTTCTTGCACTCCACGAGTTTGGCCCCCAGAACATCATCTACCACGAGGGGCGCAAATACCAGGTTTTCCGAACGCTGGTTCCGGCAGGAACCATGCAACAGCGGCTCATCAGGGCGAAAATTTGCCGCACCTGCGGGGCCTTCTCCGACATCATGCACGCCGAAATCTGCGAGCACTGCGGAGCACGGCTCTCGAATGGCGGAGCAGAAACGCTTATCAACCTGTTTGAGATGACCACAGTGATGACCCGCCAGACCAATCGGATTACCTGCGAAGAGGAAGAGCGGCGGCGCGAGGGGTTCAACATCACAACGCATTTCCAGTTCTCCCGCGACCAGAGCGGGGTCCGCTGTGTTGAGGCGACGGTTGCATCCGGTGAGAGCACGGCATCCCCGCTCCTGCACCTGAGCTACGGGCCGGCAGCGACTATCTGGCGTATCAATCGGGGGTGGCTCCGTTCCCGCCAGGATGGATTCACCCTGGATATGCAGCAGGGTCTCTGGGAGCACAGCCCCGACGAGCGCGATGAGCGCAATGACGATGCAACCCCATTGAACAGCACCATCAGCGGGGTGCGGATTGTGGTGCGCGACACGCGCAATGTGCTGCTGGTGAAACCCTCCGATGCCGTGGGCCAGCAACCAGACGCGCTTGAGCCGATTATTAGCCTGCAATATGCCATCCAACGGGGAATAGAGCAGGTCTTTCAGCTTGAAGAGCAGGAACTCGGCTCGGAGCGTCTGGGCACGGGGCGCAACACTCGTCTGCTCTTCTGGGAGACATCGGAGGGCGGGGCGGGAGTGTTGCGCCGGTTGGTTGAGGAACCAGACGCGCTGGCGCGGGTGGCGCGGGCGGCCCTTGACCTTTGCCATTTCGACCTCGACAGTGGGCAGGAGCGCGACGCGGGGGAATGCAGCCGGGCTTGCTACCGCTGCCTGCTTTCCTATGCCAATCAACCTGATCACGCCCACATCAATCGGCAGGTAATCCGGGACCTGCTGGCCCACCTGATGCGCTCAAGCGTAACGATTATACGCCAGCCGGACCCCTCCCCGCCCGCGCCTCCCACGCTGCCGCCCACAGACGAACGGACACGCCGGGTGCTGGCGCATCTCCAGGCGACCGGGCGGCGTATGCCCGACGCAACGGAGAAACTCATTGCCACCCACTGCGTTCCGCTCTTCTATTCGCCATCCTACTGCGTGGTGTGGCCCGCAACGGACGATGATACCGATAGGATTACCGATGATCTCGAAAATCAGGGATATACGGTTGTGATCCTGCATCCTGACCAGGATCTTGAGGAACAGATGGCCCGCTGTCCTTTCTGGGCGAAAACGACATAGATAGACATAGAGGAGAAGACGATGCCGCGATTTGAGGTTGGTGCGCTGGTGAAATGTCGAGCACGCGATTGGGTGGTGCTCCCCTCGGATGAGCAAGACGAAATGATATTGCGCCCGCTCGGTGGCTCAGAAATAGAAATCAGTGGGATCTACCTTCCCCTCGAAGGGAATGATCTTGCGGAGACGTTCTTTCCGATGCCGGAGCCGTCGCTGGCGGGTGATTTTGTGTCGGGGCAACTGCTCTACGATGGGTCGCGCCTCACGCTCCGCAATGGTTCGGGCCCATTTCGCTCCCTCGGACGGCTCGGCGTGCGCCCGCGCCCCTACCAGCTTGTGCCGCTGCTGATGGGGCTACGCCTCAACCCGGTACGGCTCCTGATTGCCGACGATGTGGGGGTGGGAAAGACGATTGAGGCGGGGGTTCTTGTGCGCGAACTGTTTGACCGTGGGGAAATTCGCCGTCTGACGGTGCTTTGTCCGCCGCACCTCTGCGACCAGTGGCAACGGGAACTCCGCGAGAAGTTCGCTTTTGATGCCGTGATTGTGCGCTCCAACACGGTCGCCCGCCTGCACCGCGGGCTATCACAGAGCGGTATGAGCATCTTTGAGCAATACCCGATAACGGTTGCAAGCATTGACTATGTGAAAAACGAGCGACACCGCGCCGATTTCCTGCGGGCCTGCCCGCCCTGCGTCATTGTGGATGAGGCCCACACCGCGACGCTCCCTCGCGGTGGTGGAGGCACACAGCAGCAGCGGTATGAACTGGTGCGCGAGGTTGCCGCCGACCCGCGCCGCCACCTCGTGTTGCTCACCGCCACGCCCCACAGCGGCATCGAAGACTCCTTCCAATCGCTGCTTGGGTTGCTGAACCCATCCTTTGCCACGCTCGACCTGGCCCACCTGAGCGATGCAGAGCGCGACACGCTGGCGCGACATTTCATCCAGCGTCGCCGCGCCGATGTGGTCCGCTGGCTTGGCGAAGAAACCCCCTTCCCGCAACGCCAGTCAGCAGAAGTGCCCTACGCCCTGCCGCCATCGTCGCCCTATCGCCTGCTCTTTGATGATGTGTATCGCTTTGCGCGGCAGCTCATCCGCGGGCAGGAGGACACGCCGGCCTATCGCCAGCGCGTGCGCTACTGGGCCGCTCTCGCGCTGCTGCGCTGCGTGATGAGCAGTCCCGCCGCCGCGGAAAAGGCCCTCCGGGCGCGGGCATCCTCGGCCTCGGCGGGACCCAGAGACGACAACGAACCACCCGCCCCGCCCGCCTGGGTTCAGGGAGATGAGCAGGAGATTGACGACCTGCTGAGCAGCTACGTCACCGAAACGGCTGACCAGGAGGGAACCCACGATACCGAGCCATCGCACCTGGTCGAGCAGGGCTGTTCAACGAGCGAACGGGCCCGGTTGCGGAAGTTTGCGGCCCGCGCCCGCGACCTGCGTGGAGCGAACGACCCGAAATTGCAGGCGGCTATGGTGCTGGTGCGAAACCTGCTGGAGGACGACTACCACCCGATTATCTATTGCCGCTACATTGCCACGGCCAACTATCTAGCGGAGGAACTGCGAAATGCCCTGAGCAACTACGGGCACAGCCTGCGGGTGCTCTCCATTACGGGGGAGCGGTCGGAGGAGGAGCGCGAAACGCTGGTGGATGAACTGTGCCAGACCCCGCGCCGCGTGCTCGTGGCAACCGACTGTTTGAGCGAGGGGATCAACCTGCAATCATCCTTCGATGCGGTGGTCCACTACGATCTGCCCTGGAACCCCAACCGACTGGAGCAGCGCGAGGGGCGGGTAGACCGCTACGGTCAGCGCAGGTCAACCATTCGCACGGCGATCATTTCTAGCAAGGATAACCCGATGGACGAGGCGGTTATGGGCGTGCTGCTGCGAAAAGCGGTGGAGATCCATCGCACGCTTGGTATCAGTGTGCCGCTGCCAACCAGCAGCAAAGAGGTCCTGGAAACGCTCATCGGAAGCCTGTTTCAGCCATCGGCAGAGCAACTCTCGTTTCTGGAGCGGGCCCACCAGATGAGCCTGGGAGAAATTGATGAGCCGCTCCGAGCGATTGAGCAGCAGTGGAACCAGGCGGTTGTGCAGGAACGCGAAAGCCGCACCCGCTTTGCGCAACGGCGCATCAAGCCAGCGGAGGTGGCGCGTGAGATGGATGAGAGCAGCGCGGTGCTTGGGGATGCGTCCACGGTTGAGCGGTTTGTGCAGAATGCGTGCGAACGGTTGGGCGGGCCGCTGGTGCAGGAGACCACACCCCAGGGGAGGTGGTTTCGGTTGCCGCTGTCGCAACTGCCGACGGCGGTGCGTGAGCGCATCGCGGCGGCTTTCGTGCCCCACCCGGCCGCCCCGCCCCCCGACGAGGTGGCAATTTCCTTTGTCAGCCCGCCCCCGGAGCACACGCATGCTATCGGGCGCAACCATCCGCTGACGGTCGCCCTGGCTGAGTATTTGCTGGAAACCGCGCTGCTCCCGTATGATCCAGAGGCGGTGCAGGAGGTTCCGCCGGCGGCACGGAGCAGCATCATTCGCAGTAGCGCAGTAGCGGAGCGCACCACGCTGCTGCTGTTGCGCGTGCGGATGCTGCTTGAGAGCCGCGCTGCCCCCACGCCGATGCTGGCAGAGGAACTGGTGGTGACGGGCTATCGGGGGTCTCCCCGCCAGACGGTCTGGCTGGACGAAGCGGGCGCGCTGGACTTGTTGAGCCGCGCCCGCCCCGATGCCAATATGGAACCTGAAGAGCGGAAACAGGGGATGGAACGGGCGATGGCGCAGGTACGGGAGATGACCGACGACCTCAACCGGCTTGCCAACGAGCGGGCCGAGCATCTCTGCGCGTCGCATCAACGGGTGCGCCGCGCCGTGGGGAGCGGGCCGGCCACCACCGTCCGCCCCCACCTGCCGCCCGATGTGTTGGGCGTGTATGTGCTGCTGCCGATGATTTCCACCCGATAGCGAGAAGGAACGAACCATGAGCTACACAACCATCACGGTTGAAGGCGGCTTGCTGCCCACCGACATTCTGGAAGCCGTCGCCGCCGAGGAAACGGGCGGGCAGAAGGCCGGCGACTTCGGTCTGGAGCGCACCGCCCGCCTGAGC
>DAOTUE010000171.1:0-3468 GCA_034436975.1 Chloroflexaceae bacterium
TGCATAGCTTTGGCGATCTCCTGCATAATGGTCATGGGAATCCTCTTTCTGTTTCTGCCAGTTTTTTTGCATGATGCCAGAAAAAGGATTCCTATGCCACCTTGCTGCTTAGCTTAATGCGTATGGGGCCGCATCGGGGCAAACGGGACGCTTGCGCTCCCAGGATTTCCCCTCAAACGTCAACACATACGAAGTCTGGTATACTGGTGCCATGAACAAAAACGGGCGATTCTGGTTTCTTCTTGTGTTCCCGCTGACCGTGCTTCTGGTTGCTGGTTGCCTTGCACCGCGCCCCCTGCGCCCTCCTGAGCAGTCGTCTGCCCTGAAACGGATGTCACAAACACCCTGGCGCACGGGCACCCCGGAGCCGCTCTTTGCCCCCCTTACCCATACATGCCCTGGGAAGACTGTGGGGAAGCAGGCCGGGGTTGCCTATGGTATCAACGTGTTTCTCTTCAGCACCGATGTGGAACGGGTGCTGACGCTGACAGACATTGCTGGCTTTGGCTGGATACGCCAGCAAATCCACTGGCGCGACCTGGAGGGCGAAGCGGGAGTATTGGTGTGGCGGCCCCTTGATCAGGTGGTCAGCGTGGCCCGGGCGCACAATCTCAAGGTGATGTTGAGCGTGGTTCGCTCGCCCGCCTGGGCTACAGCAGGGGGCCATACCGGTCTCCCCGACGACCCGGCCCATCTGGCACGGTTTCTGGAGCGGACGGCCCGCCGCTACCGCGGGCGGGTGTCGGCCTACGAAATCTGGAATGAGCCAAACCTGTCGCACGAGTGCGGGGGCACTCCCTGCGACCCTGCCGCCTACCTCGCCACCTTGCAGGCTTCCCACCAGGCCATCAAAGCTGCTGACCCCTGTGCTCTGGTACTGGCAGCCCCCCTGGCCGCCACCAACGCCCCCGACCCCACGGTTGCTGCCGAAGACATTCCCTTCTACGAAACGCTCTACCAGCTCGACAACGGGGCATTTCTGCGTGCTGCCGATGCTATCGCTATTCACCCCGGCGCGGGCCCCCACCCTCCCGACGCAACCTGGCCCGCCAACGCGCTCGACCAGTCTCAGCACTACTTCCGCCACATTGAACGAATCCGCAGTCTGATGCTACACTATGGCGACCCGCGCCCGGTCTGGATAACCGAGGTAGGCTGGACGGTGGAGCGGGCCGAGGGGGCCCCGCAACCCGTGAGTGAGCAGGAGCAGGCCGATTATCTGGTGGATATGCTCTGGTATGTGCGCCAGCGATACCCCTGGATTGTGGGGGTGCTGGTGTGGAACCTGAACTTTAGCGTGATTGCGCCGCCCGGCGACGAAAAAACAACCTACAGCCTGCTGGCTCCCGACTGGACGATCCGCCCGGCGTTTCGCTCGCTCCAGCACAATATCCCGGCTCTGCGCGATATTGACCACCCGCCGCTCATCACGGAACTGGCGGGCCACACAACCCACCGCTTCGCGTGGGTCTTTCCGGCGCGGGGAGCCATCCGCACCCGCCCGCTCCGAACGCCGGCGGGGAGTCTTTATGTGGCAAGCGACCCCGCCACGCTCTATGCCCTTACCGCGTCCGGGCAGTTGCAATGGGCCCACAATGCCTCCGGGATTGTGCGGAGTGCGCCGGTCCGCACCGCCGATGGGACGCTTTACCTTGCCGATAGCAATAGCCTGATCACTGCGCTCCATTCCAGCGGAGCAGTTCGGTGGCGGGCGCGGCTCCGTAGCCCGGCGCGTGGTAGCCCGCTGGTGCGGGGCGAACATCTCTACATCGTGACGAATGTTGGCGAATTGCATGCCTTTGATATTGATGATGGGGAACGGGCCTGGAGCTACGACCTGGGACAGGAAACGACACCACTGGCCTGGAGTAGCGATGGTGCGTTGCTGGTGGGGACGGCCAGCGGGGATGTGCTCAAACTGACCACCGACCGGGAGACTCACTGGCGCACCCGCGTTACTGCTGATGGTTCGGGTGATGGGCTGTGGCTTGCGCCGGTCCCCGATGGGGCGGGGGGATGTTATATGGTGACAGCGAGGGGAGAGGTGGTCGCTCTCGATGCAACAGGAGCCGTGCGCTGGCGGGCCGCTCCCGATTCACCCGTTGTGGCCCCGCTGCTTGTCAGCGATTCGGGGAACGAGAGCGAGCGTGTGGGGAAGCGTGAAAGCGGAAAGGGGATGGTCTACGGAATAACCTACGAGGGGGATCTCCTTGTACTTGCTGCCGCTGGCGGTGCCGAACGCTGGCGGTATGCCACGGGGAGTCGGCTGCATGCCCCACCGGTGCGTGGGCCCGATGGCACGCTCTACCTGGGGACGGGAGACGGGCGGTTGCTGGCGATTGCCCCGGAAGGGACGCTTCTCTGGCAGGCACACCTGCAGGGGGCGGTAGAATCCTCACCCATCATTGCGCCCGATGGTACACTCTATGTGGCGACTGCGGGAGGGCGGCTCTATGCGTTTGCTCCGTTCTTCCTTCGACCGTAGAGGATGGGGCAACGATACCCCCTGCCCCCTACACCAGCAGCGCATTAAAGACCAGCACTACCATCAGGACAATCAGCACCATTGTGATGATAATCTCAACCTTCGATATTCCCTTCTGCTGGGGGTCGTTGGGTTGCGCCTTGCGTTCCCTGCGGCGGGTCTGTTGCTCTTGCTGCTGCTTCGACGTGCGTTCCTGCTGTTCTGGCTTACTCATGCTCCTGGCTCCTTTTTGTTCCCTTTGTTGTATCAGATGTTGTATCAGAAGGTCCTGGGGACGAAGTTGGAATCGTTTAACACATCCATCATCCCCTCTCCCACGCCAATCATGATGATGCCCATCCGTGCGCCATGGATAACCAGTGATATATCGGTGTAGAAACTGGCCAGGGCCCCGACAATCCGGTAGTTGGCGTATTCGGGCAAAAAGACGCGGGCTTCTTTCAACCGTTCAATGAAAGTCTGGATGTCGCTCTCCTGGAGTTTCGTTTTCGTCTCGTTGATAAGCAGGTATTCTCCGCAGAGGGCCACCACATCATACTCAACGGATCGTCCCTTGTGGTGCAAGTGCATCCGCACCCCGATGAGGCGCGGCACCTCGACACACCCGACCACTTCTTTCAGGAGGCGGGGAATGCTTGGGGCAACCAGGTCTTCAGCCAGCGTCCCCATTTTCCGAGAGAGCTTACCCATCTCCTGGCGCATTTTTTTATAGTCTTCTTCCGCTTCCTGACGGAGTTTTTGATATTCTTCTTCCGCTTCGCGTCGAAGTTTCTGATTTTCTGCTTCCGCTTCGCGTCGAAGTTTCTGATTTTCTGCTTCCGCTTCGCGTCGGAGTTTCTGATTTTCTGCTTCCGCTTCGCGTCGAAGTTTCTGATTTTCTGCTTCCGCTTCGCGTCGGAGTTTCTGATTTTCTGCTTCCGCTTCGCGTCGGAGTTTCTGATTTTCTGCTTCCGCACTGGCGCGAATCTGGACCAAATCCTGCT
>DAOTUE010000172.1:0-3181 GCA_034436975.1 Chloroflexaceae bacterium
AACGACGATGTCGCCCTGCTCCGCGCCCATCTGCTGGAACGAATGCCGGAGTATATTCCGCTGGCGGGCCCGCTCATACTGCATGCTCCCACCACCAGCGACACCGCCCCCGGAACACTGCTCGATATAGGGGTGCCAGTAGCAACAGAACGAAAAACCCGAGAAACAAAACCGTGTAACAGAGTTAACCGATTATGTTTCTCGTTTGCACCCCTTCCGGCCCCCTTCCGCTCTCCCCCCGACCGCTCCCCCTCGTTCTGATGCCCGGTTCCCCTTCGGGGGGGTATGCCTGGACGGAACTGGCAGGATCTGCCTTTCTGATGCGCTCCTCTCCTGGCGGCATACCTGGGGGGGGTATGGGGGCGTTTTGCGGTCGTCCTGGACGCTGGAGCAGTGGGAGCGCATCTTCTCAAGAATTGGGATCTCGTGCAGTGGAACCAGCTATGTGAGGAGGCCGGGTGATGAGATACAACAGCACACCCCGCCACTACACTATGCAACAACACCCCGCACAACACTATGCTATTTCACGCATACAGCACTATGTGCTACAGTACCAAAAACACTGCCACGGCATTCGGAAAACGGATTATTGGAGAGCCTCAAACGATGTCTGGTCTGCCGACAATTCTATACGAAAAAGCCCGAATGAAATCGGAAAATTTTTTTCAGAACCTACCGTTTCCATCAACCGTGTTAAAATACGCAATATCGAACAGCCGGACGGCACCCGCCTGCTGGTCATCACGCTGGCCAGCGATGCACAGGAGGACAACCAATGACCCTGATCAGTATCAGTGAGCAGAGCACGGCAGACGATGGCTGGATTGCGACGGTCGCCTTCGACAACGGCCCGCGCCGCCCCATTCACGTCCGCGACCCCTTCTCGCCAGCAGAAGAAAAGCGGCTGGAATGGTATTTCGAGCAGCACATCCGCTTTCCCTTCACCGATGGGGTGAAGGCGCAGGAAGCCGCGCAGAGCGTCACCGCCTATGGCACGCGCCTCTTTGAGCAGGTCTTCTCTGCCGACCACGAGATCTACCGCAGCTACGCCAACGCCCGCGAGCAGGGCATCCACAACCTGCACATTCAGATTGACGGCAGCCCGGAGTTCCACGCGCTCCACTGGGAAGCCCTCTACGATGCGGGGATAGACCGCCCCCTCGCGCTCGAAGCCCTGATCATCCGCAAAAATCCCCACTGGCAGACGATCCAGGCCAGCACCCGCCCCACGCCCACCATCAACCTGCTTGTCGTCGTGGCGCGGCCCGCTGGTCGGCGCGACGTAGGCTACCGCACCATCTCGCGCCCGCTCATCACGACGCTGGAACGCACCAGTGCGCGAGTGCAGGTGGATATTCTGCGCCCCGCCACCTACCAGCAGTTGCTGGCCCATCTCAAAGCCACCCGCGACACCCACGGCAGCGGCCACTATCACGCCATCCACTTCGACCTGCACGGGGCCCTCCTGACCTACGAGCAGATCCAGCAGGCAGGCGAAACAGAGCAATTCATCTATCAGCAACGCTACGGGCGAAACGATATTGCGCCCTACGAAGGGCTGCGGGCTTACCTCTTCCTGGAGAGCGAGCAGGATGGGATCTCCGACCCGGTCGAGGCGAGCGAGATAGCCCGCGAATTGACGACGCATCAGATCCCGATTGTCATCCTCAATGCCTGTCAGTCGGGCAAGCAGGTGGGCGCAAGTGAGACCAGCCTGGGAAGCCATTTGATGAAAGCGGGGGTGCAACTGGTGCTGGCGATGGGCTACACCGTCACCGTGACCGCCGCCGAGGTGATGATGGCGACGCTCTATCAGCACCTGTTCCGCTCGCACGACCTCTCCCGCGCCATCCAGCACGCCCGCGCCGAACTGCACCACAACAAGGGACGGCGCGGCTATTTCAACCAGATTGTAGACCTGGAGGACTGGATGTTGCCCGTCGTCTACCAGAACCAGCCGGTGCAGCTTGCGCCGCGGGAGATGGCCCCCACCGAAGCCAGCACATACTACGCGCATCGGGCGGCCCGCTATCACGCTGCCCAACCGACCTATGGCTTTTTCGGGCGCGACCTGGATATTTTGCAGATCGAGCGGATGCTGCTGCTCCCGCGGCGGCGCAACCTGCTGCTGGTGCAGGGGATGGGCGGGGCGGGTAAGACCACGCTGCTCCAGCACCTGGGGGAATGGTGGCAGCGCACGGGGCTGGTGCGCCAGGTTTTCTATTTCGGCTACGACGAACGCGCCTGGACCCGCCAGCAGTTGCTCCACGAGATAGCGGGGCGGTTGCTTGACCGGCAGGAGTATGAGTATGCGTTCCAGCCAATGGATGAGGAGGCGCAGCAGGAGTTCTTGCTGGAGCACCTGAAGCGCGAGCACCATCTGCTCATTCTCGACAACCTGGAGTCTATTCTGGGGACGGAAATGGCTATCCAGCACACCCTGCAACCCGCCGAACGGGAGAAGCTCCACACGCTGGTGCAGCGACTCGCCGGCGGGGAGACGCTCGTGCTGTTGGGGTCGCGTAGCCGCGAGGAGTGGCTCGCCCCCGGCACCTTCGAGGAAAATGTCCACCTGCTGTCGGGGCTGGATAGCGAAGCGGCGACGCTGCTGGCCGAGCGCATCCTGGAGCGGCACGCCATCAGGAAGTACCGCGAAGACGAAACAGAATACAAAGATATGCAACGGCTGTTGCGGCTGCTGGATGGCTACCCGCTGGCCCTGGAGGTGGTGCTGCTCAACCTGCGCCAGCAATCGCCCGCGGCCATCCTCGCGGCCCTCGACGCGGGCGACATCACGCTCGACAGCGGCGACCCGCAGGAGCGAACGCGCAGTATCCTGGGGTGCATTGCCTATTCCCATAGCAACCTCGACCCCGACAGCCAGTCCCTGCTTGCCTGCCTCGCCCCCTTCAGCAATGTGGTCAACGCCAATCTGCTGCCGAAGTATACTGAGCAGTTGCAGCAGCAACCCGCGCTGGCCCACCTCGACGTTGCCCGCTGGCCAGAGGTGGTGCAGCAGGCGACCGACTGGGGCTTGCTCCGCCCCGACAGCGAGAACCCTTCGTTGCTGCGGTTGCAACCGACGCTCCCCTACTTCCTGCGCTCGCGGGTGCGCGACGATGCCACCACGCGCCCCGCCATTGAAGCGGCCTTCCGCGGGCTGTACTGGCAATATGGA
>DAOTUE010000173.1:0-7539 GCA_034436975.1 Chloroflexaceae bacterium
GCTCCGTAGAACCGTATAGCGATTGCGAATAATGTTCGCTTGTACAGGTGCAAAGCTGTTGGCTCTCCTTGCAGAGAGTGCCTTGTACAACAGTCTAGCACACTCATTCAGTCGTGACAACCAGGAGAAAGGAGGATGGCGGCAATTCCCTACACCCGCTGAAGCGGGTGGTTCCCTTGCCGCTTTTTCCTATGGAACCGGTGAAGTCTGACGCGCTGCTTGAGCATGTGCGGCTGAGCCTGGAACAACTCCATTTGATGGGTTATACGAGCCAGACGGGCCGTGCGCCCCCGCCGCTGGTTGTGGTGGCGGTGTCGGGGGGGCCGGATTCGCTCTGTTTGCTGCATGTGCTTTGGCGGCTCCGCGCTGTAGGGGGGCCGGCCCTGCACGCGGCCCATCTGGACCACCGGTTCCGCGGGGAGCAGTCGGCGGCAGAGGCGCGGTTTGTGGCGCAGAGGGCGGAGGAGTGGGAGATACCCGCCACCGTGCAGCAGGTTGACGTTCCCGCAATGGTACAGGCAACAGGGCAGAACAAGCAGGCCGCGGCACGCCGCGTGCGCTATGCGTTTCTTGCGCGGGTGGCGCAGCGCGTGGGAGCCGACGCGGTCGCTGTGGCGCACCAGGCCGAGGACCAGGCCGAAACAGTGTTGCTGCACCTGTTGCGGGGGGCCGGGTTGGCCGGACTCCGCGGGATGCGCCCACTTGTTGCGTGGGATGAGTGGGCCACCGACCCGGACGGGATGATAGAGAGGATAGAGAGGGGCTACGATGGGAAGATGGAAGCGGCTCTTGCTCCGATGCTGGAACAGATCATCCCTCCTGAGCATCCTGAGCATCCTGAGCCTTCTGCAACCCGCCCATCGCTGGTGCGCCCGCTGCTGGAGGTGTCGCGGGCAGAGATTGAAGCCTACTGCGCGAGCCATGCGCTCATACCACAGCACGACCCCTCAAATGCATCGCTTTCCTACACGCGCAACCGCATTCGTGCGGAACTGCTGCCACACCTCGCACAGTTTAACGGGCAGATTGTCGCGGCCCTGGGGCGCACTGCCCAGGTATGCGCCGACGACTACGAGTATATCCAGCAGCAACTTGAGACAGCATGGAGCGAGGGGTTGGTTGAGGAATACCCCGATGTGTTGCGCTTCTCGCTGCCCCGGTGGAATAGCCTCCCGCCGGTGCTCCAGCGATATGCGCTGCGGCGGGGTGCGATGCATTTTGCCTGCACCGAGGAATTGAGCTACGAGCAGGTTGAGGCGGCCCGCTTTGCAACCACGCAGCACACCGGCTACCAGCACCTCCTGGCGGGCGGGTTGGTGCTCCAGGTTTCCTACGATGCGTTTCTCCTGGCGCGGCAGGATTCCCCCGTCTACCAGCCCGGCGTGTCCATCCTCGACCCGGCCTTTCAGCAGTTTCCGCAACTTGCCCGCGATGATCTCGCGCTGGTTGTGCCCGGCGTGCTCCTGCTCTCAGACTCCTGGCGGGTTGAGTCCAGCTATCAGCAACCGGACCATTTGCCCACTGAGGGCAGGGGGCGGTGGCGGTGGTGGGTTGCGCTGGATGCCGACACCATCCAGACCCCGCTGGCGTTGCGGCGACGGCGGGCCGGCGAACGGTTCACACCCGCGGGGGGGGCGGGGACAAAGCGGCTCCAGGATTTCTTTGTTGACCAGAAAATCCCCCGCCCCCTGCGCGAAGGGTGGCCGCTGCTGGCTACCCCCACACGCATTGTCTGGGTGGTGGGGTTGCGGGCCGACAGCCATTTTCAGGCAACGCCGGAGACAACCCGCACGTTGTGGGTCGTTTTTCGGCGTGAGCCGCCCATCACTCACCACCAGCAAGGAGCCGCTGGATCATCCGGGTGAGGTTTTTCATACTCACCGGCGTGCTCATATATTCGTACAGAAGCACACCGGGTTTTTATGTTTCTTGCTGTCTATTTGACAGGATTCCTCCCTCTCACTACAATACTCCGGCGAACGAGTTTACCGAGGAAGGCAAAACGCATCACTCGTTCCTTGCATATGGGCAGGAGGAGGGGCTATGCAAAACGGGAACAACCGAAAGGAAGCGGGATGGATGGAGAAACGTCTCTCAGGCGGGCCATTGTCGGAGGATACTGGTTGCTCTATCTCGGTGGGCGGTGCGGGATGATGCTTGTGCCGCGGTGGGTGCTGGCGGGGGGAACCGTTACGCTCGTTTCCATTGCAACGGTGTTGACCATTTCTCTGTGTTTGCCAGTATCGGCCCGGGAAATGTCGCACGAAGGCAAGCCAGGCCAGGCCCGCGTCGGGCCGGTCGGGCCGCTGGACATGGGGAACAAAGCACATCCCGAAGATGCAGCGCACGACGAACATGAAGACGAACATGAAACAGGTGAAAGTGGGGAGACGGCTCGCAACCCGGCCCACCCCGCCCCGGCCCTGGAGCGGGAGATTCTGTCCTACTATGCGCCAGCCGGCTCCCCCTATGGGCCCATCCCGCCGGGCACTGCCTACACCCCGACGGGCCGCTATGGGTGGGGTTGGCTGCAAGCCGAATTTGCCGGGCATGGACAACTCTGGGTACCGTTGCACGATCTCCCCCACGAGGGCGGCGCATTGCCCGCCGTCCCCAACGTTGCCCCCGTTGGAGCATACCGCGTGCCCCTGCCTGAAACTGTCCTCCGTCCGGGTGAGCAGGCCCCCCGCCTTCTCCAGGATACCGAGGCGTTTTTTGCGCCGGAGCCGTGGCAGCCGGCGAATACGATTCTCCCCTGGGCCACCCCCTACGACCTGATTGCTCGCGCCGGTTGGGACTGGCTGCAAGCCGACTTTGCCGGTCAGGGCGTGTTCTGGGTTCGGTCGGGCGACCTGGGGCTGTCGCAAATTGCGCTGACCGGGCTCCCCAACGTTGCGCCTGTCGAACGCTACTTGCTCTACCTTGTTGCGCCCGGCGACGACTTGCGCTCCCTCTCCGAACGGAGCCTCAACAATGCCGGCTCCTCATACATTGGCCACTACAATCGCGTGTCCGATCCGCTGGTGCCTGGCCGCCCACTCATTGTACCGGTGCTTCAGGGGCGCACCTGTGCTCTCTCTGGCACAAATCTGCTGATCAAGCGGGGCAATCCTACCTTTCCACGGATTGTGCTCACGGTTGATGTGGAGGGGGGCGACGTTGGCCCGCTCCTCCAGAGCATGCGAGAACACCACGTCCGTGCTACCTTCTTTGTCACTGGCTGGTGGGCAAAATCGCATCCCGACCAGCTCCGCCAGATTGTCGCCGATGGGCACGAACTGGGCAACCACTCGCTCTCACATCCCGACTTCCGCCGACTGAGCAACGAGCAAATAGTTCGCGAACTGGCAATGACCGAGGAGATTGTGCGCGAAATAGCCGGAGCCACCACTCGCCCATATTTCCGCCCCCCCTACGGCGGCCAGGACCATCGGGTACGGAGCGTGGTCATTGCCCAGGGGTATCTCCCGGTCTTCTGGACGGTTGATAGTCAGGACGCAATCGGAGGGGCCAAGTCGGCCGAGTTTCTAGCGCAGCGCATCACAAGCCACCTTCCCCCGGAGCGGCTGCCAGGAGCCATTATGCTCTCGCACTGCTGCGCCGACCGCCACCGCCTGGCCGAGGCCCTGCCGGCCATTGTCGAGCGATTCGCCGCAATGGGCATTGAAATAGCTCCCCTGGGGCGCGTGCTGGGCGAATAACTCCCTGTTCATCTATTCACAGAGAGGGTTCAGGGTTTGGGGTTTGGGGTTCAGGGAGCACGGGCATCTTGCCCACCCGGATGCAAGCGAGACGCTTGTGCTCCCAGGATTTACCTTCAAACGTGAACAATGACCGTATCATACCTGATGAGCGAAAACGGGGAGAATATGGTATGATATGGCGATGGTAGCAACAAACCCCACACAACACAAGGAGCCAGGCACAAAATGGTTACAACAGTCTACCTTATCCGTCATGGGGCAACGGATTGGAATGAGCAAAAACGCTGGCAGGGGCATGTTGATATTCCCCTGAACCACCGCGGGCGAAGACAGTCGGAATTGCTGGCCCGACGCTTGGTTAAAGAGGGGGTCCACTTTCACTATATCTACAGTAGCGATCTTGCCCGGGCCTATCAAACCGCCTGGGAAGTCGGGGCCGCAATGAATGTACCGGTTGAATTGCTCCCCCCTCTGCGCGAAATTGACATGGGGGAATGGGGCGGACTGACCCGCGACGAGGTACGAGAGCGGCACCCGGTCGAGTTCTCGCTCCTGGAGAAGGGGCAGGACATTCCGCGGGGGGGCAAAGAAACCCTCACCGCAATGCGTGCGCGGGTGATCAAGGGCATTATGGCAATGGTGCGCCAGCACCCCGGCGAAACGCTGGCGTTTTTCTCCCACGGCGGGCCCATCCGAATGATGCTCAGCTATGCGCTCCAGAACCCGATTGACCACGCCTTCCAGAAATTGGACCAGAAATCAGATGGGGCATCTCATCCCTGCAAGCACATTGGCAACACCTCTATTACCATCTTGAAGTATTCCGAAGCCGGCGACTGGCAGCATATCGTGTGCAACGATGTCAGCCACCTGGAGAACCAGGAACAGGCCCCCGACTTGATGTCGTCCCCCCCGGACGATGCCGAACGACCTGTCAGGGGCTAATCTGTGACACTCCGCATGCGCTAAAGCGCGGCGGCTTCTTGCGTGCGCTCCCCACGGGAGTCCGCACAACAAGCCACTTGCCCCGTGTCCAGGGGACTACGCATGCTCCGCGCTGCGCCGAAGCGACAGCCGGTCAGCGACGGCCCAGAAGACGCAGGAAAAACATGGTTTATCAGGATATGGACGATCACCACATCATAGACACCCCCGAAAATATCGAGTTTAGCTATGCCATTGCGGGTATTGGCTCACGCTTCCTTGCCACGATGATAGATACGGTCTTCCTTGCGCTAATACAACTTTTGCTCCTTCTTGTGGTCGGGTTTGCCATTGGGTTGCTCGAAGCAATGGGGGTTGGCTTGCAACACCTGGATAGTATCTTGCTGGCTGTCTGGTCGCTCCTGAGTTTTCTTTTTCTCTGGGGCTACTATATTTTCTTTGAGATGCTCTGGAACGGACAGACCCCCGGCAAGCGGGCTATCAAGATTCGCGTGGTGCAACGGGGGGGGCGACCGGTGGGGTTTGCCGCTGCCGTCATCCGCAATCTGGTGCGGGTTATTGATTTTTTGCCCGGCTTCTACGGTATCGGGGTGCTGATCATGTTTATTGACCGCCAGGCCCGCCGAGCCGGCGACTTTGCCGCGGGGACGCTTGTTGTCAAAGATCGTCTCTCGGTATCGCTCGATAGCCTGGCCAGGCAGGCCGAACGGTCGTCCCGTCCTGCAACTCCCCCCTCCAGCATGGGCAAAGCACAACCGTCAGCTACAGGAGCATCTTCCTCTTCCTCTTCCTCTTCCTCTTCCTCTTCCTCTTCCTCTTTTTCGACTTCTTCTTCGACTTCCTCTTCGTCAATCATACTGCCTTCTTTCTCATAGTCCATTTCCAAATCAAGCTCATCGTCGATATCATTTGTCGTCGACTCTATAGTGCCGCCGGAGTAACGATTTGTCCAATCCTCGGCAGTCATTTCTATTTCGTCAACTTCAGGTGGCGGCGCAGATTTATACATTTCAACTTCCAGAGGAATCGCCAGTTCAGGATCGTTGTATACTTCCGTCGAGAGAGTTTGTCCCTTGTCATAACCTTCTGCATTAACTGTCACAGAGTATCGATTACCATCTACTAATTCTTCGCTTTCTATCACAAAAGAGCCGTCAGCCTGACTGGTCGTCGTGATATCTTTTCCCCAAACTTTTACTTCTGCACCGACGACGGGATTACCCTCTTCATCTTTCACTGTGCCGGTCAATTGCACAGCAGAAACAGTTAAAATAGAAAAAGTGCATACAAGTGTTAAAAAAATGTGTAAAGGCTTCATTTTATTGTCCTTATTGTTAGTGTGTTAAGATATTTATGTGTGTAATTGTTCTTCTTAAATCTATATACGTTCGCGCTAATTTCACTATTAACTCTGCTCGGGCTTTGTCTCTGAAACAGATGTATATGTAGCGACAACAATCCGGTTAAATTGTGTGTCAATAACTTTTACAGGTGTCCCTTGCTCAATCCAGTCTCCGCCGGTAACGACATCTAAAACAGTATCATCTATCAAAGCTTTTCCGGCAGGCCGCAACGTTGTTTTGCAGATACCTTTTCGTCCAATCCATCGATGAAGTTTTTCTTCATTGCGCGAAGAATAACCTTCATCATGTGTCATCGCTTTGAGTAGAAATAGTTTATTGATGAAGGGAGCGGCAGGCAGATATTTCGCCGTCAGCAACAGTAATGCAAACGCACCGATAAAACTTAACATAACAGTAAAGAGTGGCGAAATAAATTCGTGCATAGCAGGTGTTCGAGACCAATCCCCGAGTTGCCAGTCCATCATTGCTAAGACAAGTGCTAAAAAGATACACACAATACCGCTTATGCCTGTAACACCAAAGCCCGGAATGACAAAAGCTTCAAGCAGTATTAAAGTAATCCCTGCGACGAAAAGAATAATATTCAACCAGCTGCTCATACCGGCGATATTATGTCCCCAAAAGAAAAGTGCCAGACAGATAACGCCGATGATGCCGGGGATGCCGACACCGGGCGTACGAATTTCGATAAACAAACCACCTAATCCTAAAACGAGCAGCAAACCGGAAACAGTCATGCTCGTAAGAAAACGTGCTACTTTTTCACCAGCTTGTGCTTTAATGCGATGCACCGGCGCGTCAGGCACTCCCAACTCGCTTTTTAGATGCGCTAATGAACTGGCAGTGCCAAATGCAACTTTATTCGAGATCGCTTCGGCGGTAGTGAGCGTTAATAGCTTTCCTTCTTCAATCACATTTGTAATTGAAATGTCTTCATCCATCATTGCCTCGAAGATCGGCCAGGGATGCCCGTGCTTTTCACATGCAGAACGTACCATCGCACGCACCGCACTGTATGCTTTTTCTTTGACACCTTCATCAATTTCCTGACTGCCCATGCCGGGTATAATTGAACCTTGCATCAGCTTCGCATCACCAATTTGACTTTGTGGTGCCATGTAAATCCGACTTGTCGCAGCAGCAATCAGCGCACCGGCAGAAATCGCTTTCGTATCAACATACGTATACACACGCACAGTTGAACGACTGAGCGCCTGCATAATCTTTTCTGCCGCAATCACTTTCCCGCCGTATGTATCCATGTGCAGTATAATAGCGTGCGCATTCTGCTCTTCTGCAACGTCTATACTGCGTACAACGATCGCTGCAATTCCTTCTTCTATTTCCCCTGTGACAGGGACAACTATGACCGGTCGTTCTGCTGCACTAAGGCACACAACAGATACGCACACACACACTGTTAAAGCAACTAAATTTCTCACAGCTATTACCCCGGTTATGATATAAAATATGGTGCGAGAGGAGGGACTTGAACCCACACGTCCGAAGACACCAGGACCTAAACC
>DAOTUE010000174.1:0-5374 GCA_034436975.1 Chloroflexaceae bacterium
AGACGGGGTATCGCGGTAATGGAGTATTGGGAGCCGCACGCGAACCTGGTGTGCTCCCGCCCGGTCGCACGGCCAGGGGCCAGTGCCATCCGTTCGTTCCAGAAACCCTGCGCGGAACGCTCCATCAATAGCTTTGCTCACAATGCCCCACGGTAATGGCGCGTCTGCCTGCGCTGATAATCCATCAGCAATAGCCTGGGCGGTGACAATGTCTTGTTCTCCCCATACTGATGGTAGGGCTGATGGCAGAACGTCGGTTGCAGAAATTGGAGATGGCGGTGCTCGAAGGGCTGTATCATCCGTCAGAATACCGTCGGGGACGGTTTCGCGGTAGAGGCTTGTGTTGCCTTCAGTAATCCAGAGGATGCCTTGTTCCACTGCTTCTCTGATGGTGGTTTCCAGGGTTGTTCGTTCTACTTTTGGAATAACAATAATTTCGTGTTCAACCGATACCGTTTTCCCACCAGCAAAATACGCACACAGTTTGCCAACAGTGTTCAATGAGGCAACCGGTGTGGTTTCAGGCAGCAGATCAGGGGAAGCAGGATCAGGTTCATTCCATAGCCCTGGGAGTTTCCCAGGGGCCAGCAGGGAAGGAGCGAGATCGTTCAGGGTTGCGTGTTCGGGCAATACAACTTCCAGTGTGTTTCTGTCTAATGAAGCCAGATCAGGGACGCTCCGCCAGAATGTGCGTGAACTACGATCCGAGCGTACATCGCGCAGAACGAACATCCCTGCTCTGCATCCTTCAAGCAGCGTATCCAGGATGGCACTGGTATTGATCATCTTGGGCTGGTTGGGAAATTGCGCAAAGATACTCACCAGGTCATTCACCCGTCGGGATGGTTCGCCTTTGCGCCAGATATTGTAGGGGCCGCCAGGCAAGAGGGCATCGGCAGCAACAGGGGTATCCTGCATTCGCGAGCGATGATCGTTTTTGATCTGTGCGAAGAGCGTGGTTTTGTTGTTGGGCGTTATCTTGAATGCCTGCGCTTCGTTGTGCTCTGAGACTGTAATAACAATCGTGTAGGCTTGCCGAATGCTTTCAGGGATCTTGCGACGGCTTTCCTCAAGCGATTGTTTCAACGTGCGTTCGCGTCGGGGATCAAGTTCCTGATCACGAAGCTGATGCTGGACTTCCTCCCATCCCAGGAACTGCCGGATGTTCGTGCGAATGACATCCAGCCCAATGTGCGATGGGGCAACCAGCACAATTGCATTGCGATAGGTGCGCGGACTACCACCGGTTGTCGTGTCCAGGAATTTCCTCGCTTCTGCTGATGGTTTGCCCGATTCTGATGCGGCGTTCGGGCCAAGAATGACATAGCGGAATTCGCCATTATCTTCAACGTCGGTTGCGCTCCTGGAGAGCGTATGTACTCGTGCTCCAGCGGCAGCCGCTCCCTCCGTCAGCCATTTGGTTTTGCTAATTTGTTCCTCCAGCACACGCTCAATATCATCGGAAACAATGCGATTGCACGCATCATGGTGCATCTGGGTGAGGTTTGGCTCCGGTCCGAGCCGCCACGAGCGGGGCAGGGCGTTATCGGGAATATCTTGCGTTGTCTCATCGTCGAGAAACCACGATACGTCCACCCATCGGAGCAGAGCTTGACGCAGGTTGATTTTGTCGGGGCGGGTCGCTCCAAGCAGAAGCAGGAGATCGCGGATTTGCGCTCGTTTCCCGATTGGCTGTGAGTGTAGGAAAACAGCCATAACCGCCTGCTCAATTTCCCGGTGATCCAGACCGGTGTACTCCTGCTGAATCTGTTGCGCTCTGATGAGTTCGCCTTCGATAATACTGGCCCATTCGTGGCGTTTGCCCTCGTATTCCTCTGATGCAGCGGTGCCGGTCAATTCACGGGCCGCATCAGAGAGGGTCTGCTGCGATGGTGCAGCAAGCAGGACATTGGCTCCAATGAGTGGCGCGGTATCCCACGCTTCGGCATCTCGGATCGCCATTGCGAATGTCCGCAAGATGCCGCGGGTGCGCTGGAAACTCTCCATATTCGTCCACTTGGTGTAGAATACGTCGGTCAGGTCGGGGTGAAATGGATAGCTCAAAAGGTAGCGTTCTTCTGCATCCCTCCGTGCTCTTTCGGTCTGGTCATCCAGCATTGCAATCCCTTTGACCGCAGCAACGACGTGGGGGCGAAAGGCTTCGCGGTCACGAATAGAGTCGGGGGTAAAAAACCGCCGTCGCAGCACTTCGGCGACATCATCTTTGCTAACAGGCTGGACGCTCTCTTCTCGCTCACGACGGAAGATGGCGAAAAACTCCTGGGACAGTTCCCGTCCGAAAGAGTCATTCTTGCGGACATCAGAGGCAAGCAATGACGCAACCATCGCGCAACGGTCAACTCTGGCGATGGCTTGCGTGAGATACTGAAAGAAATTGGAGAGCCGCCCGCGCCATTCGGGGGCAAGCCCCACTTTCTCGTGAGCATACATCAGCACTTCATCAATCAGGATGAGTGTAGCAAGCCCCTCCTGCTGTGGCAGTGAGAGAAGGTCGGTCAGCAAGTTTTCCGCAGGGGCACTCTCCCGTTCGACATCCAGTCCGTCGGCGTGGAGCCGTTTCAGCCCTGCCGCCCCCGCCAGTTGAAATGCCAGGATGCTCCAGGGATGTTTGAGCCAGCGGGTATCGCCATTGGGAGCACGGGTCTCCATTCCTTTCTCAACGTCAACCTGATCGAAGGTGAGCGCGGCAATACGAGCGCGTGGCGGGGGCATTCCAATATGGCTGGTGAATTCGTGAACGGCGGGCAGGTCGGGAAGGTGGGCCGGGTTGTTGACCAGGTGATAGAGCGTAATGAGCGTGTGGGTCTTGCCGCCACCGTAGGTCAATTCAAGCTGGCGCACCGCTTTATCGCTCTGGCCGGCCAGGCGGGTGATAACATCTTTTGCCAGTTCGCGCAGGTTGTAGGTGGGGTAGGTCAGCGCAAAGAACTGTTCGGGCTGTTCATAGATGGGCCGATGCCCGTGCTGCATCGCTACGTCGTAGAGGTTAGCGGCAAAGATGCTCAGGGAGAGGTCGCCGGTCTTTACGTCGTCGCGCACCTGTACGACCTGGTGCCAGGGTTTCCAGTGAGTGGTCATCGAGTTGCCTCCAGAGAGCCATTGGTTCTTATCAACACGGTCAAGTGGTCAAACATACGGTGTGCCTTTTGAACATACTTGCTTGGATGGGGCAAACCATCGGTCCGTCATCATCGGTTTCCTCATCATTGTGGTGTCCCCCACCCACATGTGGAGACGATTTCAGTCAATACCTCTTCAAGGGTCGGTGCGGCAGCTTCCGTTACTTCGTCAGAGGTATGCTTGTGTTCGAGCATTCCCAGGAGTGGCCGATGGCGGGCATTGTCATACCGAAAGACCAGCGCAGCGGTCGCATCCTGGTAGTGGTAGGTGTACATTTCCTTGCCAATGGTTTCCCCCACCCGGTACAGGTATTCACGGAAGTGCAGCACCGACCCATCGTGAAAGGTCAAGGAACCATACAGGTAGCCCTGTCTCCCCGGACGCACCTCAAACTGGACCTGGGATTGGAGCACCATGCTGGTGGTGTTGTAGGCATCAACCAGAGCTTTCACCTGGTCAAAGTACGTTTGCATCACGGTAGCGTATCCCGCGCAACTGCTGGAGTTGTTCCACCAACCGCTGCATCAGCCGGTATTCGCCTGCCCACTGCACATATTCATCATCGCCGCCGGGCAAATCTTCGGCAGTCATCTCAGTGATGAAGTGCTCCGAAGTGACGCGATAGGTGTGCTCAAATGGCTCCAACCGCTTGCGGGCCAGGCGCAGCGCAAGCTCAAGCTGTGCTATCTCCCGGTTTACTGCCGCTTCAATCAGGGAGCGCACCCGGGTGGCATCGTCGTCGGTCTCAAGGTAAATGGTATTCATGTTGCTTCCCTCCGGTCAGGTCTCCACATCTGGACTCCTACGATAGTTCTATCTGCATCTGCCCCGCCGGCCCGCTCGTCCCCCGCGCTGCGACGTGGTTGCTGATGCTCTCCAGCAGGGACCGCTCCCCGTTGCCCGCAGGAGCCAGTTCAATAAGCGACTGGAGCACATGCAGGAACATGGCATTACGCCGTAGCCCGCAAAGGTTCAGGTATTCGTCTACATCCACCACATCTCCAGCTTTCCACAGGTGCATCAGGCGATGGATCTGGTCAATCAGGGGGATGGGGTGGCCGGCGGGTGCGTCGTAGCCCATCCCCTTGTGCGTGCGCTGCTCCCATCCCTTGAGCCGAATGACGTTGCCCGATACTGGCTCTGGTGTTGTCTCGTCGTCGCCCGCGTCCTCGCTGTCCGATGCTGCATTCGCCTGGGCTTGGCCCCGCACCAGCACATCGAACTGGTGGCTGAGTGTGTGGTCCGAAAGGTTGCACGAGAGTGCGTAGAGAATGCACGCGCCGGCGGGGGCCGGCTCTAGCCCGAAATCGTTACGGTGCAGCAGGTAGTAGGTCGTCACGTCATCGAGGTCACTGGTATCGGGGTGCTCTCCCCCTTGCGAGAGCACCCGCCCGACAACGAAATCTACCACCATCCGCCGGACATGCCCCAGAAATTCGGGAACGGGCATGAGTTCGCCGGGCTGGTTGGCTTTCTTTACCGCAGGGTGCTTGCTGTAGGATTCGAGCGCGGGGCCCGTGGCGGACCAGACGAAGTCGGGCCCGCGAATGCCCGCATCCCAGAAATCGCGCAATCGTTGGGTAATCTGCTCGTGCATCTGCCCCAGGACAACGGTATCCCATCCAACCCGCGCCGTGGGCGGACGCTTCTTGCACACGAGCCAGATGGACGAAGCAAGCGCAGCAGAGGAAAGCGCACGAAGACGGTTGGCCATTTCGGTCTGGATGGGCCAGCTTCCTGTGACAATGAAGCCCGCACGGATAATCGCTGAAACGAGCGTTTCCCAGGCATCGGGTTGTTTGTTGGCAAAGACAATGACCAGTCGGCCATCGGGGTTGAGTGATTTCCAGCAAGCCTGAAAGACGCGAAACATCCCTTCTTCATAGACGGCTTTGGATCGCTGTTTGTCTCCCCCAAAGCGACTGGCATCGTCTATCAGTTCACCGTCGTTTGTCTCGTGGTTCCATTTGGGAGCAAGCGGCTCACTGAATGCCGCGTCTATTTCTGGTGAGAGACCGTGCAGCGTGCGCCGTAGCCAGACATAGAAAAAGTCCATCAATGCTGCATAGCCAATTGCGTCGTAGTAGGGGGGATCGGTAACGATAGCATCAAATCCCTGGGGTGCTGGTCGGGTTGCCGAATAGTTCTGGACACTCGTTTCCCCCCACGCACCGGTAAGCGCGTGTTCGATATAGCGGGTGATCCAGTCAAGCTGTGCGGTATAAGAACCACC